>DATMSY010000103.1:0-10850 GCA_035565135.1 Devosia sp.
ACCAGCAGCGGCTCCAAGCGAATCTGCACAATCGCCCGCCGCCAGCCCGTCACCCGCTCCGGCGGCACCTGCTGAGCCGGCCCAGCCCCCCGCTACGCCGGCAGAACCCACTCCGCCAGTGTCCCCCACAGCCAGCGACGAAACCAGCGTTCCCACCATGGTGGCCACCGCAGTCGGCGATCCCGAAGCCGCCCGCTTCGCTTCCGGCAAGGCCATCATCCGTACCGGCGACAATCTCTGGACCATTGCCCGCCGCGTCTATGGCGCCGGCATCAAATACACCACCATCTACGAAGCCAATAACGGCCAGATCCGCGACCCCGACCGCATCTATCCCGGCCAGGTCTTCGATCTGCCCAGCGCGGCCGACTGATCAATTCAATGACTGGCTGAAAAGCCGGTCATTGAACTTGCGTCTGCGAACCCCATCTTCTATCGTAAATTGACGATCAAAAAAGCCGAGCAGATGCGCGACGACGATATTGCTACACTCCTGCGGGCACTGGGCCATCCGGTGCGCCTCAATATCCTGCGCATCCTGGCGACGCAGCAGCAGGGCCAATGCTGCTGTGCCGATGTGACCGAATCCCTGCCGCTGGCCCAGTCCACCGTGTCCCAGCACATCAAGGTGCTGCTCGACGCCGGGCTGATTACGCGCCAGCCGCGCGGCACCCGCAATTGCTACATCGTCCAGCATGATCGCCTGGCCGAGCTGGGCGCCGCCTATTCGGGCATGCTCGCCGGCCTCACCCCCGCCAGCCCCAAACTGGAAGCAGAGCCGGCCTGATGACGACTGACAGCGCAAACAAGAAACCGTCCGTTAGCGCGGACGAGGGCTCGGTATTTTCCACGGTCAAGAACCTGTGGACCTATATGTGGCCCGAAGACCGTCCCGATCTGCGCTGGCGCGTGGTCTGGGCCATTGGCGCGCTGCTGCTCAGCAAGGTCGCCACCACCCTCATTCCCTTCGCCTATAAAGGCATTATCGATAGCCTCGACGGCACCGCGCCCGATAGCGCGCTGGTCCTCGGCCTCGCCATCCCGGTCGTGCTGGTCATCGCCTATGTGCTCGGCAATGTGCTCGATGCCGGCTTCCAGCAATTGCGCGACGTGCTCTTTGCCAGCGTCGGCCAGAATGCTGTCCGCAAGCTCGCGCTCCGCACCTTCCATCACATGCATCGCCTCTCGCTGCGCTTCCATCTGGCGCGCCGCACCGGCGGGCTGAGCCGCGTCATCGAACGTGGCACCAAGGGCATTGAAACCATTGTGCGTTTCACGATGCTCAACATCGCCCCCACGCTGGTTGAGTTCATCATCACCGCCGTCATCTTCGTCTGGATGTTCGGCGTGAGCTATCTCGGCGTCCTGGTGGTGATGATCTGGGGCTATCTTTATTTCACCATCAAGGCCTCCAACTGGCGCATCGCGATCCGTCGTGACATGAACGACTCCGATACCGACGCCAATGGCAAGGCCATCGATAGCCTGCTCAATTTCGAGACGGTGAAATACTTCGCCAACGAGAAGATGGAGGCCGAGCGCTACGACGCCTCCATGGCTGGCTATGAGCGCTCCGCCATCCGCATCTGGACTTCGCTGGGTTTCCTCAATTTCGGCCAGGCCCTGATCTTCTATGGCGGCTTCCTGATCATTTCGATCATGGCCATCTACGGCGTCATGAACCGCACGCTGACGCTGGGCGATTTCGTCCTGCTCAATACCTTCCTCATGCAGGTCTATCGGCCGCTGAACTTCATCGGCTTCGTCTATCGCGAACTGCGCCAGGGCCTCACCGATATCGAGGAAATGTTCAAGCTGCTCGACCAGAATCCCGAGATCGAGGATAAGCCCGATGCCAAGCCACTGGTCATATCCGGCCCCGTCATCCGCTTCGACAACGTCACCTTCCATTATGACCCCGAGCGCCCCATCCTCAAGGGCGTGAGCTTTGAAGTGCCCGCCGGCAAGACCGTCGCCATTGTCGGCCCCACCGGCGCGGGCAAATCCACAATTTCCCGGCTGCTCTATCGCTTCTACGATGTCACTGGCGGCGCCATCACCATCGATGGCCAGGATCTGCGCGACATCACCCAGGAAAGCCTGCGCTCGGCCATCGGCATGGTTCCGCAGGATACCGTGCTGTTCAACGACTCCATCGGCTACAATATCCGCTACGGCCGCCCGGACGCCACCGACGAGGAAGTCCGCGCCGCTGCCGCCATGGCCCAGGTCGGCCCCTTCATCGAGGCCCTGCCCAAAGGCTACGATACCCCGGTCGGCGAACGCGGCCTGAAACTCTCCGGCGGCGAGAAGCAGCGCGTGGCCATCGCCCGCACCATCCTCAAATCGCCCTCGCTGCTCATCCTCGATGAAGCAACCTCGGCGCTCGACACCAAGACCGAGCGCGACATCCAGTCCGCCCTCGACATAGTCTCTAAGAACCGCACCTCAGTCGTCATCGCCCACCGCCTTTCCACGGTCGTCAACGCCGACGAAATTCTCGTCCTGCGCGATGGCATCGTGGCCGAACGCGGCAACCACATCGCCCTGCTGCAACAAGCCGGCCTCTACGCCCAAATGTGGAACCGCCAGCGCGAAGCCACCGAAGCCGAAGAACAACTCCTGCGTACCGCCAACGACCCCGACGGCTTCGTCAAACGCGGCCTGCCCGCGGCAGAGTAGGGGCACGCCCTCGTGGTTCGACAAGCTCACCATGAGGTCTACTAGATATTCCACATACCTCAGTAGACCTCATCCTGAGCCCGTCGAAGGACGAGGTCGTGGCACATTGCCGGTCCATCCCCCACGCACGGCGTCATTCCCGCGAAAGCGGGAACCTCTGTTTGCTGAGCCAGAAAATCTGGCGGCGCTTGTCGCCAAGCAATGCTGCGCCCATAGTCCCGTCATGCAGGACACGCCCCCAGTCTCCGTCATCCCCGCCTCACCGGACCAAAAGCCGGTAATTGCCAACCTGATCCAGCTCTACCTCCACGACATGACCGAGTTCATGCCGTTCCCAGTGGAGCCCGACGGCCGCTTCGCCTACGATTTCCTCGACCGCTTCTGGCGCTTCCCCTATCTGATCATGTCCGGCAACGAGATCGCCGGCTTCGCCCTGGTCATCGACCAATGCCCGCTCACCGGCCGCCAGCCCTGCTTCTTCATGGCCGAGTTCTTCATCCTCAAAGCCTATCGGGGCAGGGGCACCGGCCGCGCCGCGCTCGCAGCAATCCTTGCCCGTCACCCCGGCAACTGGCACATCGCCACACCCCGTGCCAACACCGCCGCCCACGCATTCTGGCACAAGGCCGTGGCGCCGCTGAACGCAACCACCAGGGACATCCAGTTCGAAGGCGACACCTGGCGGCTGAATGCTTTCATCGCGAGAGCCCCCAGCCCCATCTCACCTCGCCCCTCAGGGGAGAGGTCGGCGCGTAGCGCCGGGTGAGGGGTGCGATGCATCCGCGCTCGCTATGGTCTCGCGATCATCAAGCCTCGGGCGGCTCGTTCTCCGTTTCCCACTTCGCGAGGGCGCGATAGACTGAGCCATGGCGCTCAACGCTCGCTGCCATAAGCCGTTCCAGCTCTGCTCGTGAAACACGGGCAACACGGCCAGTAAGGGCCTCGTACTGCTCTGGTGACAATAAAACAGCCACGTCCTTGCCCTGGCTCTCGATATGCACCGGGCCGTTGGCCGTCGCTTCGATGGCCTTGTCCAGATCGACTATTGCCTGTTCTGCGGTTAGTCGCATCGTCCGGCTCTCGTCAGATTGTTGTCAGCGGCTACTATAGCGCCAAACAAAAAGGCCCGCATCACTGCGGGCCTTTCCATTCGCTTTGTCGCGTCAGATCACTCCGCCGCTTCGGGCCGGCTGACGATCGTCACGCCGTTCTTGTCCTTTTCGACCAGGCCCTCGTCCTTGCTGACGATGTAGCGCTTGGCGCCATCGGCGTCGGCGGGGATTTCGACGGCCATGCCATCGAACCCTGCCGGCACCGCGGCTTGCTTGCCACCGCCACGCAGCGTGTTGATGCCGCGGCCGATCTGGTGGAACAGCCAGCCGATCTGGCCCTTCATCACATGCGGGGCCACCACCATCACCGGCACCATGACCAGGGTCAGGGCGGTCGAGACGAAGAGGCCCGACACCAAAGCTGCCGACAGGTGGATGAACCACGAACCGGCCAGGCCCCCCACCACGATTTCGCGGCGGATGAAGTCGAACTCGACATTGAGCGCCATCGGGATAACGCCCAGGGCGGTCACGGTCGCGGTCAGCAGCACCGGCCGGACACGCTGGCTGATGGTCAGCAGCATGGCCTTGATCGGCTCCACCTTCTCGTCGCGGTTATAGTGGTTATAGGTGTCGATCAGCACGATGCCGTTCTTCACCACGATACCCGCCAGCGCCACGATGCCCAGGCCTGTCATGATGGCCGAGAAGCTCATCCCGGTCACCAGCATGCCGAGCAGCACGCCGCCCAGCGACATGATCACCGTGGTCAGCGTCACCAGCACCTGCCAGAAGCTGTTATATTCCAGCAGCAGGATGAAGAAGATCAGGAACATGGCGGCGCCGAATGCGGTCACGATGAACGCATTGGTGTCGTCAACCTGCTCTGCCGCACCGCCATAGACGATCTTGACGCCGGCCGGCAATTGCTGGGTCTTTTCCCATTCCTGCACCTGCGCAACCTTGGCCGCGGTATCGAGGCCCGGTTCCAGATTGGCAGCCACATTCATCGAATAGAGCCCGTTGCGGCGCGAGATATTGGCCACTTTGGGCACAGCCGTACGGGTGATGAAGTTGGACACCGGAACCAGGCCCTGTGTCGTCACGATGCGCAGCGAATCCAGGGCATCGAAGGTGCGTTCGCTTTCCGGCAGACGGACCTTGATGTCGAGTTCGTCGCTGGTCGTGCCGTCATCCGGGCGATAGGTGCCCAGCGTCACGCCCGAGGTCACGAGCTGCACATAGGGGCTGAGCTCGCGCACGCCGATGCCATATTTGGCCGCTTCGACGCGATCGATGGTCACCTGCCAGTCGATACCGGGGGCAGGGCGGCCGTCTTCCACGTCGATAGCCCCACCCAGATCGTGCTCGATGAAGTCGCGCAGCTTGGCAACGGTCGGCGCGATGTCGTTATAGACATTGCCTTCCACGCGCAGGTTGATGGCCTTGCCTGCCGGCGGGCCGTTTTCCTGGGCGGCAATCTGCACTTCGAGGCCGGAAATGTCGGCAACGCGATCGCGGATGGTCTGGAAGATTTCCTCGGCCTTGACGCGCTCATTGTAGTTAATGAGCTGCAGGTCGAACGAACCCACCGTGTCGGGCGGAGCCGATGTGCTCATGCCGCCGCTGCCACCATTGGCATTGGCAAACCGCATCACCACGTCCTGCACGCCCTGCACCTGCAGGATCTCGGTTTCCACCTCCATCAACAGGTCGCGGATTTCAGACGGCGAGTAATTGCCGCGTGTAATCACGTTGACCGTGCCGAATTCCGGTTCGGAAGCCGGGAAAGCCTCGGTGCCGGTGGGGTTCATCATATAGGCGACGAACATCGCCGCCACGAGCGAGAAGCCGACGCCCAGCGTCAGCAGTGGCTGATGCAGGAAATGCTCCATCGCCCGCACGTAATAGCCGGTCAGGCCGCCGACCTTTTTGGGGTCGAACTTGTCGGCATACATGACGACGTCGGCGGCTTCCTTATGCTTCTCGTCGATATGGCTCGACGCGATAAAGGCGCCGATGATCGGCATGAAGATCAGCGCGGAGACGAGCGAAGCCACCATCACCACGATAACGATGATCGGCAGATAGCTCATGAACTTGCCGATAATGCCCGGCCAGAACAGCAGGGGCACGAAGGCGCCCAGCGTGGTGAAGGTAGCCGAAACCACCGGCACAAACATCTTCTTGGCTGCCAGGATGAACGCTTCCCGCTTGGAAACGCCTTCCTGCAGCTTTCGCTCGGCATATTCGACGACCACGATAGGGTCGTCCACCAGCACGCCCACCGCCAGCACTAGGCCGAACATGATCATCATATTGATGGTCATGCCCAGCATCTGCACCACGAGGAACGCCATCATGAACGAGATCGGGATCGACATGCCGATCATGATGGCCGCGCGCCAGCCCAGGGTCGCAACACAAGTGATCAGCACCAGCGCCACGGCGGTCAAAACGGCCGCTTCCAGCGAGCGGAACAGGCTCTTGGTCGAGTCTGCCTGGTCGATCAGGAACGAGGTCTGCACGCCCTGCGGCCAGTCCTTGGTGAACTCGGCCGTAACCCGGCGCACTTCGTCGGAAACATTGATGACGTTGGTGCCCAGCTTCTTGGAGACGCCCAGGGTAATGGCCGTCTGCCCGTTCACATGGGCATATTGGGTCGCGTCCTCGAAGGTGCGGGTAATGGTCGCCACATCGCCGAAGGTCACGACGGTGTCGCCCGAAGCCTTGAGGGGCAGGGTATAGACGTCCTCGACATTCTTGATCAGGCCCGGCACTTCCACGTTGAACGAACCGCGCCCGGTGTCGAGCGTGCCGCCGGGAACCACCATGTTGTTCTTGGCCAGCGCGTCCAGCAATTGGCTGGCGGTCAGGTCATAGGCTTCGAGACGGTTCTGGTCGATGGTGACTTCCATCATCTCGTCGCGCTGGCCCGAGATCGTGACGGTCTGGGCGTCGGCAATGCCTTCCAGCTCGTCCTGCAGATCCTTGGCCCGCTGCACCAGTTCGCGTTCCGGCACATTACCATAGACCGCGACATAGATGACCGGGGTATCGGTGAACGAGATTTCGGTCACCACCGGTTCCTTGGCCTCGGCGGGCAGGTCGGCCGACACGCCTTCAAGCGCCGCGCGGATATCGTTCAGCGCGGTGTCCTTGTCGGCATTGACGTTGAATTCGAGGAACACCGAGGCATGCCCGGTGGTCGCCGTCGAGGAATAGTTCTCGAGGTCGTCGATATCCTTGATCCGGTCCTCGATCGGCTTGACGAGCAATTGCTCGGCATCGCGCGGCGAGACGCCCGTCTGGGTCACCGAAACGTAGAAATAGGGGATGTCGATGGCCGGAAAGCTCTCCTTGGGAAGGGAGAGATAGGCTGACAGACCCGCGCCAAGGAGCAGCACCATGACGGTGAGCACCACGCGCGGCATCCGCAGGATGCGTTCGAGGAAGTTGATCATGAAGCGGCCCCTCCGGCAGCAACGTTGGTAGCGGCCACGGTCTGGCCCTCAGTCACATATTCCTGGCCGACGGTGATCACGTCGACCGAGTCAGGCAGGCCCATCACCCAGATGCCATCGCGCGTGTCGCTGACGATCTGCACGGGGTAGAACTTGACCTTCTCGTCTTCCACCGTCCGCACGCCCAGAACGCCATCATCGTTGAGCGTCAGGACAGATTGTGGCAGCAGCTGCGCCGGCGCCGAGCCCATATTGATGGTGGCCTGGGCGGTGATACCGTCGCGGATGGCGCCATCGGGATTGGCGAATTCGATTTCCACCGGGAACGAGCGGGTCGCGCTGTCGGCGGTCGAGGCGATATAGGTCACCTTGCCGTCGGCAGTCTGGCCGGTCACGGTGCGGATCGAAGCGGCAAGGTCCGTCTTGGCCAGCGCGATGCGGGCTTCGGGAACCTGACCCAGGAACCGCATCGGGTCGAGCTGCACGATGGTGGCGCAAGCCGAGCCCAGGGCCAGCATCGAGCCTTCCGACACGATCGGGTCCTGCACCACGCCATTGACCTTGGCGACGATGCGCGTGCGGTCCAGTTCGGCATTGGCATTGTCGAGTGCGGCCTGGGCCGAGCTCACATTGGCCTTGGCCGACGATAGCGCCACTTCCACGGTGCGCGCCGTATTGGCGGCGGCGAGACCGCGGTTACGCAGGCTTTCATTGGTGTCGTAGTCGAGCTGGGCCTGGTTCAATCCGGCATTGGCCTGCGCGAGACCGGCTTCGGCCTGCGCCACGGCGGCGGCGCGGGTGCCCCGGTCCAGGGTGCAGAGCAGATCGCCGACCTTGACGGTCTGGCCCTTGACGATATTGACCTCGTCGACAATGCCGGCCGTCTCGGCCACGGCTGAAACGCTTGCCTTGGCAGCGGTGCGGCCACGCAGCGGCACTTCGATGGACATCGGCTTGGCCACATAGGTCGTCGTGCGAACCGACTGCAGCTGCGTCTGGGCGCCCATTTCCGCCTCATTGCGCTGCGCAATGGTCAGTTCGGGGTCAACCGTGGTCGAGGGTTCGTGGTGCGCCAGCACGCCGGCATCGGCCAGTGTAGTGGCGATGGGGCCGTGTTCCTGCCCTTCAACCACCGAAACGATCGACCGCTCGCCCTTGCCTGGGCCATTGCCGCCCATAACCAGTGTTCCGGTTGCCAGCCACAGCCCGATCCCAACCAGGATCAGCGCGGCAAGACCGTAGGACATCAATGCACGCATGAGAATTCGCCCCTCTATTCAGCCGGTTCTATTTTCGGCTCGGCTCGCGCCAATGTGATCAGTTCGTGCATATGGGAGCGCAGATAGTCCTCTGCAACCTCCATCATTGCACGTCCGTAATTGATTACCCATGTGTCCGCAGCACTGGTGCCATGCTCTTCAAGAAACCCTTCGAGAGTTTCGCGTTTGTCGGTGAACTCTTGAAGAAAGTCGGTAACGCGTTCTTCCACCAGCTCTTTCGGCAAAATATGCGCGTAGCGTGCGAACAGTAAAAACGGGCTCCGGAACATGTTCGGAGCCAGCGGCTCGCCCAGATGCTGGACAAAAGCGGCTCGTCCCGCCTCGGTAATGGAGTAGATTTTTTTCGTCGGCTTGCCGTCCTGAGTCTCGGTGCGGCTGGTCACCAGCCCATCGTCTTCAAGTCTGGCAAGCGCGGGATAGATCGAACCGAAGCTGGCCTCCACGAAATAGGCGCATTCGCCTTCCGTGCACATTCGCCGGATTTCGTAACCGGTCGCGTCCTCATTGTAGAGGATGGAAAGGCACAAGGTTCTGACGTTCATGTCGCGGGAGCTCCGCCGGCGCATATGCCGGATCGATATATGCCGGGGCTATATATCTCTGACGAAGCTTACGCAAGCATTACGAACGCGGAAGTCGCGCTGGACAGTTAAGGCCATGCCAATGGTGAAGCAATCGGACGGCACCACTACTTGCCGCTATGCTTGCCGGAACAATAACTTAGTTCATGCGCGAATAAACACACAACTGACCGTCCTTGCGACAATCCGTCCAGCCCAGAGCTGCAACCCGAGAGCCCCAATAGGTCCCTCCCCTGTCAGGGGGAGGTTAGGAGGGGTACTCCGATCCCTGATTCCCGCTCGGGGAGCGGATAGGGCTCTCTACCCCAAAATCGAACTCATCTCCGCCGCCGCCCGCCGCGCCAGGTCCAGGCTCGACGCCGCCACGAAATAGGGATTGAGAAACCCGATATCGTGCTTGCCATAGCGCATGCGCTCGCCATCCAGCGTCACCACCGCGCCGCCGGCCGCCTCGAGCACAGCCTGCCCGGCCGCCGTGTCCCACTCGCAGGTCGGCGTAAAGCGCGGATAAAGCTGCGCATCGCCCCGCGCCAGGAGACAAAACTTCAGCGACGAGCCGACCGATACATCGCTCTCCACCGCAAAGGTCTCGCACATTTTCGCCAGCGCTTCATGCCCATGCGACCGGCTTGCCACCACCCGCATCGGCGCCGCGGTCGCCACCGATATCACCCGCTTGCCCGTCGCGACGCCGCTCGACGTATCGCAGGCATAGGCGCCACCCGCGTCCCCGACAAAGGTCTCGCCACTCACCGGCGCCAGCACCACGCCCAAGACTGGCACGCCATGCTCCACCAGCGCGATATTGACCGTGAACTCGCCATTGCGCTTGATGAATTCCTTGGTGCCATCCAGCGGGTCGACCACGAAATAGCGCTCCCCCAGCACGGGAATGATCCCGGCGGCCACGCTCTCTTCCCCCAATACGGGAATGCCGGTAGGCCGCAGATAATCAAGGATCACGGCTTCCGCCGCCGCATCCGCCTCGGTCACCGGCGAACCATCGCTCTTGGTCACCGCCGTGATCGGCCGGCTATAGACGTCCGAAATCACCCGCGCCGCCGCAATAGCCGCCTGCAGCGACAACTCGGTCAGCGATTGATCCACCGCAGCCGCCGCGCTCATCGCGCCACCCCGATCTCGACGTCGAGCCCCAGATCGAGCGGCACCGCCGCCATGGTGATCTGGCTGGTCGAGATGAAATCGACGCCGGTTTCGGCAATCGAACGCACCCGATCCAGCTTCACCCCGCCCGAGGCTTCGAGCTTGGCCCGCCCCTTATTGATCGCCACCGCCTGCCGCAGCAGGTCATTGTCCATATTGTCGAGCAGCACGATCCGTGCGCCCGCGGCCAGCGCCTCTTCCAGCTCGGCCAGGTTCTGCACCTCGATTTCGATCGCCACCAGATGCCCGGCAAACGCCTCGGCCGCCTTGTATGCCGCCGTCACACTGCCCGCGACGGCAATATGATTGTCCTTGATCAGGATCGCATCATCCAAGCTATAGCGATGATTGGCCCCGCCACCGCAGCGCACGGCATATTTCTCGAATGCCCGCAGCCCCGGCGTCGTCTTGCGCGTATCGCAAATCTGAGCATCCGTGCCCGCCACCGCATCGGCATAGATCCGCGTCAGGCTCGCCACGCCGCTCAAGTGATTGAGAAAATTGAGCGCCACCCGCTCCCCCGACATCACCAGCCGGGCCGGCCCGCTCACGCTCGCCACGAGCCCGCCGGCCGCCACGCGGTCGCCATCGGACAGGGCAGGGGTGAAGCTCACCCCGTCGCCCACC
>DATMSY010000104.1:0-5291 GCA_035565135.1 Devosia sp.
AAAACGGAGGTTCCCGCTTTCGCGGGAATGACACCGAGGTTGATTGAAGTAGAAGTAGGATGGGCAGGCGGTGGCAGCGCCCCATCCCCAGTGGCCCACCTCCCCCAAAACCGCTACCCTGCCCCAACTGACTCGGAGGCCACCCCCATTCTCGCATACACTATCCGCCGCTCGGTCATTCTCATCGCGTCCCTGCTGATCGCGGCAATTGTGCTGTTCGTCCTCCTGCGCCTGCTACCCGGTGATCCCGCCAATGCCCTGCTCGGCGTCGGCGCCACCGAAGCCCAGATCGCCGCCGCCCGCAGCCAGGTTGGCTCCGATCAGCCGCTCTACACCCAGTTCGCCACCTTCATCGGCAACCTCGCGCGCTTTGATCTCGGCACCTCCTTCGTCAGTCGCGCCTCCGTCATCAGCGAAATCGGCAACCGCATGTCGGTCACCCTGCCGCTGACCTTTCTCGGTTTC
Organism: Devosia sp.; assembly: GCA_035565135.1. Lineage (GTDB taxonomy): Bacteria > Pseudomonadota > Alphaproteobacteria > Rhizobiales > Devosiaceae > Devosia. The sequence goes on from DATMSY010000104.1 coordinate 466, forward strand.
CTGCTCGCTCTCGCTCTCGCCATCCCCCTCGGCATCATCGCCGCCGTCCGCTCCGACCGCTGGTATGGCGGCCTGATTTCCGTGGTCTCGCAACTCGGCATCGCCATCCCCGTCTTCTGGGTCGGCATCCTGCTGGTGACGCTTTTCGCCATCAACCTGCGCCTCTTGCCCTCGGGCGGCTTCCCCCTGCGCGGCTGGACCAATTTTGGTGAGGCGGCCACCGCCATGATCCTGCCCGTCCTCACCATTGCCCTGGTCATGGCCGCCTCTGTCCTGCGCTATGTTCGCGCCGCCACCCTCGACGTCCTCGGCAGCGATTATCTGCGCACCGCCCGCGCCCTCGGCGCCTCGTTCCCCGAAGCCCTGATCCGCCACGGCCTGCGCAACGGCGCCGTCCCGGTCATCTCCATTCTCGGCATCGAACTGGCCAGCACCTTTCTCGGCGCCGTCGTCATCGAGCGCGTTTTCAGCCTCCCCGGCCTTGGCTCCATGCTCCTCCTCGCCATCCAGCAGCGCGATTATCCAAACGTGCAGGGCGTGCTCTTCATCTCCACCCTCCTCGTCCTGCTGATCGGCTTCGCCGCTGATCTCTTGCAACGCTTCATCGACCCGCGCTTGCGCGATCGGGGAGCCGGCACGCCATGACCACCCTCGACCAGATCACCCCCAAGCGCCGCGGCTACGGCTCCCTTACCCTCTGGGCGGGCCTCGCGCTCGTCGGCCTCCACATCGCCATCGGCATCCTCACCCTGGTCTGGACGCCCTACGACCCCACCGGCATGAGCGGCGGGCGCCTCGAAGCCCCATCATGGCTGCATTGGGCCGGCACCGACCGCCTCGGCCGCGATTTCCTCACCCAGATCATGATCGGCTCGCGCATCGCCCTCATCGTGGGCACCGGCGCCGTCGCCATCGGCGTGCTCATCGGTGTCACGCTAGGCATCCTCGCCGCCTTCGCCAGCAAGCTGCTCGACGACGCCCTCGCCGCCACCCTCGATATCCTCATCGCCTTCCCGACCCTGCTGATCGCCATGCTGGTCGTCGCCGCCAGCGACACCGCAAACCTGGGCTCCGCCATCGTCGCCATCGGCATCGCGCTCTCGGCCATCGTCGCCCGCCTCACCCGCATCCTCGCCAAGCGCGTGCTGCTGATGGATTACATCACGGCCGCCCGCACCTCCGGCTCCTCCTGGCCAGCCATCGTCTTCGGCCACGTCCTGCCCAATATCTGGCCGACCCTGTCGGTCAATTTCGCCCTGCAATTCGGCCTCGCCGTCATTGCCGAAGCCTCCTTGTCCTATCTCGGCCTCGGCGCCCCGCCGCCCAACGCCTCCTGGGGCCGCCTGCTGCAGGAAGCCCAGGGCACGGTCTACACCGCCCCCATCGGCGCCATCGCCCCCGGCATTGCGCTGGTTTCGCTGGTCATCGGCATCAACCTCCTCGCCGATGGCCTGCGCGACAGCATCGATCCGACAAGGCGCGCCCGATGAAAACCCTCCTCGCCATCACCGGCCTCACCCTCAAAACCGCTGAAACCACGCTGGTCGAAAGCCTCAACCTGACCATCTCCCCCGGCGAACGCCTGGGCCTGATTGGGGAGTCCGGCTCCGGCAAATCCCTCACCGCCATGGCCGCCACCGGCCTTTTGCCGCCCAGCATCAAAGCCACCGGCTCCATCACCCTCGCCGGCCAGCAGGTCATCGGCACCCCCGACAGCCAGCTCAATAACCTGCGCGGCACCGCCGTAGCCGTGGTCTTTCAGGAACCCCTGACCGCCCTCGACCCGCTCATGCGCATCGGCCGCCAGATCGCCGAGCCTCTGCAACGCCGCGCCGCCCGCGACGGCAGCCCGCTCTCCGGCGCCGCCCTCGACAAAGCCATCCTCGACCTCATGGCCGACGTCGCCCTGCCCGATCCCCAGCGCATCGCCCGCGCCTATCCGCATGAAATCTCCGGCGGCCAGCGCCAGCGCGTCGCCATCGCCATGGCCCTCGCCTGCCGCCCCGATCTGCTCATTGCCGATGAGCCCACCACCGCGCTCGATGTCACCACCCAGGCCGAAATCCTCCGCCTGCTCGATAGCCTCGTCCGCCAGCGCAATATGGCCCTGCTCTTCATCAGCCACGACCTCCCCGTCGTCGCCGGCCTTGTCGATCGCGTCGCCGTGCTGCGCCGTGGCGTCATCGTCGAAACCGGCCCCGTCGCGGAAATCTTCGCCCGCCCGCAACACGACTACACCGCCACCCTCGTTGCCGCCGCCCACGCCTTCGACGCCGCTTTGGGAGCCCAACCATGAGCCTCCTTAAAGTCCAGGATGTCACCTTCGCCTACAACGCCAGCAAACGCGTACTCGACGGCGTCTCCCTCACCATCGAGCCCGGCGACAGCATTGGCCTCGTCGGCGAATCCGGCTCCGGCAAAACCACCCTGCTCCGCCTCTTGCTCGGCCTCACCCGCCCCTCAACCGGCAGCATCACCTTCAACGACACCCCGCTCGATCCACGCAGCCCCCGCTTCATGCGCGATTACCGCCGCCAGGTGCAGGTGGTCTTTCAAGACCCCTATTCCTCCCTCGATCCGCGCCAGAACGTGCTCTCCATCGTCTCCGAGACCCTACGCGCCCTCCGCATATCCGGCGACCACCGCCAGATGGTGTCCGACGCCCTCGCCTCGGTCGGCCTAGAACGCAATATCCTTGCCCGCTATCCCCACGAATTCTCCGGCGGCCAGCGCCAGCGCATCGCCATTGCCCGTGCCATCGTCGCCGGCCCCAGCCTCCTGCTGGCCGACGAAGCCGTCAGCGCTCTTGATCTCTCCACCCGCATCCGCATCGTCGATCTGCTCAAAAGCCTGAGCGAGCAGATGACCCTGGTCTTCGTCTCGCACGATCTGGGCGTCGTCGCCGCCCTCTGCGAAAAGATCGTCATTCTCGAAAAAGGCCGGATCGTAGAAGCCGGCGCCACCGCCTCTATTCTTGCCAATCCGCAACACCCATATACGCAACGGCTGCTCAACAGCGTGCCGCGCATGCCTGCCTGAAGGAATTTTGCCATGTCCGATTATCTCACCGCCCTCGACGCCTGGAAGGCCAAGCGCCTCGCCAATCTCACCGCACCTGATGGCTGGCTCAACATTATCGGCCGCTTCTGGCTCGCCGAAGGCACCGTCACCGTGGGCACCGCCGCGGATAACGACATCGTCCTCTCCGCCGGCCCCGCCCATGTCGGCGCCATCACGCAAAGCAACGGCAAGGTCACCTACACCCCCGCAGATGGCGGCGCGCCGCAGGCCATCAAGCTCGACAAGCACCATCCCCCGCGCTTCACCGCCGGCTCCCTACTGCTCGAAATCACCACGCTCAACGGCGAAAACGCCCTGCGCATCCGCGATACCGCCTCGCCCGAGCCCGCCCGCTTCCCCGGCATCGAGTATTTCCCGGCCCAGCCCGAATGGCGCATCGTCGCCGATTGGGTCCCCTTCGCCACCCCCAAGGGCATGACGGTGGACACCACCAAATCCATCCCCACCGATATCGAAGCCACCCACAAGGCCGTCTTCACCCACGATGGCAAAACCTACGAGCTGATCGCCACCCACGGCACCCCGCAATCACCCCAATTCGTGCTGCGCGACCCGACCTCCAAGGATTCCACCTACCCCGCCTCGCGCTTCCTCTATGGCGAAGACGTCACCGACAAAACCATCGTCCTCGACTTCAACAAAGCCATCAACCCGCCCTGCGCCTTCACCGAACACGCCGTCTGCCCCTTGCCGCCGCCGGAAAATGTGCTGCCGTTCCGGATTGAAGCGGGTGAAAAGCGGCTGAAGGACAGCCACTAGAGAGCCCACGAGGTCGTGCCCGAATACTCGCGAGCCACGGAGCCGGCCTCCCTCCCCCTTGTGGGGAGGGATCGAGGGTGGGGGTGCTGCGCCCTCCACAGGCACCAAATATGCGCCCCCCACAATGTCATTCCCGCGAAAGCGGGAACCTCCGTTTTCTTGCCTGACATCGCCAACAGAGGTTCCCGCTTTCGCGGGAATGACACCATGGTTTGGCCAGTGAATGGGGCCTACGCCCCCAAAATCCCCCGAGCCCGCGCAATCACCGGCGCATCTACCATCTTCCCATCCACCACAAACGCCCCCTCATTCCCCTCGGCCGCCGCAACCACCCGCCGCGCCCAATCCAGCTCGTCCGCACTCGGCGCAAAAGCTGCATTCAGCACCGCCACCACCGACGGATGCACACAGCTCGCCCCATCAAATCCATGCATCCGCGCCTCGCGCGCCGCCTCGGCCAGAGCCTCCGTGTCCGCATAATCCGCCGTCGAGCGCAGCAGCCCAAACGACAGCCGCCCCTCGGCCTTGGCCGCGTAATGCACCATCAGCTTGGGAAATGTCAGCACCTCCGGCACCGGCTGCGCCCCCAGCAAAAACGCCAGATCCTCCCCGCCGACACTCAGCGCCATCACCCGCGGCGCCCGCGCAATTGCCCGCGCCTCCAGCACTGCCGCCGGACTCTCAACCAGTGGCACAAAAGCCATCTCATCCCGCCGCAGCGACACTTCCAGCGGATGCAGCCACACCGCCAGCTCGCGCAACGTCGCCGGGTCCTCCACTTTGGGCATATAAAGCCCAAACGCCCCCGCCCGGCACGCCGCCTCCGCATCCGCCTGCATCAGCGCCGGGTCGGCATTGATCCGCACAAACACCTTGGCGCCATTGCGCCCCACCGCAGGCACCGCCTCAGCCAGCCGCGCCCGCGCACCGGCCTTGTCAGCCGCCACCACCGCATCCTCAAGATCGAGAATGACCGCATCAGCCCC
>DATMSY010000105.1:0-6004 GCA_035565135.1 Devosia sp.
GGGAACCTCCGTTTTGGATGCAGAAGTAAATAAACAGAGGTTCCCGCTTTCGCGGGAATGACATTGTGGGGAGGCCGGGATTGGGGCTTTTACCCCGCTTCCAGCGCATTCAAGAATGCGGTGTCATCCCGGCGGAGGCCGGGATCAATGCTGTGAATCATCCTCCAACGCCAGTGGCCGTGGGAACATGCGGACATGGATTCCGGCCTCCGCCGGAATGACACCGTGGGTGGCGTGAGTCCCATGCGAACACCGCCCCCTGAGGGGGACGGTTTGGTGGCTCTCCGGTGCTTCGCCGCTTAGTTCGCCTTCTTGATCCCGTAGGCGAAGAATTGGGAGTTGAGGCCATTGATCGGGTAGCCGGTGACGTTGGCGGCGGAGACGACGATCTGGGGGTAGAGGTAGAGCCAGTTGCTGGCGGCGTCTTCGGCGATCAGCTTGTTGGCTTCGGTGAGCTTTTCGGTCTGCTCGTCAATGGTGGCGGCGGCTTCGGAATCGGCGATCAGCTTGACGACTTCGGGGTTGTTGTAGCCCCAGTAGAAGTCGGGATTGCCGTAGAAGACGATGTCGCGGTGGTTGACGTGCTCCTGCAGCGTCGCCTCGAAATTGTGCTCCTGGTAGATCTTTGTGTACCACTCATTGGCGGTGATGATGTTGATGTTCACCGTGACGCCGATTTTGGCATATTCGGTCTGGAGGAACTGGGCGACCAGCGGGTGCGGATCGTAATCGGGGGTGTCGAGGGTGAAGGTGAAGCCATCGGGATAGCCGGCTTCGGCCAGCAGGGCCTTGGCGCTTTCCGGATCGTAGGCATCGACGCCCGTGAGATCGACATACCAGGGATCGGTCGGGGGCACGAAGGAACCGATCAGCGTGCCATATTCGCCCCAGATGGAATTGAGGAGCTTCGCCTTGTCGGTGGCGCGGGCCAGGGCCTTGCGGACCTGGACATTGTCGAAGGGGGCGACGCGGTCGTTATAGGCGAGCAGTTCCTTGGTGGTGGAAGCGCCTTCGGTGACGGTGAAGGCCGGGTTGCCGGTGAACTGGGCCAGGGAATCCGGGCTCTGGACCGAGGTGATGACGTCGACGGCATTGGTCAGCAGGGCGTTGTTGAGCGCGGTGGCGTCGGTGAAATAGGTGTAGATCACTTCGCCATTGGTGGGCTTGTCGCCCCAATAGCCGTCGAAACGGGCCAGCGCGAGAGCCGAGCCGCGGCGCCATTCTTCGAGCGTATAGGGGCCGGTGCCGTCTTCGGTGGCGGTGATGTCGGCAGCCGCGTCGTTGACGATCCAGACATAGCTCAGATTATAGGGCAGGGAGATGGAGCGGGCCGAGAGGGTGATGACCACGGTCTTGTCGTCTGGCGTGTCAATGGCGGTGATGGTCGAGAGGCTCTTCTTGCGCGAGCTCTTCGAGGTTTCGGCGGTGACGCGCTCGATGGAATATTTCACATCGGCAGCGGTGAGCGGATCGCCCGAGTGGAAGGTGACGCCGTCCTTGAGGGTGAAGGTATAGGTGAGGCCATCGTCGCTGACCTTGTAATCGGCGGCCAGGGCCGGCTCGACACTGCCCTTGTCGGTGAGCTGGAACAGGGCTTCGTAGACATTGCCGTTGAAGGCTTCGTTGATGCCCTGGCCGGCGCCGGCCGTGTTGTCGAGGTTCTGCGGTTCGTAGAGCGAGCCGATGCGGATGGTGGCGTCCGGATCGAAATCCTGGGCGAAGGCGGCGGGGGTGAAGGCGACGCTCGCGAGAAGGGTAGCGACCAGCAGAGTGCGGCGCGAAATGAGGGACATGGCTGGAAAGCTCCTTGTGTATTGGCCTGAACGCGGGGTCAGTGCCATCTGGTGAAAGACATATCGCTTGAGGCCAGAAAACTCTATGAGATCAGTAGTCTATCCGTGCTTGCTACAGATTTGGATCGAAATGCCTTTCGGATGGAGGCGGCATTTCGGGAAAGCTGTTCCAAGATATAGCAGGGGAGTGTGCGGCGGGGGAGCGGGACGGTGTGGGTAGGGTTACCTTGGACGGGGCTAGGACCAATCGGCATTCCCGCATAGGGCCGTGAGCCTCGATCCAATCCCCTCCCCCTTGAGGGGAGGGCTAGGGTGGGGGTGTCGCGGTCAGCACGACGCTCGATATTGGTGGATAGCTCGACACCCCCACCCTCAATCCCTCCCCTCAAGGGGGAGGGAGGCCGATCGTGGCTCCCGAAATTGATCTCAAAGTCCGGGTGTCGGTTCAGCTTCAGCGCCGCACGCCGAGCCGGGTCATTTTCTCGCTGAGGGTGCGGCGGGGGACGTTGAGGGCGTCGGCGGTGTCGGCGATGGAATTGTCGTGTTTGCGGAGTTCGGCTTCGATGATGCTGCGCTCATATTGGGCCAGCCGGTCGGCGAGGCTGAGGCTCTCGTCGGGTGTGCCGGGCTTGATGCCGATGGCGCTCTGGATGGAGTAATTGGCGCTGGAGAGGCCGAGCGCGAATTTGTCGGCCACGGTCTTGAGCTCGCGGACATTGCCGGGCCAGGCATAGCGGGACAGGGCCTCGATATCGGCGGGGTGGAGCGGCTGGGAGGGGCGGTTGAAGCGCTTTTGGGCCAGTTCGAGGAAATAGTGGAACAGCAGGAGAGCATCCTCGCCTCGGTGACGCAGCGGGGGCACGGCGATGCTGGCGGTATTGAGGCGATAGTGCAGATCGGCGCGGAAGCGGCCGGCTTCGGCTTCGTCGAGCAGATCGACCTTGGTGGCGGCGATGATGCGCAAATCGAGCGGGATCTGGCGATTGGAGCCGACGCGCTCGACGGTACGCTCCTGAATGACGCGCAGGACCTTGGCCTGGGCGAGCAGGGGCATGGATTCGATTTCGTCGAGCAGCAGCGTGCCGCCATTGGCGAATTCGAACTTGCCGATGCGCGGGCCGGCGCTGCCGGTAAAGGCGCCGGCTTCGTGGCCGAACAGTTCGCTTTCGATCAGCTCGGCGGGGATGGCGGCGCAATTGACGGCGACGAAGGGTGCGGCGGAGCGGGGGGAGAAATCGTGCAGGGCGCGGGCGACGACTTCCTTGCCGGTGCCGGTTTCGCCCAGAATGATGACGTCGGTATCGATGGCGGCGACGTCGAGAATGAGCTGGCGCAAATCCTCCATGACAGGGGATGAGCCGATGAGGCGGTTGGACAATTCGGCCGCGCCGCCATCGAGCCGACGGCGCAGATTGACCAATTCGCGCCGGACGCGGGCCTGTTCGGCGGCGCGCTCGATGACGCTAACGAGCTGTTCGGGCTCGTAGGGCTTTTGCAGAAAGTCATAGGCGCCGTCGCGGATCGCCTTGACGGCCATGGGCACGTCGCCATGGGCGGTGATGAGGATGACCGAGGTGGTGGGGTCCTTGTCGCGGATTTGGGCGAGCAGGTCGAGGCCGGAGACGGAGGGCATGCGGACGTCGGAAATGACCACTTCGGGCTGGGCGTCGCCGAGGCGGGTCATGGCTTCGCGGGCGCTGCCGACGGTGGTGACGGCAAAGCCCGAGAGGTTGAGCCATTGGTCGAGCGCATTGCGGACAATGCCCTCGTCCTCGACGATCATCACCGATGTTTTTGCTGTCATGCGAAGTCTCTGTTTTGGGTGATTTCGGCTAGGGGCAGGGTGATGGTGAAGGTGGCGCCTTCGCCGGGGCGGCTTTCGACCTCGAGGCGGCCGCCCATTTCGCGGACCAGGCCATAGGAAATGGAGAGGCCCAGGCCCAGGCCCCGGCCGGGTTCCTTGGTGGTGACGAAGGGGTCGAACAGGGTGTCGATGATGGTCGGGTCGATGCCGGTGCCGTTGTCGGCCACGGTGATGACGGCGTGCTGGCCGGCGTCGCGGGCGGTGATCTTTATGGTGGCGTCTTCGAGGCCGGCCATGGCGTCGGCGGCGTTGGAGATGAGATTGACCAGGACCTGCTCGATATGGATGGGGTTGCCGGTGACGATGAGGGCGTGCGGGGGCGCGTCGAGGGTGATGGTGAGGTTGGGGTCGTCGCGGAAATGGTTGGCCAGTTCGATGGCATTGTGGGCGATGTGGACGACATCGCTCTGGATGGAAATTTCGGTTTCCTTGCGGGCGAAGGTTTTGAGGTGGCCGGTGAGCGACACCAGGCGGCCGATGACGCCTTCCATGCTGCCGAAGAGATCGGAGAGTTCGGGCACCTTGCCGCGAGCCAGCAGCTTGGCGCTGGCGGTCTGGGTGCGTAGCGCGGCGATGGGCTGGCTGACTTCGTGGGCGACGCCAGCAAGGGCCTGGCCGAGGGTGGCGAGCTTGGCGGCTTGGACCAGGCCCTGCTGGGCGGCCTGGCGTGCTTTTTCGGCTTCCTGGCGTTCGATGATTTCGCCGGCGAGGCGGGTATTGGCTTCCTGCAATTCGTGGGTGCGCAACAGGACGCGTTGCTCGAGCTGGTCGTGATCTTCGAGGCGGGCGCGGATCAGGCGCTGGCGCTGCATGAAAAGCATGGCGGCCAAGAGGATTGCGGCAACGGCGACGCCGACGAAGAAGGCGGCTGTCCAGGCCCAGCTGGAGATGGGGCCAAGGGGCACGAAGGAGAGCAAGCGCCAGCCATGCAGCGGCATGCGCAGGCGATCGACCATGAATTCGCCGTTGATCTCGCTATCGCCGCTGCGCAGCACGGCCAGTTCGGTGCCGCGCCAGGGCTCGATGGATTGCACGATGCCATTGCCGTTGATGGCAACGCCGAGATAGCGCTGGTCGCGGGCGAGGGCTTCAAGCTGCGTGGGATGGGTGTCAATAAGGGTGCGGTAACGCCAATCGGGGCGGGTCGAGAGAATGCCGACGTCATTGCTGTCGAAAATGCCGATCAGTTCGCCCGAGCGCCACCAGACGGCTTCGATTTCGCCGAGATTGATCTTGACCACGGCGACGCCCAGCGGGCCATCGGGGCCATCGATGCGGTTGGCGATGAAATAGCCGGGCACGCCCGTGGTGATGCCGACGGCATAATATTTGGCGGCGCCATCGAACATGGCCTCCTGGAAATAGGGGCGTTCGGCATAGTGGCGACCGACCATGGATTGGTGGGTCCACCAATTGCTGGCGGCGATGGAGCGGCCGGTAGTGTCGACGATGAACAGCTCTTCGGCGGAGGCCGTGCCGCCCATATTGGAGAGGAAGCCATTGGCCTTGGCGCGCATGGCTTCATCCTCGGGATGGGCGAGGACGTCGCGGATTTCGGAGGCCTGGGCGAGGGTGGTGGGCAGGTAGTGATAGCGCTCGATATTGGCTTCGAGCATGCGATCGAAAATCTGGAGGCGCCGTTCGCTGGTGTCGTGGGCGGCGGCAATGCCGCTTTGCAGTGCGATCTCATAGGCGATCAGACACGAGGCCAGCACCACGATGGCGCAGCCGACCGCGATCAGCAGATGCTGATAGGGCGACAGGGGTATGGTGCGGCCAGCCATGATGCGCAAATCCTCCGCCAGCCGTCCTAGGTCATTGGCGGATTTTTGCCAAGTCGGGTTTCTTGGTTGGCAAGAAATTGCCGGAAATGCTTCGTGGTCCTGCACTGGTGCATTGGTGATATGCTGCAAATGCAGGGTTTGGCCGATTTGGCACGGAAGCTGCTTAGGGGGTGGTGCGCGAGGAGCGCTAATTCTCTCGGGAGGAATATAATGAACAAGACAATGCTGTCCCTTGCTGCCGGCCTGATGCTGACGGGCGCGAGCCTGACGGGTGCGGCCATGGCGCAAGACTACCCCACCAAGCCAATCACCGTTGTCGTGCCGTTCTCGGCTGGTGGCCCGACCGATACCGTGGCGCGGCTGGTGGCCGAGGTGATGAGCAATGACCTGGGCCAGCAGGTGGTGATCCAGAATGTGGGCGGCGCCGGTGGCACGCTCGGCGCTGGCCAGGTGGCCGTTGCCCCCAATGACGGCTATACGCTGCTGCTGCACCATATCGGCATGTCCACCGCGCCGAGCCTCTATCGCAGCCTGCCTTATGACCCGGTCACCGACTTTGCCCC
>DATMSY010000106.1:0-27185 GCA_035565135.1 Devosia sp.
GGCGCACCCGCGCGCGCCCCGGCCAGCGCCGCCGCCGGGGCGTTGAGATCGGTCGTGGACATCAATGCTCTCCAATGCGGGGATCGAGCCAGGTCTGCAGCAGATCGACCGCGGCATTGGCGACAATGACCAGCAGCGAAGACAGCAGCAGAATGCCCAGCAGAACGGTGAAATCGCGGCCCATCACCGCCTCGAAGGCGAGGCGCCCGAGGCCCGGCCAGCCATAGACGGTCTCCACCACCACCGCGCCGCCCAGCATGCCGCCGATATGCATGCCGGCCATGGTGGTGATCGGGATCAGCGCGTTGCGCAGGATGTGGCGAATGGTGACGGCGGCGGGCGAGAGGCCCTTGGCATAGGCGGTGCGGACGAAATCCTGGTTGCGCACTTCCAGCATCGCCGCCCGGGTGAGGCGGGCATAGATGGCGACATAGAACAGCGCCAGGGACGTTGCCGGCAGCACCATATAGCGCGCCTTGTCGACGATCGCGGCCCAGCCGGTGAGGCTCGAACCGATCGTTCCTGCCCCGCCGCTCGGCAGCCAGCCCAGCGTGACCGAGAACAGCACGATCAGCATCAGCCCGACCCAGAAGCCGGGGATGGAATAGAACAGCAGCGAAAAGATCGAGAGCAGCCGGTCCGGCAAGCGCCCGGCAAAGGCGGCCATGAGCGAGCCCAGCGTCAACCCGATCAGGATGGCGATGGCCAGCGCCATGGCCATGAGGGTGAGCGTGCCCGGCAGGCGCTGGCCGATCAGCTCGACGACAGGCATGCCGTAGCGCGGCGAGAAGCCCAGGCTGAAATGGGCGAGATTGTTGAGATAGTCGAGCAATTGGACCAGCACCGGATTGTCGAGGCCAAACCGCGCCCGCAGCGCCGCCATGGTCTCCTCGGTGGCCGACCCGGCTTCGCCCGCCATCACATCGGCCGCATCGCCCGGCGCCAATTGCAGCAGGAAGAAGTTGAGAATGATGATTCCGAGCACTGTCGGAATGGCTTGCAGGAGCGTGCGGCGCAGCGTCTTGGCAATTCTGGTCAAGGCCAGCATGGGCGAACTCTCCGGGGCTTGTGGCCGGCAATCAGGGCCGGAGCTGCGTGGATTTTCGGCTCTTTCCGGAGCCTGAAATTGGCCGCCGGATCATGAATTTTATTGTTGACTAACTTTATAGGCTTTGTCAAACGTGATTTGGCAAATACATCCTGCAATGACGCGCATTAAGGAACCATATTTCTCAATGATCACCACAAAGCGAGTTTGTGGCAAGAAATTGCTACAAACTCGCCAGCGAGGAAAGAAGCATCCACGGCGCGGCTCGATTTGAGAAACCGAACTCTGCAGCAGACGAGACAGCCAACCTGCCGGCGCTGCCGGCCACACCATCGAGGGACAAGATGACGCTCAAGAACGCGATTTCGGAAATCTGGTACACGCGCTGCCCGGTGCCGACGCCGGTTGGCCTTGCGGTGCAATTGGGCCTGCTCGATGAAACCTTCGCCAAGGAAGGCATCGAACTCAAATCGATCATCGACAGCAAGGACCGCGCCATCCGCACGAGCCACTTCGATCATCACCTGAGCTATTCGTTCCGCCACGGCGGCAATGTCCCGCCCATCCGCGCCCGTTCCGAAGGCAACCCAACCCGGTTGGTCGGCATCACCTGGACCGACGAATTCCAGGCCATCATCACCCTGCCCTCCACTGGCATCAGAACCACCAGGGACCTGGTTGGCCGCCGCTTCGGCGTCGCGCGCCGCCCCGAAGGCATTGTCGATTTCATGCATGCCACCGCGCTCAAGGGCCTGGTCTCGGCGCTTTCGCTGGAGGGCCTGAGCCACAAGGACGTCGAGATCGTCGATATCCACCTCACCGATTCAGTGCTGGATGGCCGCGAGGGTCCGCAGCTCTATGGCCTGCGCAATCGCCAGGCCTATGGCGCCGAAATCGCGGCCCTGTTGCGCGGCGAAGTCGACGCCATCTACGTCAAGGGCACGCCGGGCATCAGCGTCGCCAATCTCTTTGCCACCCATACCGTGGCCGAATTCGGCTTCCACCCCGATCCCAAGATTCGCATCAATTCCGGCTCGCCCCGCGTGCTGACCGTGGACGAGCGCTTGGCCGAAGATCGCCCCGATCTTGTCACCAAGCTCATCGAAACCCTGCAGCGCGCCAGCGCCTGGGCCGTGTCTCACCCCGACGATGTCCGCCGTTTCGTGGCGCGCGAAGTCGGCGCCTCCGAGGAAGTCGTGGCCGCCGCCAATGGCCCCGAGCTGCACCACCATCTGGGCATCGGCCTCGAGCCCGAACTGGTCGACGCCATCGGCCATTACAAGGATTTCCTCCACGAATGGGGCTTCCTCAAAACCAATTTCGACATCAACGCCTGGGTTGACCGCCGTCCTTATGACGCGCTCGACACACGCGCCGTCGCCTGAGCGGAGCCCGCCATGACCACAGACTTCGCCCCGGTGATCGAACAGGCCGTCCGGCTGGGCCAGCGCTTCGCCCTGACCGCCCGCCACTATGACGAAACCGGCGAATTCCCCTTCGCCAATTTCGACGCACTCTACGAGGCCGGGCTGCTTGGCCTGGTGACATCAACCGAACATGGCGGTCTGGGCGGCGGCCTCACCGAGGCGCTGGCCGTGGTCTCGGCGGTCGCCCGCGGCGAGCCATCCACCGCCCTCGTTCTGGCCATGCATTACAGCCAGCACTATTCTCTCCGCACCTCGGGCAAATGGCCCGCTCATCTGGTCGAACGCGTCACCAAAGCCAATCGCGAAGGCGTCGCCCTGCTCAATGCCGCCCAGGTGGAACCCCGCGTCGGCTCCCCCTCGCATGGTTCGCTGCCCGAAACTGTCGCCCGCAAGGTCGGCAATCAATGGCGCATCAGCGGTCACAAGACCTATGCCACCGGCATTCCGCTGCTCAAATGGGTCTCGGTCCTGGCCGTCACCGACGAGCCCGAACCCCGCCTCGGCTCCTTCCTCGTGCCCACCGACAGCGATGGCATCAGCGTCGAAAAGACCTGGAACGCCACCGGCATGCGCGCCACCAATAGCGACGACCTGATCCTTGATGACGTCGCCATTCCCCTCGAAGACGTGCTCGACATCGCCCCCGCCAGTGAAGGCCTCAAGCGCGATGAGCGCCAAGGCGCCTGGTATTTCTCGCTGGTCCCGTCCATCTATGACGGCGCCGCCCAGGGCGCCCGCGACTGGCTGATCGAATTCACCACCACGCGCGCGCCGGCCAGCCTGGGCGCCCCGCTCTCCACCGTCCCCCGTATTCAGGACGGCTTGGGCCAGATCGAAGTCTGGCTCACCACCAATCGCCGCCTGTTGCGCTCGATTGCCGAGGATTTCGATTCCGGCCGCCCCTTCGGTCCTGATGCCGCAGCGGTCAAACATGTCGTCATCGAAAACGCCATCCTTGCCACCACGCTGGCGCTGGACCTGGGCGGCAATCCCGGCATCAGCCGCGACAATCCGCTCGAGCGTCACCATCGCGACGCCCTTTCGGGCAAGGCCCATGCGCCGCAGAATAATCTGGTCCGCACCATCCTCGCCAAAGCCGCCCTCGGCCGCCACGCCGCCGCGGGCAATGTCCCTGTCGAGCCGGTCCCCGTGCGACCGCGCCAAGTCCCCCGCCTCGCCGTTGTCGGCAATAGCTGATCGGAGCCCATCATGACCCAATCCGTCTGGTACACCCGCTGCCCCGCGCCGACCCCGCTATCCATCGCCTACCAGCTTGGCTGGGTCGAACAGCAATTCACCAAGTCCAATGTCGGCGTCCGCTCGATCCGCGACAGCAAGGACCCGGCCGTGCGCGAGAGCCATTTCACCCATGCGCTGGATTTTTCCTTCCGCCAGGGCGGCAATATCCCGCCAATCTGGGCGCGCTCGGGCGGGCGGGAAACCCGCGTCGTCGGCATCACCACCACCGATGAATTCCAGGCAATCATTGCCCTGCCCAGCTCCGGCATCGCCAGAGGCAGCGACCTCAAGGGCCGTCGCATCGGCGTGCCGCGCAAGCCCGGCGAGCGCATCGATTTCCAGCGCGCCACCGCCCTCAAAGGCATTGTCTCGGCCCTCACCCTTGAAGGCCTGACCCATACGGATGTCGAACTCGTCTATCTCGACAGCGGCGAAGCCAGCCTCACCGAAACCGGCAATGCCGCCTTCCTCGGCCTCAAGCGCCGCTACCCCTATGGCGAGGAACTCCTGGCCCTGGCGCGTGGCAGCATCGATGCCTTCTTCGTCAAGGGCGCCGAGGGCCTCGTCCTCGCCAATCAGATCGGGGCCGTCGTGGTCTCCGAATTCGGCTTCCACCCCGATCCGCGCATTCGCGTCAACAATGGCACGCCACGCCCGCTCACCGTCGACGCGACCTTCCTCGAACAGCGCCCGGACCTGGTGACCGATCTCGTCGCCACCGTCAGCCGCGTCGGACAATGGGCCGAGGCCAATCCGCATGACGCGGTGCGCCTCATCGCCAATGAAATCGGCGTCGGCGAAGACGCTGTCTGGGCCGCCAATGGCCCCGACGTACATCGCCATCTCACCCTCACCCTCGATGAGGACCAGACCCTGGCCTTCACCCATTTCAAACAATTCCTGCTCGAATGGGACTTCATCCCGGCCGATTTCGACGTGCCGGGCTGGATCGACGCTGGCCCCCTGGAGGCGGCGCAACGCCGTGCCGCGGCATGAGCGCCGCCATTCTCGTCACCGGCGCCACCGGCCGGCTTGGGCAATTGGTAACCGCAAGGCTACTCGATCGCGGCCAGCCCGTCCGCGTCTTCACGCGCCGCCCCGAGGTCGCCCGCGCGCTCTTCGGCAATCGCGTCGAAATCGCCGCCGGTGATTTTGCCGACCGCGATAGCCTCCATGCCGCCCTTGCCGGCACACGCAAGCTCTTCCTGCTCTCCCCCATCAGCGAGCGGTTGGCCGAGGAGCAGATCGCTGCCGCCGGCGCCGCCGTCATCGAAGGCGCTTCCCGCATCGTCAAGATTTCGGGCTCCGACTGGACCATCGACCCCGCCGGTTCGTCCCTCTCCGGCGATGCCCACGCGGCCGTCGAATGGCATCTGCGCGGGCTCAACGTCGAGCACGTCTCCTTGCGACCCAACGCCTGGATGCAGGTCTCCCTGCTCAATTCCATCCGCCAGGCCGCCAGTGGTCAGCCGCTCGAGGCGCGCTATGGCGCGGCGCAGGTCTCCTATATCGACGCCCGCGACATTGCCGACGTCGCGGTACAGCAATTGCTGGCGCCTGATGTCGCCGAAAAGCCGATCATCCTGACCGGCTCGGAAAGCCTCTCCATCCGCCACATCGCAGGCCTCCTGGCCCGTGCCCTGCATCGTCCCGTCGGCGTCGCCGAGCCATCCGGCCGCCTGGTGCCGCTGCTGGGCGATGGCTTCGAGCGTCGCGCCGTCGCCCAATTCGCCACGTTGATCGCCTCGGGCCGGACAGCCGCCGTCACCCGCGCCGTTCCCACCCTGCTGGGCCGGGCGCCACGCACCGTCGCCAATTTCATCACCGAATATTTCGCCGCCGACCGCAGCGTCCAAGCCGTCCCGGCGGAATGACCACTAAAGAGAGTTCAGCATGTCCATCGTCGTCTTCGGCGCCTCAGGCAATATCGGCAGCAATATCCGCAAGGAGGCCCTGTCACGCGGCTATCGCGTCACCGCCGTCACCCGCTCGGCCAAGCTCGAGCCGGAAGCCAACCTCACCAGCCTGTCGGCCGACATCGCCAATGCCGACGATGTCGCCAGGATCGTTGCCGGCCATGATGCGGTGATCTCCGCCTATAGCCCCGGCCTCAGGAACTATTCGGCCGAAGACGCGGCCGAGCTGATCCGCAAGGCGCATGACGCGCTCTTTGCCGGCGTCAAGCGCGCCAATGTCAAACGCCTGATCCTGGTCGGTGGCGTGGGGAGCCTCGAGGCCAGCCCCGGCGTCGATGTGGTGGATAGCGATTTCTACCCGGCCGATCACAAGGCGCACACGCTGCGCAACCGCGAAATCCTGCGCAGCCTGAAACGCGGCGAGCATGATCTGGACTGGACCTATGTCTCGCCGCCGCTCAGCATCAAGCCCGGCCAACGCACCGGCCGTTTCCGCCTCGGCGGCGATCAATTGCTGCGCGACGCCGAAGGCGAAAGCCGCATCTCGGAAGCCGACTTCGCCGTCGCCATTCTCGACGAGCTGGACAAGGGCCAGTTCATTCGAAAGCGCTTCACTGCCGCCTATTGAGGGCAACAAAAAATCCCGCAGAAGCGGGGATTTCGTTTGTACCGCCTAGGCTGAATCGACATTCAGAGTTTTGATTGGTGGAGAGCCCCAATCCAGGCCCCTCAAGGGGGAGGGAACTGGATTGTGGCTCTCTGGCTGTGTCTTACGCCTTCGCCAACATATCCTTGAACGCCCAATACGTATCCTTAGGCAAACGATCCCGCGTCACGGGGTCCATGCCGACAATCCCGAACTTCGGGGTAAACCCCTCGGCCCATTCGAAATTGTCGATCAGGGTCCAGGCGATATAGCCGCGCAGGTCGACGCCCTGTTTCTGCGCCTCCACCATGGCCGCAAAGTGCTTGTCGAAAAACGCCGTGCGCTTGGTCTCGTCGGTTTCCGAAATGCCGTTTTCGGTCACATAGATCGGCAGGCCCGGATAGCGCTTGGACGCCCGCACCAGGAATTCGGTCAGGGCTTCGGGGATGATTTCCCAGCCGAGATTGGACTTTTCCAGCGGGCCGCGGGCCTGGGTGAAGGGGAAGACCGGCACGCTGGGATCGGCCTTGTAGAGGAAGCGCGTGTAATAGTTGATGCCGATCCAGTCGAGCGGCTGGTTGAGCGTCGTCATGTCGTCGCGCCAGTTTTTGGGCAGGTGCGGCTCGAGGATGTCGGTGACCTTCTCGGGATAGCTGCCCTTGAGCACGCCATCGAGGAAGAACTGGTTGAAGATGGCGTCGCCCAAGGCGGCGGCCTCGATATCCTCGGGCGCATCGCTGGCGGGGTCGCATTTTTCCATGTTCACCACGATGCCGAGCTGGTCATTGGTGCCCACCTCGCGCATCGCCTTGATGCCCATTCCATGCGCCAGGAGCACATGATGCATGGCGCGGGCGGTGGCGCGCACGTCGCGATAGCCGGGGGCATGGGCGCCCAGGAAGTGGCTGAGCACGGTAATGCACCAGGGCTCGTTGAAGGTGGCGATGCTGGTCAGCCGGCTGCCGAACTTTTCGGCGGCAATGGCGGCGTAATCGGCAAAGGCCTTGGTCGTGTCGCGGTTCATCCAGCCGCCGCGATCCTGCAAGGCGCTGGGCAGATCCCAGTGATAGAGCGTGGCGAGCGGCTTGATATTGCGCTCGAGCATGCCGTCGATCAGCCGGTCGTAGAAATCGAAACCCTTGAGGTTGAGCGCGCCGGTGCCTTCGGGGATGAGGCGCGACCAGGAGAAGGAGAAGCGATAGGCGTCAAAGCCGCCGTCGCGGATCAGGTCGAGGTCTTCCGCCCAGCGATTGTAGTGGTCGCAGGCGATATTGCCATTGTCGGCATTGCGAATATTGCCCGGGGTATTGGCAAAGGTGTCCCAGATGGAGGGGCCGCGGCCATCGGTCTGCCCGCCCTCGATCTGATGGGCGGCCATGGCGACGCCAAAGAGAAAATCCGGCCCGAAATCGGCGCGCTTATGGGAAAACATGGGGTGATCTGGTCCTTGGCATGCGCGAGAGGTGTTCAATAGTATGACATACTATGAATTTGCAGCCTGTCCAGTGCCTAGCGCTTGAGGCGGCGGTAGCGCCGCTGGCTGTTCAGCAAATGCTCGCGCATGGCGGCGCGGGCGGCCTCGGGGTCCTGATCGGCAATGGCTTCGAGGATTCGTTCATGCTCGGCCAGCACGCCCTGCAGATAGTTTTCATCATTGGCATCGGGCAGGGTGGGGAACTGCCCGCGCGGAATGGAGCGCTTGCCGAAGCGGGTCAGCGTATCGATGAAATAGCGGTTATTGGTGGCCTCGGCGATGGCCAGGTGGAAAGCGAAATCGGCGTCGATCGTCTCCCCGCCCGCGGCGATCTGGTCGGTCATATCCTGGTTGGCGGCGCGGATCGCCTGCTCCTGCTGGGCCGAGCGGCGATAGGCGGCAATGGCCGCCGCCTCGGTCTCGACGGCAATGCGAAACTCCAGGATTTCCAGGGTTTGCGGGATGCTCTGGATCTCGTTGGGGGTGAGCACGATGGCCGGCGTGCTCGACGTATCGGCGACGAAAACGCCCTTGCCCTGGATGGGGGTGACGAGCCCGGCGGCGCGCAATTCGGTGATGGCCTCGCGCACTACGGTGCGGCTCACCGAAAATTGCGCCTCCATCTGCGGCTCGGTCGGCAATTGCGCACCGACCGGCAATAGGCCGGTTTCGATCTGCTGGCGCAGGCTATCGACCAGGGTTTGCGCCATGCGTGGGCGCCGCGGTGCCGCCATTCTCTCCATCCCGATTCCCCAATTGCCATTGAGGCCTTTTATCACACCCTCTTGCCATTTCGCGCAAAAGCCATAATCATAATACGAGATACAACCGACATATTATGTTGGCGTGCTATCCACGGAGGAAATTCAATGAAGCATTTTTGTTCCCGCCTCGCGGCGGGGGTAGCACTGGCCGTGATGGTCGCCACGGCTCCGGCGACTTTCGCCGCGACGCCGAACGACCAGCTGGTGATCGGCACCTCGCTGGCCCAGGTTCTCTCGCTCGATCCGCAGCAGGGCACCGAGGTCAAGACCCAGGAAATCCTGGCCAATACCTATGACCGGCTGGTCTTTTCCGACCAGGCCGATGGCAACATCATCAAGCCGCAGCTGGCCGAAAGCTGGGATATCGACGACACCGGCATCACCTTCCACCTGCGCGAGGCCAAGTTCGCCTCGGGCAATCCGGTGACGGCCAATGACGTGGTGTTCTCCCTGGTGCGGCTGATGAAGCTCGACCAGTCCTCGGCCACCAATTTCAAGACCGCGGACTATTCGGCCGACAATATCGAATCCATGGTTTCGGCCATCGATGAGAAGACCTTCCGCATCGAATTCACCGACAAGGTCATCCCTGAAGCGCTGCTCTATCGCCTGGCGCAGGGTGTTTCCAGCGTGGTCGATAGCGTCGAAGTGCAAAAGCACGTCAATAATGGCGACTATGGCAATGAATGGCTGCGCACCAATACGGCCGGCTCCGGCCCCTATGTGCTGCGCCGCTGGACGCCGAACGACATCGTCATGCTCGAAGCCAATGAGCAGTTCTGGGGCGAAAAGCCGGCCATCCGCCGCGTGCTGATGCGCCATGTGCCCGAAAGCCAGGCCGCCCGCCTGATGCTCGAGCGCGGCGATATCGATATCGCCAATGCCCTGACCGCCTCGGATGTCCGCACCTTTGAAAACAAGGACGGTTTCGTCATCGACCAGGTCAAGACCGGCGGCTATTACGTGCTGGCCATGAATGCCGGCCGGGAGCCGCTGGACAATCCGCTGGTGCGCGAAGCCATTGCCTATGGCATCGACTACAAGGGCATTGCCGACACCATTCTGGGGCCCTATGGCCGGGTGCGCAATGTGCCGGTGCCGGAAGACTGGCTGGGGGCCATCCCCAATCCCGATTGGTCGCTGCAGCCGGAAAAGGCCAAGGCATTGCTGGCGGAAGCCGGCTATCCCAATGGCTTTTCGCTGACGCTCAAGACCATTTCGCAGACCCCGCGCGTCGATATGGCCACGGCCATCCAGGCGAGCCTGGCCGAGATCGGCATTACCGTCAGCATCCAGCAGGGCAATGGCGCCGATATCGTCGCCGCCCACCGGGCGCGTGATTTCGACCTGCTGATCCCCCAAACCGGCTCGTTCATGCCGACGGCTCTGGGGTCGCTCGATAACTTCGCGTCCAATCCGGACAATTCGCTTGAGGCCAATAATGCCGGCAATTTCGTCTGGCGGTCGGCCTGGGATATTCCGGAGCTGAATGCCCTGCGCGTCGAGGCCAATAGCGAGCGCGATGATGACAAGCGCCTGGCGCTGATCAAGCAGATCCAGGAATTGTTCATCGAACAGAAGCCGGCCGTGCTGCCCATGTTCGAGCGGTTTGAGCCGATCGTGGTCAATGCGCGGGTGCAGAACTATGTCGGCCATCCCTGGTCGCTGACCCGGGTGGAAGGCGTGAGCAAGACCGACGCGAAGTGATTTTCGGGTTATGAAGTGATGCGGGCCGCCCATTGGGCGGCCCGTTTTGTTTTGGGGGTGAGAAAGAGAAGAACCCCCTCCCTTCCCTCCCCACAAGGGGGAGGGTGAACCTAGTGGTGTGGCGGGATAGTGCCAGGCACTCGATGTCACCCTCCCCTTGATGGGGAGGGAAGGGTGGGGTGGAGGGAAGCCCCGATCCGTCAGGCTAGAACGAGCTGAACAACGCTTTCTGCGCGATCTTCAGTGCCCCGATGGCATCGTGCTTTTCCTGCGCGGCCTTGAGGGCGTCGATGTCCAAAATCCCCAATCCCCGATCGGCCGCCTTCAGAAAATCAATGGCGTGGTTTGCCGTCGCCACGCTGTCTTCGCGGAACGGGAATTGGTCGAGTTGCCACACGCCTTCCCATTTATTCTTGCGCAGGGTGTAGAAGAATTCGAAGAGCTCGATGGGATGCAGGCTCCCTGCGACCAGGTCGTCGTCCCAGGAGCGGTAATTGTCGTTGACGTCCATGCCGAAGAGGCGGCCGTAATCGATGGCGAGCTGGGCGGAATCGGCGGGGGATTCGCCGCCGAACAGGGCGTGGCCGAAATCGAGCAGGATGCCGACATTGGGTAGGCCGATCTTTTCGATGCCGAGCAGCGTACGGGAGAGGGAATCAAAGCTCATATGCACGCGCGGTTCGCGCGGCTTGTATTCGATGACGAATTTGAGGTCGGGGTTTTCGCTGGCGAGCTGGCCGACGCCATCGAGCGAATGTTTCCATAGCGCGCCGTGATCGACCTGGAAGGGATAGTCCCAGCCGTCCTGGCCGGGCCAGAGTTTGACATAGTCGGCGCCGAAATAGCGGACCTGCTCGGCCGCGTCGGTGATCAGCTCATGGGCGCGGCGGCGTATGCCGGCGTCGGGATTGGTGAAGGAGCCCTTGGAAAATTCGCGGGTGTAGATTTCAGGCGTAATGCCGATGACGCCCAGCTTGTTGCGGTCGAGCGCCGCCTTGATCTGCTCCTTGGTGAAATCACCGCCGAAATAGGGGTAGTTGATATCCACCACCGACAGGTCCTTGACCTGCCCGGCCAGGTCAATGGCCTCGATCACGCTGCGCGGCGGGCCATAGCCGTCGGTGGCGTAGCGGTCGACATAGGTGGCGAAGTGCCAGATGCCGGCTCCGAAACGGAGTGTGCTCATGATTGTGCTCCCTTTATTGTGTCAGCGTTTGGCGGATCGCCTTGTGCCAGGTGTCGAGATGGCCGCGCCGCCTGGCTTCGTCCATTTGCGGCGAAAAGCGCTTGCCGGCGTCGGTCATGCTGGCAGATATGCCCAGCCCTTCGAAAGCCAGGGCCGCCGCGCCCAGCGCGCTGACTTCAGGCGCGGTGCTGGCGGTGACCGGGCGGCCGATCAGGTCGGCCTGGAATTGCATGAGCATGGCGTTTTGCGAGGCGCCGCCATCGGCGCGCAATTCGCTGAGCTCAGCGCCCAGATCCTGCTGCATGGCGGCGAACACGTCGGCGACCTGAAAGGCAATGGCCTCGATGGCGGCGCGGGCGAGGTGGCGCGGCTCGGTGCCCAGCGACAGGCCGGTAATCGTGCCACGCGCGTCGGACCGCCAATAGGGCGCGCCAAGACCAACCAGCGCCGGCACGAAGGCGACGCCATTGCTGTCTTCGGCGGCGAGGGCCGATAGGGCGGCGACATCGCTCACGCCCAGCAATTGCGCCATGAAGGCGGCGGCCTGACCGGAGACGGAGATATTGCCTTCAAGGGCATGGACTGCGCCGGCACTGGTGCTCCAGGCTATGGTGCCGGAAAGGCCGTGGCCGGAGCGCACCCGGCGGGGCGTCAGGGTCATCAGCGAAGTGCCGGTGCCATAGGTGGCCTTGACCGTGCCGGGGGTGCGGACGCCATGGCCGAAGAGGGCAGCGTGGGAATCCCCGATCATGGCGCGGATCGGTATGCCCGGGGGCAGGGCGGTGGCGCCGGGAGCGAGCTGCCCGAATGCGCTGTCGGAGGGCATGACCTGCGGCAGCAGGGAGAGCGGCACGTCGAAGAGATCAGCCAATTCCGCATCCCAGAGCAGCGCTTCGGTGTCGAAAAGCTGGGTGCGTGAGGCGTTGGAATGGTCGGTGGCGTGGACCGCGCCACCGGTCAATTGCCAGAGCAGCCAGCTATCGACGGTGCCGGCGCGCAAGTCGCCGTTTTCAGCGCGCTGGCGGGCGCCGGGGACGGCGTCGAGCAACCAGGCAATCTTGCCAGCGGGGAAGAGCGGGTCGAGCGCGAGGCCGGTTTTGCCTTCGATCAGTTCGGCATGGCCGGCGGCCCGCAGGGAATCGCATTTGGGGGCGGAACGGCGGCACTGCCAGATGATGCAGGGGCCGATGGGCTCGCCCGTCGCGGCATCCCAGACGATTATGGATTCGCGCTGGTTGGAAATGGCGAGGCCGGCAATGTTCTGTGCACCGCCATGGCCGGCGACGACTTCGGCAATGACCTGTTTGACGCCCTCGACCAGTCCGTTGGCCGACTGCTCGGCCCAGCCGGGTTGGGGGTAGGTGACCAGATTGGGCACGGAGGCGCGGTGCAGCACGCGGCCAGACGCATCGACCAGCAAGGCTTTGGTATTGGTCGTGCCCTGGTCGATGGCGAGGATGAGATCGCCGCTCATCGCTTGCGCGCGACGGTCTGCCGGACGGCGTCGGCAATGCCGGCGGCGGTGAGCCCGAAATGCTCCATCAGCCATTCGGCCGAGCCGGTGGGCACAAAGCCGGGAAAACCCATAATGCGCATGGGCACGGGCCGGTGTCCGGTGACCACTTCGGCCACCGCTCCGCCCAATCCGCCGCGCACGGAATGCTCTTCCACCGTGACGATGGCGCCGGTATCGGCGGCGGCGAGAATGGCCGCTTCGTCCAATGGATTGACCGTCGCCATATTGATGACCCGCGTCCTGATGCCCTCGGCGGCCAGCACTTTGGCGGCCGCTATGGCACGATGAACCATGGTGCCATTGGCAATGATAGCGGCATCATCGCCTTCGACGAGAATTTCGGCCTTGCCGATCTCGAACACCGGGTTGACCCGCTCCAGCGCCGGAACCGGCATGCGGCTGACACGCACGAAAACCGGGCCATCCATGGCCGCGGCGGCGCGGATGGCCTGTTCGGTCTGCCAGGGATCGGCGGGAACGATCAGGGTGAGATTGTTGAACAGGCGCAGCCAGGCCAGGTCCTCGATGGAATGGTGCGTGGGGCCCAACTCGCCATAGGCGACGCCGCTCGATTGCCCGATCAGTTTCACGTTCACATTGGAATAGGCGATGTCGGCCTTGACCTGTTCCAGCGCCCGCCCGGTGATGAAGCACGAGGCGGCCGAAACGAAGGGCACCTTGCCGCCATTGGCGAGGCCCGCGCCAACCGCGACCAGGGTCTGTTCGGCAATGCCGACATTGACCATGCGATCGGGGAATTTGGTGCGGAAATTATTGAGCTTGGACGAGCCGACACTGTCACTGACCACGGTGACGATGCGCGGATCGGCCTCGGCCAGCGCCTCGATGGTGGCAGCAAAGCTGTCGCGGCAATCGAAATAACCGCTTTTTGCGGGGGCAGCTGCACTCATCAGACCAGTTCCGCCATGGCTTGTTCAAATTGCTCCTTATTAGGCACGCCATGGTGCCAGGCGACATTGTCATGCATGAAGCTGACGCCCTTGCCCTTGAATGTATTGGCGATGACGCAAAGCGGCTTGCCGCGCCCTTTGGGGCTGGCGCTCAGCACCTTGAGCAATTGCGCATAGTCGTGGCCGTCGACTGTCTCGACATGCCAGCCAAAGGCGCGCCATTTGTCGTCGAGCGGATCGAGCGAAGCCGTGTCCTCGGTGCTGGCGCCCTGTTGCAGGCGATTGCGATCGACGATCAGCGTCAGGTTTTCGAGTTTTCTGTGCCCCGCGGTGAGCGCGGCTTCCCAATTGCTGCCTTCCTGCAATTCGCCGTCGCCGGTCAGAACGAAGGTGCGGCTGTCATTGCCATCGATCTGCCCGGCAATGGCAATGCCGGTGGCGACGGGCAGGCCGTGGCCGAGCGGGCCGGTATTGGTTTCGACTCCTGGCAGATAATTGCGATTGGGGTGGCCATTGAGCTTGCTCAGCGGCTCCATATAGGTGGAGAGATCAGCCTCGGGGAAATAGCCGGCGGCGGCCAGCACGGAATAAAAGGCGCCGGTGCAATGGCCCTTGCTCATGACAAAACGATCGCGGGCGGGGTCGTTGGGGTGCTTGGGATCATAGCGCAGCACGCCGAAATAGAGCGTGGCCAGGATATCGGCCGCGCTGAAATCGCCGCCCGGATGGCCCTGCTGGGCCTCATAAACCATCTGGAAGCTGCGGCGGCGTATCCACAGCGCCTTGCTGCGGATGAGTGAAAGAACGTCGTTCTGAAGCATATGCGCGGGCAATGACAATCTGGCCTCCCAGCCAATCGGCGCGGAGCCGGCCGGCGCGTTGCGCTCCGGCGGGAAGCGCCATCCGGCAGCGTGATCTCCCTTGCGGACGAGGCGTCGCCGCCTGTGCCGTCTCCTTGTTTGTCAAATAGCTACAAGGCATTTTTCTTTCGTGCAATAGCGAAAATTTGCGAATTATGCGTTTTGCTATTGATGATCGACAGATAGCGCAGTGCGTGCGGTTGTTTTTTGCGGAATGCGCGTAACAATACGCAAAGAGGCATTGACAGTCTGCGTCTTTCACTCCTATTCGTTAGAAATCGCAAACAAAACAAAATAACTGCGATGCGCGTCACGGGTATGCGTGGATGGAGAAAGGGCGCCGCAGTGTGCCCGCGTCATCCGGGAACACCCGGAACCCCGGTCGAGGCTGCCAAGGGCGCGGGACCGGTCAGAGGAGGAATAAGAATGGTACGGCTTAGCCGATTTCTGCTCGCGCCCGTATTGGGCGCTTTATTGACCACCACCGCTTTTGCGCAGGCCATGACCGATGTGGGCACGCCGCGCAGCGAGACCCTGATCGTGCAGACCTTCGATGGTCGCGCCGCCAATCCAGGGGCGCAAAACCCGCTCAATTCATACGCCATCTGGCGCGGATTTCGCGAGCTGGGCTGGGGTTATCTGTGGGAAATGGACACGGCCACCGGCAAGTCCTATCCG
Organism: Devosia sp.; assembly: GCA_035565135.1. Taxonomy (GTDB): domain Bacteria; phylum Pseudomonadota; class Alphaproteobacteria; order Rhizobiales; family Devosiaceae; genus Devosia. The sequence continues at coordinate 15,373 of DATMSY010000106.1, forward strand.
GAAATGGCCGAGGGTTTCCCCGAAGTGCTCAATGATGAGCATACCCAGTTCCGCATCAAGATTCGTCCAGGCATTACCTGGAGCGACGGCGTCGAGTTCACCACCGACGACATCATCTATTCGCTCGATACCGCCTTCAAATATCGCGAGCAGCTGACCAACGTCGCCAGCGTCACCGTCTATCTCAAAAGCTACAAGAAGATCGACGACTATACGTTCGAGGTCGAGACGGTGAACCCGTCCTATGATCTGACCACGCGCCTCGGCGTCTATACCTGGGGCACGCCGTTCAATTGGGTCCCCAAGCATGTCTTTGAGCCACTGGGCGACCAGGTCGTCAGTTTCCAGAATGCGCCGGCCGTGACCCTTGGGCCCTACAAGATCAAGGAATTCGACCCCAACGGCTTCTGGCAGCTCTGGGAGTTGCGCGAAGACTGGCAGAAATCGAGCTGGGGCAATCTGGGTACGCCCAAGCCCAAATTCATCCTCTACAAGGATTTTGGCGCCGAGGAGACGCGCGCGCTGGCCTTCGTGCAGAACCAGTACGACGTCGACACCTTCATGAGCCCGGACAGCATCGATGCCGCCAAGGCGCGCAATCCCAATGTCCAGAGCTTTTCGGCAACCTTCCCCTATCACGATATGAACGACGCCTGTTCCTACGGCGTCTATATCAACCAGCAGCGTGCGCCTTACGACATGCCGGAGGTGCGCTGGGCCCTCGCCCTGTCGCTAAACCTCCAGCAGGTGGGCATCAGCGCCATGAGCGGCCAGTTCAAGGCGGCCGCCCTGCCGTTGCCCGATACCCCGATCACCGGCCCGATTTTCTACGACGCCAATCTCGAAGCGCTGAAAAACCTGACCATCGGCGATGGATATAAGCCCTTCGACGCTGATTTCAGCACCAGTCTCGTCGAGACCCTGGCCGGACAGGGGATCGATCAGTCCCTGCTGCCGACCGGCGAGGCGATCAATGAAGGGTTCGGTCTGGGTTGGTGGAAGCACGACCCGGCAGAGGCCGAAAAGCTGCTGGCCTCGGTCGGCATCAAGAAGGGCGCCGATGGCTTCTATGCACTGCCCGATGGTTCGCCCTGGGTGATCGAATTCGTCATTCCCGGCGATTGGAACAAGGTGCTCCAGCGCCTCGGCTTCTCCATTGCCGATAGCTGGCGCCAGGCCGGCTTCAACGTCAATGCGCGCCAGGTGGACAATGGCGAATATACCACCGTCCAGAACACCAATGCGCGCAACGAGCTGCAGATCAACTGGTCCAATACCTGCGTCTACAACAGCAATTGGCTGGGCAATTGGAACCAGTTCCGCGACAGCAATATCAAGCCGGCCGATTCGACCGACCCGCTGAGCGGCAATTATGCCCGCATTACCGACCAGAAAGTGCTCGACCTGGTAGCCGAGGGTGCCGCCCTGCCGCTCGACGATCCCAAATTCGTCAAGAACGGCCAGGACATCGCGCTGCAGATCGCCAGCGAGATGCAAATCATCAACCTGATGAACATCCCCACCACCATCCCGACCAACAGCACCTATTGGACCAACTTCCCCAAGCAGGACAACTTCTACGCTGCGCCCTACACCTGGTGGAGTTCGTTCAAGCAGACCGTGGTCAATATCGAACCCACAGGCCAGCAGTAAGCCGGCCGGGCAGGGCGGCCGTTCTCCCCCGCCCTGCCTCCCTCACCACTAAAGGAAATGCCCATGGGTGTGTTGCGTTACGTCGCCAAGCGCCTCGGCCTCTATGTCGCGGTGCTCTTCATCGGCCTGACGATCACGTTCATGCTGCCGCGGCTGATGCCGATCAATCCTGTCGATGGCTATATCGGCCAGATTCAGAGCCGCGCCAATGGCACGCTGACTTCCGAAGCAATTGCGGAAATCCGCACCAATCTCGAACAATTATACGGGCTCAAGGGCGATATCTTCAGCCAGTATGTGTCCTATCTCAAGCGCGTCGTCGTCGATTTCGACTTCGGACCATCCTTCACCTACTATCCCCAGCAGGTGTCCACGATGATCCTGAATGCGCTGCCCTGGACGCTGGGCCTGCTGCTGACGGCGACCGTGATCGCCTGGGCGCTGGGCAATATGGTGGGGCTCATCGCCGGCTATTTCCACAAGAAGAAGGCGGCCTCGGTTCTCGAATTCGTCGGCATCCTGCTCTACCCCATCCCCTATTACATCCTGGCGGTGACGGTGCTGCTGCTGCTGGCCTATGTCTTCCCGATTTTCCCGCTCTCGGCCACGTTTCCGGTCGGGCAGATGACGCCGGAAAAGATCGGCATGATCCTCTACAATTCCCTGCTGCCAGCCATCACGCTGGTGCTGGCGGGCTTTGGCTGGAATATCCTCTCGATGAAGGCGCTGGCGGTGGCGACCACCGAAGAGCCCTATGTGATCTATGCGCGGCTCAAGGGCGCCTCGAACTGGACGCGGATGACGCGTTACGTGTTCCGCAATGCGCTTCTGCCGCAGGTGACGGCCCTGGCCCTGTCGCTGGGCATGGTGTTCAACGGCGCGCTGCTAACCGAGATCATTTTCTCCTATCCCGGCATTGGCCTGATCATGCGCACGGCGGCCACGGGTGGCGATTACAACGTGCTTTATGGCGCGATCACGCTCTCGATCCTGGCCGTGGCCACGGCCGGTCTCGTCATCGACCTTATCTATCCCCTTCTCGACCCGCGGATTCGCAGCAAATGAGTATCGACACCAACAATGCCGATCCCGTCGCGCTGGTTGTCGCGCCGCCCGTCGCCGGCAAGGCGGCGCGCAAGGGCGGGCTGCTCTGGCTGCTCAATGGGCGCCTCGCCGTGGGCCTCGTCATCCTTCTCGTCATGGGGCTGGGCAGCTTCATCCTGCCCTATTTCGCGCCGGCCGATCCTTCGGTGCAGGCCACCTATATGCGCAACCTGCCGATGTCGGGCGTTCACTGGCTGGGCACCAATGCGCTGGGCCAGGACATTTTCTGGTTCCTGGTCTTTGCCGTGCGCAATTCGCTGATGCTGGGCATTCTCGTCGCTGTCGGGGTGACCATCGTCGCCACCATTGTCGGTCTCAGCGCCGGCTATATCGGCGGCGCTTTCGAGCGCGTGGTGATGCTGTTCGTCGATACCTTCATCACCATTCCGCTGTTGCCCATCCTGATCATTCTGGGCGCGCTGATCCGGGGCAATACCTCGTTCTTCACGGTCGGCCTGATCATCATCATCTTCGGCTGGGCCTGGGACGCCCGCACGGTGCGCGCCATGGCGCTTTCCCTGCGTGAGCGCGAATTCATCAATATGGCGCGGTTTTCCGGGGCCAATACCTTCGACATCCTGGCCAAGGAAATCTTCCCCTATGTCTCGGCCTATATCCTGGTCGGCTTCATCAATACCGTGCTCTTCGCCATCAATACCGAGGCCACGCTTGCGGTGATCGGGCTTTCCAAGGTGGAAGTGCCGACGCTGGGCTCCATCATCTTCTGGGCGCTGAGCTACAATGCCCTGTTCACCGGGCAATATCCCTGGATCGTGGCCCCGATCGTTGCGACCATTACCCTGTTCCTCGGCCTGTTCCTCACCTCGACCGGCTTCAACCAGGCCTTTGCCAGCAAGCGGGGTGTTTCATGATCCGCCTCAACGACCTCAAGATCAGCTATCGCCTCGGCAGCCGGACCATCGACGCTGTCGACGGGGTGACGCTGACCATTCCGGACAATTGCATCGTCGGCATTGCCGGGGAATCGGGGTCCGGCAAGTCGACGCTGATGAAGGCCATCTATGGCGATATTCAATCGCCCATGTATCTGTCGCGCGGCAGCATCGACTATAGCCTCAAGGGCGCCGACGGCGAGCCGGTGACGGCGCATAATGTGCGCAAGGAATGGTTCAAATCCATTTCCTATGTGCCGCAGAGCTCGATGAACTCGCTCAATCCGGTGATCCGCATCCGCGACCAGTTCATCGATTTCCCCGGCACCGACAGCAACAAGAAGCGGGTGCTGGAACGGGCGCGGGCCTATATCGGCAAGCTCGGCCTGCCGCCCGAAGCCATGGATTCCTATCCGCACCAATTGTCGGGTGGCATGCGGCAGCGCGTGATGATCGCGCTCGCCACCTTCTTCCAGCCCGAACTGATCATTGCCGACGAGCCGACCACAGCGCTCGACGTGGTGGTGCAGAAGGAAATCCTCATGCTGCTCATGGAGCTGCAGGAGCAGATGGGCAACACGATCCTGGTCGTCTCCCACGACATGGGCGTCCACTACCAGGTCACCCACAAGATGATGATCATGTATGCCGGGCGGGTGGTGGAATATGGCGATACCGAAAGCGTCTTCGCCGACCCCCAGCACGCCTATACCAGGATGCTGATCGACAGCCTGCCCACCATTGGCGATGACAGCATGCGCGGGGTCATGGCGAGCCAGGCCGGGGCGGGCGGCGATCGGGCCTATCGGGTGGAGCCGGGACTGATCGAGGTCAAGCCCAACCATTTCGTGGCGCGCTCGGCGGCAGGAGCTTCGACATGACGCTTATTCTCAAGACCGAGGGGCTGAACAAGACCTATCGCCTGGGCGGTTTCGGCCGGGCCCGGCAGGTCCGCGCGCTCAACGAGGTCAATATCACGGTCGACAGCGACAAGCCCGTGGTGATCGCCATTGTCGGGGAATCGGGCAGCGGCAAGACCACGCTGGCCAAGACCCTGCTGCGGCTCGAAACCCCGACCTCGGGCCGGGCGATCGTCTATGACAGCGTGGTGGCGGGGCAGGGGGCGACCCATTCCAAGAAGGAATTTCTGGGGCTGGTGCAGCCCATTTTCCAGAACCCCTTCGAGGCCTTCAGCCGCTATCGGCCGGTCGACGCCTATCTCAACGAAACGGCCCGCCGCGTGGCGGGGCTGGACGAGAGCCAGGCCGAGGCGGCAGTGGCCGAGGCGCTGCACAATGTGGGCCTCGATTACGGGGAAATCCGCGGCAAATATACCAACCAGTTCTCGGGCGGCGAATTGCAGCGCATCTCGGTGGCGCGGGCGCTTATTCCCCAGCCCCGGCTGATCGTGGCCGACGAGCCGGTGAGCATGATCGATGCGTCACGGCGCATGATCATCATCAACCTCTTCAAGCGGCTGCGCGACGAGCAGGGGCGCAGTTTTGTCTACATCACCCATGACCTGGCCACGGCCTATTACATTTCCGACTATGTGGCGGTGATGAACAAGGGGCAGGTGGTCGAGTTCGGCGCCGCCCGCGAGGTCATGTCCAATCCCCAGCACGCCTATACGCGGCTGCTGCTCGATTCCATTCCCACCACCAAGAGCCGCTGGCGTCCGCGCCCCGTGGCCGCCTGACCAGTTTCATCGCCGGCGCAGCAAGCGCCATTCATTTCGACGGGAACGACAACATGACCAATACTGCTGAGGCCAGCGGCGCCGCGTCGCTTTGGGCCACCTATGAACTCACCCTTGCGGGGCCATCGACCGGCAATCCCTTCCAGGATGTCCAATTGCGGGCCGTATTCCGCCAGGGCGACAAACGCGTGCGGGTCACCGGATTTTATGACGGCGAAGGCAACTACAAAATCCGCTTCCTGCCGGATGCAAAGGGCAATTGGACCTACGAGACGGCGAGCAATGTCGCCGCGCTCGATGGGGTGAGCGGCAGCTTCGAGGTCGGTCCGGCCCTGCCGGGGCATCATGGCCCGGTCCGTGCCAGGGGGCTCCATTTCCGCCATGCCGATGGCAGCCGCTACATCAATATCGGCACCACCGCCTATGTGTGGAACCTGCAGGGCGAGGCGCTGGAACGGCAGACTTTGGAGACGCTGGCCGATGCGCCCTTCACCAAGATCCGCATGTGCGTCTTCCCCAAGCACTATCGCTATAATCAGAACGAGCCGGAATCCTATCCCTTCGCCATGCTCAAGCAGGGCGGCAGCGCCTGGCCGGCAAGCATCGAACAATCGGGCTGGCAGTTCGATTTCGACCGGTTCGAGCCGGCCTATTTCCGTCATCTCGAACAGCGCATCAACGATCTTGCCGCCATCGGCGTCGAGGCCGACCTAATCCTGCTCCATCCTTATGATCGCTGGGGCTTCTCGCATATGAGCGCGGAGCAGGACGACCAATATCTGCGCTATATCGTGGCGCGTTTGGCCGCCTTCCCCAATGTCTGGTGGTCGATGGCCAATGAATATGACTTCATGTTCAACAAGACCCTGGACGACTGGAACCGCATGATCGATGTGGTGGCCGATGCCGATCCCTATGGGCACCTGCTCTCGGTGCATAACGGCTTCGCGCCATTCGACTATAGCGACAAGCGCCTCACCCACGTCTCTATCCAGCGGCCCTATACCGACCGCATCGCATTGTGGCGGGAACAATTCGGCAAGCCGGTTTCCGACGACGAATGCTGCTATGAAGGCGATATCGGGGAAGCCTGGGGCAATATTTCCGGCAAGGAGCTGGTGCACCGTTTCTGGGACGGCACAGTGGCGGGCGGCTATGTGACCCACGGCGAAACCTTCTACAATGACACCGAGACGCTATGGTGGGCCAAGGGGGGCAAGCTGGTCGGCGAGAGCGTGCCGCGCATCGCCTTCCTCAAGTCCATCCTCGAAGCGGGGCCGGATGAGGGCCTCGATCCGATGCCGCATACCGGCCAGCACAAGATCATGATGGCTGGCGGTCTCGATCATGCCGATCTGCGCAAGCTGATCATTCCGCCGCCGGAGGAACAGGGCTGGGCTCGGGCCATGGTGCATTTCGCCACTGCCGGCCAGCCACACCGCTACTACCTCACCTATTTCGGCGGCAACCAGCCGCGCGAACTTGCGGTCGCGGTGCCGCCAGACGAGCGCTACAGCGCCACGCTGATCGATACCTGGGAAATGACCGAAACCCCGCTGGCCCAGAGCGTAGTGCGTGGCGAGTTGCTGCATTTCGCGCCCAAGCCCTACCAGGCACTGTTGCTGCGGCGCATCGACGGCTGATCGCGGAAAAAGAGCCTAAAATTGTCTGCGCCCCGCCTGGCCAAGGCGGGGCGTTTTGATTTCGGAGGCGGGGCCATATCCGGCTAAGCCGTGGCAGCTTCAGCGCTAATCGCGACCGGGGTAAAACCGGCGCCGGAGGCGGTTGGAATTCGGCTCCGCTGTCAAGATGGAACAGTCATGCGTGGCATGCGCGGCTCACCTGCCGCCGGCGCAGCTAGGAAGCCTTCCGGCCGCCTGCTAGCCTCGATCAAGTAAAACGTGCCCATGCCGTCCTCCCCACTGCAAAGCGTTCGAGGAACATGATGCCCACTCTGAGTAATGGTAGCGAACTGACTATCTTGGAGGGAGGCGAGCCGCATGTGGCCTACTCCTTCACCTTGACCGATACTGAAGGCAATGTTTCCGACCCTATCGGGGCCCTGCCGGACTACTTCTTCGGCTGGGTAACGGTGGAATCTGTCGATGTATTCGACGGCTTCTTCGCCATTACCGGTTTCACCCATGATGGCAAATACGGAATCTTCTCCAATCTCGATACTTACATCTTCGACAATGACGGCAATTTCATCCGCACCGTTCATGCCGAAGGGGCCAGTCAATCGCTCGAAGTCGTTTCCGTCACGGCGGATAGTCCCGACGATTTCGTGGTGACCTATAAGGGCGCCAGCATGTATTTCGGCGGCGAGAATACCCAATATGGCGAGCATCAGATCGTCGTTGTGGACGGCGAGCAGCAGGCCGACACCTTCATCAACAATGCGCCAAGCGTCTTCGATCTCAATCTCGTGCTGACGCCGGGACAATCCCTGCTCGATATCGAGTTTCCGGCCAGCGATGTCGACTATGACCTCTTGACCTTCACCATTGTCGACGGCCCCGACCACGGCACGATCGAGCTCGATACGCGGTTCGACGGCAACCACTATCCCTTCCCGGAAAGCGAATTCCTGGGCAGCGTCCACTACCACTCGTCTTTCCTCAGCGGCAATCTGTTCGACTATTTCGCCGAGGAAGGCTTTGTCGGCACCGATAGTTTTACCGTCATGGCGACCGATGGGCAGGGCAATAGCAATCTGGCGACGGTGACCATCACCATTGGCGGCTCGAGCAGCGGCCCGGAATATATCGCGCTGGGCGATGGCGTGGACATTCTGCGCTACTACAATAGCGACCATGCCGTGCTGGTGGCGTCCAAGGGCGGGGATGACGATCTCTCCGGCGGACGTTTCGACGACAGCCTCAATGGCGGCGCCGGCAACGATCTGCTGCATGGCGAACTGGGCCGCGACAAGCTGACCGGCGGGCAAGGCGTCGACCGCATGCAGGGCGGCGCGGGCAATGACACCTTCATCTTCAACCCCGGCGATTTCGCCGATCCGGCCGACTATGGCGGCCGGATGGACCACATCATCGATTTCCACGGCGCCGGCCATTCGGGCCCCGGCGAGCAGGATTTCATCAGCCTTTTCGGCTTCGGGGACGATGCGACGCTGACCTTCGATCACTATGCCAGCGACGACCAGACCCTGCAGATCTACCGGGTGGCCGACCCGGATAATCCCGATGGCGGCGGGCTGATCATGGTGCAGATGGCCGATGGCACCGCCCAGATCGGGCAGGGCGATTATCACTTCTTCTAAAGTGCCGCCATCGCCCGCATTAGCGCAGCAATCATCCGGGCCTGCGGGCCCGGTCCCGCCCGGGCCGCTATTGGCGCTGGGCGCGATCAGCCTTGTCTCCAACCTGCTGATGCTGACCGGCCCGCTCTTCATGCTGCAGGTCTATGACCGGGTGCTGGCCAGCCGCTCGGTGCCCACCCTTTTGGTGCTGACCGGATTGGTCTGCGGGCTCTTTGCCTTCTATGCCTTCCTCGACGCCCTGCGCAGCCGCATGGCGAGCCGCTTCGCCAATGTGTTCGACGCCCGCATTGCCGGCCGGCTCTTTGCGGCAGCGGTGCAGTTCCGGCTCATCGCCGATGCGCCCAGAGCGGCCGATCCGCTGCGGGATGGCGATATGCTGCGGCAGTTTCTCGCAAGTTCGGCGCCACTGGCTCTGCTCGACCTGCCCTGGGTGCCGGTCTATCTGGCGGTAGTGTTTCTCTTTCACTCTTGGCTGGGCTGGCTGGCGGTGGCCGGATGCCTCGTCATCACCGGCCTCATGGTGATCAACGAGAGCCTAGCCCGCCAGCCGACCCAGCAGGCCAATGCCGCCCAATTGCTGCGCCAGCGGCAGGCCGAGAACATCCGCGTCAACGCCGAAACCGTCATCGCCATGGGCATGCTCGATGACCTGCGGGCGCGCTGGACGGCGCAGACGGGACGGATGCTGTCGGCGCTGCGCAGTGGCAGCGACCGCGCCGCCTTCTTTTCGGCCTCCACCAAGGGCCTGCGCTTCCTGCTCCAGTCCCTCGTCCTGGCGCTGGGCGCCTTTCTCGTCATTCGCGGGGAAATGACGGCTGGCCTGATGATCGCCGCCTCGGTGGTGACGGCGCGGGCGCTGGCGCCGGTCGAGCAGATCGTGGGGCAATGGCGCAGCTTTGTCGGCGCCCGGCAGGCCTGGTCGCGCATCCGCAAGGTCCTGGCCGTCAAGGAGGCCGCGCCGCGCGATGTCCACTTGCCGCTGCCTAGCCGGCTTCTGTCGGTCAAAGGCCTCGCCGCCGCGCCGCAGGGGCAGCGCATGCCGGTTATCTCCGGGATTCAATTCGACCTCGCCGCCGGCGACGGCCTCGCCATTCTGGGGCAATCGGGCTCGGGCAAATCCTCGCTGGCCCGGGCACTGGTGGGCGTGTGGCCCAGCATTGCTGGCGATATCCGCTTCGATGGTGCGGTGCTGGCGCACTATACGCCCGACCAGATCGGCTCGATGATCGGCTATCTGCCGCAGCGGGTTGAGCTTTTCGATGGCACCGTGGCCGACAATATCTCGCGCTTCCGCCCCAATGCCTCAAGCGAAGCCATCATCGCGGCGGCAAAGATCGCGGGCGTGCATGACCTGATCAGCAGCCTGCCCGACGGCTATAACAGTCCGGTGGGCGAGCAGGGCGATCTGCTCTCCGCCGGTCAGCGCCAGCGCATTGGCCTGGCCCGCGCCCTCTTTGGCGAGCCCTTTCTGATCATTCTCGACGAGCCCAATTCCAATCTCGATGCCGAAGGCGATGCGGCCCTGACCGATGCCATCCACAAGGCGCGCGATCGCGGTTCGGTGGTTATCGTCATCGCCCACCGCCCCAGCGCCATCGCTGCGGTCGACAAGGTGCTCTACATGCGCAATGGCCGGCAGATGGCCTATGGGCCCAAGAACGAGGTGCTGCAGCAGATCACCCAGACGGGCACCAATGTCCGCCCCATCAAGGCGCCGGGCGCATGACGGCCGAACTGGCGGAGCAGCCCAACGATCTCGCCAGCCTCAGGCGGCATGGTTTTGTGGGTCTCGTGGCCGTCATCGGCCTCTTTGGCGGGTTGATCGCCTGGTCGGCGGTGACCGAGATTTCCGGCGCCATCATCGCGCCGGGCACGCTGGTGGTGCAGGACAGCGCCAAGCGCGTGCAGCATGCCGAAGGCGGCATCGTCACCCAATTGCTGGTGCGCGACGAGGACCATGTGGTGCAGGGCCAGGTGCTGGCGACGCTGGACCAGACGGCCATTGCCGCGGCCTTGGCCATTTCCGAAGCCCAATTGCGCGAGGCCTATGCCAAGGAGGCGCGGCTGATTGCCGAGATCGAGGGGCGCGATAGCGTAACCCTGTCCGGCGCCGTACTCGAGCTGTTCGACATGGCGCAGTTGCAACCGCTGGTGGCGCTGGAACAGCAGGTGCTGGTGGCGCGGCAGGCCACCAAGGCGGGCCGCATTGCCCAATTGCGCGAGCAGATCGTCCAGCTCGAACGCCAGGGCGAAGGCTTCGCGCTGCAAAAGCAGGCCATCGAGCAACGGGTCGCGGTGATCGAGCGCGAAATCGCCGATTTCGACGATCTCTACGACAAGCGCCTGATCGCGGCGAGCCGGGGCACCAGCCTCGACAAGGAACTGGCCACTGCGCAGGGCGAATTGGGCCGGATCGTCGCCTCCATCGCCGAAACCAATGCCGTTGCCGCCGAGCGCGGCTTGCAGATCGAGCAGATCGGGGACGAATACCTGACCCAGGCCCTGGCCGAATTGCAGGAGGCCCGGCAGGTGATCGCCGAAGCCGGGCAGAAGCGCATTGCCGACCTGGACCGGCTGACCCGCACGGAAATCCGCGCGCCGCAAACCGGTGTGGTGCATGAATCAGTGCTGCACACGGTGGGGGGCGTGGCCGCCGCCGGGGAAACGCTCATGCTCATCGTGCCCTCGGACGAGCCGCTTATCGTCAATGTGCGCATCGAGCCGGTCGATATCGACAAGGTCGCGGTGGGGCAGGAGGCGGTGCTGCGCTTTTCCGGCCTCAACCCGCGCACCACCCCGGAGCTGTTTGCCACCGTAGCGCGGGTGGCACCTGACCTCACCAAGGACCCGGCGACCGGCCAGCACTATTACGACGCCCGGATCGCCATTTCCGACGCGGAATTGGCGCGGCTACCCGAGGGCGTCGTGCTGATCCCCGGCATGCCGGTGGAATCCTTCGTGCAAACCGGCGACCGCACGGTGCTGAACTATATCCTGCATCCCGTCGAAGAGCAGCTGAACCGGGCGCTCAAGGAAGATTAGCCCCGATCCGTTCCCTCCCCCTTGAGGGGAGGGCTAGGGTGGGGGTGTCGTACCCTCCGCAAACTCCATGTTGGTGGATAGTCCGATACCCCCACCCTCAATCCCTCCCCTCAAGGGGGAGGGAGGCATATCGCGGCTC
>DATMSY010000107.1:0-33666 GCA_035565135.1 Devosia sp.
AGGACGCTTGGCACAGGGGCCCGACGAAAAATTCGGATTAGCCGGTTTCACCGCCGGCGCGGTCAGGGGCATTGCAGCCATCTTCAGCGACCCTCCCAGGTCTATGCGTCTCGCGTTAGGGCGAGATGTCCTGAGGCGGGAAATACGCCCGATCGGGCCGAGCCGTCAATGGGTCTTTTGATGGGGATGATGCAGCAGCAGATCGCCACCCGTGTCACGGGCGATGGAAAATCTGCATGTCCTGCTCGAGGGCCCGCAATTGCGCGCGATAATGCTCGACCAGGCTCGGCGGCGCGTCCGTGCTGTATTGGGTAAGAAAATGCTCCAGCGCCTCACGGTATTCCTGCTTGAAGCTCGCGTTGTTGGGGCTGACGGCGAGCTGGTTGGCGGCCCGGTCGACCGGGCCGCGCGCTTCGGCGACGATTATCCTTTTCCCGAATGGCGATTCATCGCGCATGATCGCCACATTGCGCTCGAAGCCGGGAATATATTTGACGACGAAGCGCTCGCCGACCGGCGGCAGGTCAATCTGGTTGCGCACCGGGTAAAGGCTGGCCGACATGGTGTCGAAGCCAATCTTGACGTCGAGGCCATCGGAAGTTTGCATCACGCCCTCAAAGGCCCAGATCGGCTGGTCATTGAGCGTTGAATTGGTCTCCTCGGCATGGGTGACGACGGCGCTGCCATAGGTGCCGAAGGCATTGAGGAAAATGGCGTTGATCATGGACCCGGTGAATATATTGGCCATGCCTAGCACCATGCCCACCGCGCCCAGCGCTAACCATCCCGGACTGTTTCGCCACCGCGCGACCAGGCCACCCACGACCAGCCAGAACACGAGCAGCAGCCCCATCGACCAAAACGGATGCTGGCTGAGGAAGTAGAAAATGGCGGAAATTGCGATCATTTTGACAGTGATAGGATGAGGGGACGAAAACGGTCAATCATGGGCAATCTATGCACGGGCAGCGATGACCGGCGGAAGACAGTTGGTGGCGAAAGCCCTCGGAGCCGTCGCCATATCCCCCAATATTGCTGCCGATCCGCAAACCTGTCAGACTTGGCCAGGCAAAAGCGGGCTCGTCTGGCATGCATCGCGTCCAAAAATTGGAGGGCTGGTCCTCCCCGGTGGTTGCGTCGGTGACGCACACCATTTTCGGAGCGGCCGGCAGCATGCTCATGCAGCCCGATGGCTGCTGGGACTTCGTCATGATGAAGTCGGCCCAGGGCTCGCTGGTGCTGCGCACCGGCCTCACCACCAGCGCGGTGACCCATGCCTTTGCCGAGGGCGACGAAATCCTCTCGATCGCCTTCAAACCCCATAGCTTCATGTCGCTGATGCCGGGCGAGACCATGCGGGACGAGGGCGTGGTGCTGCCTGGCATTGGCCAGGACCGGTTCTGGCTGGGCAGCGATGTGATGGAAATCCCCAGCCTCGATAATGTGGACGGATTTGTCGGCAAGCTGCTGCAACGCGGCATTGTCGAGGATAATAGGCTCGTCGCCTCGGTCGTGTCCGGGCACCCGATGGCCATGTCGGAACGCACCATGCAGCGGCATTTCCTCAAGACCACCGGGCTCACCTACAAGGCCTTTACCCAGATCGAACGCGCCCAGAAGGCCATGTCGCTCCTGCAGCAGGGCCGGCCCGCCGCCGACGTCGCCTTCGCCCTGGGCTATGCCGACCAGCCCCATATGATCCGCTCGCTCAAGGCCATTATGGGCCAGACCCCGCGCGATATCGCCGCCCCCTAAAACTGTCGGAAATCTTCAATCCCCGCCGCCGCCCGCTGGCTAGAAAGGATGCACTTTCAACCCCGGCACGGAGACGACAAATGACCGACATCACCCCCTTCACCATCGCAATCCCTGAAGCCAAGCTGGCTGACCTGCACCAGCGGCTGGCCAATACCATCCTCGCCAACGAAATTCCCGGCGCCGGCTGGAGCTACGGCCCCACCAATGATTTCGTTTCCGGCATGGTCGATCGCCTGCGCAACGGCTTCGACTGGCGCGCCCAGGAAGCCGCGATCAACCGGCACCCCCAGTTCACCACCGAAATCGACGGCCAGACCATCCATTTCCTGCATATCAAGGCCGGCCAGCAGGCGGCGATGCCGCTCTTGCTGCTGCATGGCTGGCCGGGCTCTTTCGTCGAATTCCTCGACGCCATCGCCCCACTCACCGCTGCCGGTTATGACCTGGTCATTCCCTCGCTGCCCGGCTTTGGCTTTTCCGGCCCGACCCGCGAGGCCGGCTGGAATGATGGCCGCATCGCCAATGCGCTGCTCGAATTGATGACGCGCCTTGGCTATGAGCGCTTCGGCGTTCAGGGCGGCGACGCCGGCGCAGTGATTGCCCCCGCCATTGCCCGCGCTGCGCCAGACCGCGTCATCGGCGTTCACGTCAATGCCGCCACCATGGGCTTTATCCCCATGGGCCCGATCGAACCCAGCGAGATCGCAACCTTCAGTGATGCCGAAAAGACCCGGCTGCAGCGGCTGCAGCAATTCATGGCCGAGCGCTTCGGCTTCAATGCGCTGCAATCGAGCCGGCCGCAGACCGTGGCCTATGGCATCACTGATTCACCGGCGGGTCTCATCGCCTGGCTGGGCGACATGTTCGCCGGCTTCGGCGACAGCCCCGACGCGGTGGCCCGCGACAAGTTCCTGACCAATGTGCTGGTCTATTGGTTTACCGGCACCGCGGCCTCGTCCATCCGGCTCTACTACGAAAATGCCCACGACCCCGAGGCGTGGTCGCCCAAGCCCAATTCGGGCGTGCCGACTGGCGTCGCCGTCTTCGCCCGCGATGAAGTGGCCATCCGCCGCTTCGGCGAAACGGGCAATACGATCACCCGCTGGACCGAACTCGACAGCGGCGGCCATTTCGCGGCCATGGAAGTCCCCCAGGTCTGGGCGGCCGAAGTCGCCGCCTTCTTCTCGGACCTCCATTCATGAACCAGGCTCATAAGCCTTAGCGCGATCGGCCCGATTATCGATCAGCCGGAACGGGCTAGACTGACTGCTGAAGGGTGGCCGGGCAACCGGCCGCCCCGCAGGCTTGAGGAGCACCAACATGAAGAAGCGACAACTCGGAACCAGCGGTCTCGAAGTCTCCGCCATCGGGCTGGGCTGCATGGGCATCAGCCAATCCTATGGCAAGCCGCTGGAAACGGCGGATGGGGTGAAACTGATCCGCAACGCCTATGAGCGCGGCATCACCTTCTTCGACACCGCCGAAGTCTACGGCCCCTATAAGAACGAAGACGTGGTCGGCGAGGCGCTTGCGCCCATTCGCGACCAGGTGGTGATCGCCACCAAATTCGGCTTCGACATTGCCGGCGACGGCGCGCCGAACAGCCGCCGGGACATGATCCGCGCGGCGGTGGAAGGTTCATTGAAACGCCTGCGCACCGACCGCATCGACCTGCTCTACCAGCACCGCGTCGACCGCAATACGCCGATGGAAGATGTGGCCGGGACCGTCAAGGACCTGATTGCCGAGGGGAAGGTGAAGCATTTCGGTCTGTCCGAAGCGGGCGTCGCCAATATCCGCAAGGCCCATGCCGTGCTGCCGGTCACGGCCTTGCAGAGCGAATATTCGCTGATGTGGCGCGAGCCCGAGGAGCAGATCATCCCCGTGCTTAGGGAGCTCGGCATTGGTTTCGTGCCCTTCAGTCCGCTCGGCAAGGGTTTCCTCACCGGCACCATCGACACCAATACCCAATTCGAAAAGACCGACTTCCGCAACACCGTGCCGCGCTTCGATGCAGGCAATCGCGCCGCCAACCAGGTGATGGCCGATACGGTCACCCGGCTGGCCGAGGAAAAAGGCGTGACCCCGGCCCAACTCGCCTTGGCCTGGGTGCTGGCGCAAAGCCCCAGCTTTGTTCCCATCCCCGGCACGACCAAGCTGCATCGGCTCGATGAAAATATCGGCGCCACCGAGGTGGAACTGACGGAAGCCGATCTCGCGGCCATCGAGCAGGCCACCGGCGGCATAGCCATTCAGGGCGACCGCTATTCCGGCGCCAATCAGGCCCGCATTGACCGGTAGCCACAATCCAGTCCCTTCCCCGCCGAGGGGAGGGTGACGAGCTCGGGTGAGGTCTATTTCTGCTGCGTGTCTTC
Source organism: Devosia sp. (assembly GCA_035565135.1). Taxonomy (GTDB): domain Bacteria; phylum Pseudomonadota; class Alphaproteobacteria; order Rhizobiales; family Devosiaceae; genus Devosia. Next base: position 4,134 of record DATMSY010000107.1, read on the forward strand.
GGGCGCTTGCGCCGGCTCGGCGGCGGCGAAGGCCAGGCCCACTTCGTTTTCGCTGCGCCAGACGACGCGGCATTGCTCGATCTGGTGCTGTTCGGGAATGAGGATATAGGCCGATTCCGGAATGGCACCGGCCGAGGCCACGGCCAGCTTGGCGCCCGCTGTCGAAATATCCCGGATGACCCCGGCCTCCCGCGCCACCCCATTGTCATGCACGAGCACGGTTTGCATGGCGGTATTGCGCCTTGGCACTTTGCGGCGCTCGATTTTGGGTGTGGGTGTCATGAGCATCTGCCCCGGAAGGTAACCCGTTTTACCCGCCCGCGGTCACCACCGCGTTAGAGAAGTCGCGCCATTTTTAAATATTGTCGGCGGCAAATGCCTGGCCGGATAGCGCACAGGCTTGCGCCATCAACATTTTTGCAAGCAGATCGAGCGCAGGCTTGGTATAGATCGAGGCTATATTCGACCAAATCGGCATCCACCGGGACAAGAATTTGTATAGACCCAAAGTGTCCGTAGTCATTCCGGCCTATAATGCGGAATCCACGCTGCAGGACACTATTGAGTCCGTGCGCCGCCAGAGCATTTCCAATATCGAGATTATCGTGGTCGATGACGGTTCGCGCGATGGCACCCGCGCCATGGCGCAGCGCCTGGCCGCAAGCGACCAGCGCATCCGGGTCATTTCGACCGCCAATGGCGGCGTGGCGGCAGCGCGCAATACCGGGATCGAAGCGGCTGAAGCGGTCTATATCGCCCCCGTCGATGCCGACGATCTCTGGCATCCCGAAAAGCTCAGCCGGCAATTGGCGGTGCTGGAGGCGCGGCCGGAGGTTTCGCTGGTCTATTGCAGCCGCCGCAATGTGGATGAGGCCGGTTTCGTCACCAAGACCATTGCCCGGGCCACCCTGGCCGGCAGGGTCTGTCATCGCCTGACGGCCTTTAACGCCGTGGGCAATGGCAGCGCCATCATGTTCCGCCGCAGCGATGCCCTGCGGGTGGGTGGCTATGATCCCCGGCTCAAGGCGGGTGGGGCGCAGGGCTGCGAGGATTTTCTGTTCCAGATCCGGCTGGCGACCCTGGGCGAGGTTGCGGTGGATGGCGACTATCTCGTGGGCTATCGCAAGCGTGCCAATGCCATGTCCAATGACGATCGGGCCATGTTGCGATCACGGTTGCTGGCCCTCGATATCGTGGCGCGGGAACTGCCCGAACTGGCCTCCACGGCGCGAGAAACCTACAAGAAACATCAGTTCCTCATCGGGCTGAAAGCGGTAGCGGCGGGAGACGTGAGCAATGGCCTGGCACTGCTGGGCGACTGGTCCAAGGGTGCCAGTTTTGCCTCTTTGCGGGATGGCCTGGGCTATCTGCAGCATCGTCGCGCCAGCCGCGACCCGCGCGCGGATGGCGGTCGCAGGCCGTTTGCCGACTATCGCCCCGACGAGGCCACCGTGACCGGCCTTGGCCCACATCTGCGGCGCATATTGGAGGCGCTCGAAGCCCGCGACATGGCCTTTGCCCATGAGCACAAGACGCTTCAGGGCGCCACGGAATAGCCGGCAAAACTCAGCCAGCCCAGGGTGCGGCGCTGGGCCTCGGCAAGGGTGACGACGGGTGCATAACCCAAGTCGCTGGCGGCCTTGTCATACGGCAGTTTCCAGGCGCAACGATGCAGGAGGCTGCGTTCGAGGCTGGCTAGGGGAGGCCGTGGCCCGGATATGGCGGCAGGCGCGGCCAGTTCGCGATAGCCCGCCCGCAAAGCTACCTTGAGGGGGCGCGGCAGGCTCCGTGCCATGCGGCGCAGTTGGCGAACACCTTGCAGGCGCGACAGCAGGCCGGGCGGTCGTTCGATGCCCGGCTCGGGCAGATCGTCCAGCGAGCGGCCCAGCGCAGCCGCTACCGGGGCGAGGAGGTCGGCCCAGCTATAGGTCTCCTCGTCGCCCAGCAGATAGGCTTCGCCATCGGCAGCATCGGACTGGAGCGCCAGGGTGATGGCGTGGACGAGATTGTCGACATAGATGCCGTTGCAAATGCCCCTGCCCCCGTCGACGAGATAGGCCTGGCCGGCCAGCAATTCATCGGCAAAGCCGCCAATCCAGTAGGAGCGCGGGCCATGGACAATGCCGGGGCGCAGGATGGTGACTTCCACATCGCCCCGCTGCCGCAAATCCAGCAGCAGCCGCTCGGCCTGCACCTTGGCATTGTTATAGGCGATGGGCTGGCGATCCGAGAGCGGGGTTTGCTCGGTCGTGCCTGGGGCTGGCGATTGGCCATGCACCGAGGCGGAGCTGAGATAGATCAGCCGTTTCACCCCCGCCGCCTCGGCCGCGCGGTAGGCGGGCTCGATGGCGCCGATTATGGTTTCGGGGTCACCAGCCATGGCATGGACGACGCCGCTGCAGCCGGCAAAGGCGGCTTCGAGCGCGCTTCGATCGCGGCCATCGGCAATGCGGCCATCGAGCGCGAACCGGCTGGCCAGGGCCAGCGATTGCGCCTGGCGTACCACGGGCCGGACATCATATCGGCCGGCAAGGGTCAGCATTTCCATGGCACGATTGCCGATAAAGCCGCCCGCGCCGAGAATGGCGATGCGTTCCATCATGGTGCAATCCCTGCCAGTTCACGGGCGCGGACGGCTTCTTCCGGCGCGAGCCATGGTAGAGCCATGGGCGTGCGTGTGGCATAGCAGGTCTCGATCATGGCGATGACCGGCAGCACCGTGCTGGCGCTGACCGCGTTGTCGCTGCCATCGAGCGCCGCTTCGACCTGCCGTGCGAAGGCGCGGTGGAAATCATCGCCCGCAGGGGCTTCGGCCCGCACATTGGCAATGCCGCTTCCCGGCAGCGACAGGATGAAATTCAGTGGGTCATTGACCGGCCATTCCAGCCACCCCCTGGCGCCGCTAATGCGATAGACATTGGGCTGGGCCCAATCGCGGCTGAGGCGGATATGGGCCTCGAAACCGGGATAGCTGAGCGCCACGAGGCAATTCGCCTCCACCCCGCCCAGGGCGTCGTCCTCATAGCGAAGGCCGACCGGCGGCCCTAGCCACCAGGTCACGAGATCGAGGCTATGCGTGCCGATATCCTGCAACACACCGCCGCCCGATGAGGCGCGCGAAAAGTAACCCGGGCCCGATATCGGCCAGGCAAAGGGGCCGCCCTCAAAGCAGGTCACCGCCGAAATATCGCCTAGCAGGCCCGATTGGACGATGCCGGCAATGGCATTAGTGGCCGGGAATTGCCGGCGCATATGTCCGGCCAGCAGCCGCGTTCCGCTGCGGTTGGATGCCTCGATCATCTGCTGCGCCTGCGCACTGCCGATGGCGAGCGGCTTTTCGCAGAGCACATGCTTGCCCGCATTCAATGCGGCGATGACCTGCTCGGCATGGGCCATGGGCGGCGAGGCCACGATCAAAAGCTCGGCTGGGCTGGTCAATAGCTCGGCAAAGCTGGGTGCCACGTCGGCCTGCTGGAGCAGACCGGCAAAGGCCTTGGCGCGCGCCATATCGGGGTCGAAGGCGGTGACGCCGCCAATGCGGCCCTGCTGCTGCAGCATCGCCAAAGCGGGTGCGTAATAGAGCATGCTGACCGCGCCGCAGCCCGCGATGGCGATATTGGCGGTCATGGTCCCGCTCCGGCAAGGCTGCGCAGCATGATCTTTGCGGCAGCGCGCATTATGCCCGGCGAGGCTTCGAGCCGCAGGGCCTGCCAGAGCTGGGCGCGGGCGGCCTGGGCATCACCCATCTCCAGCATGCGCTGCGCCATTTCCAGCGCCGCGCCGGCATAGGCATGTTTGGCAGCTGGCACGGCGGCCCGCGCAATTGCTGGGGGCAGGTAATCGGCAAAGATATCGATGGCCTTGCGCGTATAGGCCATGTCGTCGCCCGAACGGATATGCCGCCCGGTATTGGAATGGACATGCATGCGATATTTGGCCAGCGGGCGGGGTTCATACCAGACCCGATGACGGGCCGCGATGCGCACCCACATTTCCCAGTCCTCGCTGCAGACCAGGCGCCGATCGAACCCACCAAGCTCGACATAGGCGCTGCGGCGCACCGCGATGGAGGGCGTCATGATGCGCTGCTCGCCGGCCAGACGGGCCAGGTGATCGGGCAATGGTCCGGCATGATCCTCCAGCGCTTCGGTCTGCCCGATATCCTCGCCATTTTCATCGATGAAACGCGACCGGCAAAAGGCCGCGCCGATATCGGGCACTGCACGAAAGCCCTGTTCCAGCGCCGCGTAAAAGCCCGGCTCGACCAGATCATCGCCATGCAACAGGTGAACGACTTCGCCGCGCGCCCGCTGCAGGCAGGCATGGAAATTGCCGATATGGCCGCGATTGCGCTGCTGCCGGGTGAACTGCACCCGCCCTCCCCCAAGCTCGGCAACGATGGCCGCCGGATCATCCTCGTCCGAGGCATCGTCGACCACCTCGATCTGCATCCTTTCGGGCCCCTGATCCTGCGCCAGCACGGCGGCCAGCGTTTCGCGCAGATAATCGCCGCTATTGAAGGTGGGGATCATCACCGACCAGAATGGAACAGGCTCACCGACCGGCAGCGGCGAGACGGCATCGCGATGGTGCATGTCGAAAATGGGGGAACCGGTCATCGCGCCACCGACGCTTTGGCGAGCCGCAGGCCCAGCCGACCAAACTTGCTCCAGGGCACAGACCGGCCCAGACCGCCCCCGCGCAGCGCATAGGCGAAAGCCTGCCGCGCCAGGTGTTGCTGGCCCTTAGCGGCATAATCCTCGGCCCAGTCGAAAAAGAGCCGGGAACAGCCGGCGCGGGCCAAGTCGTGGTAGCGGCCATCAAGGCAGCGATCCATGCGCATCAGAAAGGCGAATGTGCTGTCGAGCTTGGCGGCTTCCGATTGCGGGCTGAACATGCCGCCTTCATGCAGCCGGTACAGGGCAACCGGCTCGGGATCGAAGGCCAGAGCTCCTGCAATGGCGCAGAGGATATAGAGCGGCCAATCGGTGCGCGGAAAGAAGCCATGATACCAGGCGGGAACGTCGCGAATGGGAGCAAGGCGCATCATGCCCGCGGCAGTCGCATAGGGATTGCCATGCCAGATTTCGGCGAGATCGACGCGGCGCGCGTGGCTTTGCGGCGTCCAGAGCGTGTCCGTCGGCGCGGTGCCCCGGGCAATTCGGGCATTGAAGAAATGGGCCGCGCAATCGGGATTGGCGAGGAGAAAATCAGCCTGGCGCTGCAGCTTGTCATTGGCCGTCCAGCAATCGTCGCCATCGAGCAGGGCAACGAACTGCCCCCTTGCGGCACGCAGGCCGCGCGCCACTGTTTCATTGCTGCGCAAATTGGTATCGGACAACAGCAGCCGGATGCGATCGGGAAAACGGCGGGCATAGTCGGCGACAATATCGCGCGTGCCATCGGTCGAGGCATCCTCGCTGATCAATATCTCGACCTCGAAACCGGTCTCTTGCGCCAGGGCGCTATCGATGGCCGCGGCGATATAGCCGGCGTGGTTATAGGTGACGATAAGGGCGGTCACGAGCGTCATCCGCGCCACCGCCGTATCGTGCGCTCAAGCCGGTGCGCAACGCGCTTGCTGCGCAGATAGGCGAGATCGGCGCTGCGCTGCAGGCTGGGCGCAGCATAGGGCGCCCGGGCCAGTCGCAGGGCATGCTGCAGGGCCGGCTCGCTTCCCAGATAGCGCGCCACCCAATCGAGAAACGCCGACCGGGCGCCATGCTCGCCATTGCGCTGATATTGGCCGGACCGGGTGGCTTCCGCCGAAACCGAATGCTCATGCTGGCGATAGCGCGCGAGGCACTGGCCATGGATGAAAACCGGATAGCGCAGGAACAGCTTGGTCCATAGCGTCTGGTCTTCGTAAAGGGTGAATTGCTCTTCAAAGCCGCCGACCGCGGCAATGGCCGAGCGGCGGATCAAGACGGCACAGGTGCAGGGCACATGCCAATCGAGCGAGAGGATCACCTTCGATACGAGAGCAGGCGGCGCATAGAGCCGATTGGCTTGGCGCTGCATCGGCTCGACCCAATGCCACGGCCGGTCGCCATCGCGCCACCATAGCGTGGGCCCGAACACCATGGCCGCCTGGGGATGGGCATCAAGCAAAGCCAGTTCGATCTCGAGCTTTTGCGGCTCATAGAGATCGTCGGCATCCAAAAATGCAACGAATTCTCCCTTGGCCAGCGCCAGGCCGGCATTGCGCGCCGCAGCCGCGCCGTGCCGGGCATTGGCCGGCATGGAAACCGCACGAATGCGCCTGTCGCCATTGGCCGCGGCAGCCGCGATATCGGGGCTGGCATCGCTCGAGCCGTCATCGATCAGGATAAGCTCCCAATCGGCATAGGTCTGGGCAAGCACGCTGGCCAAAGTTTCCTGCAGAAAGCGTTCCGCATTGAGAACCGGCGTGATGATGGAGATCCTGGGCATCTAGCGCCCCCTCATCCATGACGGACGCCGGGGCCTGGCAATGGCCCAGCATTCCTGCCCAGCGAGGCGGGCGATCTGCATCAGGATGCCCATTTGCCAGGGGGCATGGCGGACCACATAGAATGCCAGCCAGCGCAGGAAGGCGAGGCGCGCCCTGCCATCGCCGCCGCTATCGGCCGATTTGGCCGAAAAACTCTCTCCATGCTGGCGATATTGCGCCCAATTGCGCGAGGACAGATAGGCCGGCGCTTCCAGGAGGGCTTTGGCGAAGAACACCTGATCTTCGAACATGCCGCGAAACCGGTTCTCGAAGCCGCCGAGCCGGCGCAGGAAATCGCTGCGCATCAGCGCATTGCAGGTGGTGGGTGTCTGGCTCTTGTTCTCCAGCAGCAGGGTCAGGAGCTGCGGTGGGGCAATGACACGGTCCGGCGTCGTGCCGAGATCGTAGAAGAAATCGTGGCTGGCATTGCCGCTTTGCCAGGAATGCCAGATCAGGGTCCGGCCATAGATCATCTGGGCATCGGGATGGCGATCGAGCAACTCGACCTGTTCGGCCAGCTTGCTCGAGAGCCAGATATCGTCGCAATCGAGAAACCCGATCAGGGGTGCGCGCGCGGCCGCAATGCCCAGATTGCGCGTAGCGCTCATGCCGTGATTACCCCCATCGGGATGGGCGATGGCCCTGATATGTTCGGGATGGCGGGCAGCATAATCGCGCGCGATCTCCCCGCTCGCGTCGCTCGAACCATCGTCGGCGATGATCAGCTCCCAATCGGGAAAGGTCTGCGCCAGCACGCTGTCGATCGCCTCGGCCAGATAGCGATCCCCGTTATAGACAATGATGATGGCGCTGACCCGGGGCGGGCGTGACAGATCAGCCATAGCCGGCAATCAGCTGTTCGAAGCGGGCGGCATCGAGATTGCCGATCGCCAGGCGCGGCAGGGCGAAAAGATCGGCCCGGCGTCTGACGGCATCGGGCACGGTGGTGCAGGCAAAGCCGACCCCGCTCATCCGGGCGGCGATCAGGGTCTGCTTGTCGTAGTCGCCGAAGGGATAGGCCAGCCCCTTGGGCTCGATGCCAAGGACATCGAGAATCCAGCGGCGGCTGTGGCCGATCTCGTCGGCCTGTTCGGTGACCGGCAGCAGCGGCAATGAGGGGTGGCTCATGGTGTGCGCGCCCAGATCGACAAAGCCCGGTTGCGCAAAGCTGCGCAATTGCGCTTCGCTCATGCAACGATCGCCTGCCGGCGCGGCGGCGGCAATGCCTGCCCAGGCCACGAGATCGGCAAGTCGCCCAGCCCTTTCGTCGCGGCGCATAGGCTTGAGCAGCGCCCAGACCGCGTCATGCACGGCGCGGCGATTGTCGCTGCGCACATCCCACTCCATTGTCCCGAGCGCCAGTTGCCCCGGCAGCTCCGGCGTCGCCAGGAATATCCGTGTCAGCGTGTCCCACCAGAAGCCACCCGCCGCCCCGACAAAGCCCGGCGGCAGGAAAACCGTGGCCGGAGAGGTGTGACGCTCCAAAAGGGGGCGGGCATTGCTCAGGAGATCGACATAGCCGTCGTCGAAAGTGATGGCGACGGCATGGGGAGCCAACTGCCCCTGCTCGATCCGCCCGGCGAGCCAGGACAACGGCACCACATCGCGCCGGGAGCGCAAGACATCGAGATGCCCGGCGAAGCGGGATGGCGAGACCGCCAGTTTCCAGGGGTCATGCTCGAGATCGGCAATGCGGTGATACATCAGGATCAGCGGCCGCTCGGTGCCCAGCATGCGCCGGGCCATGCGCGCCATGGCGCCCAATGTCCGGCGCCCGTTCACAGCGCCTTCCGTGCGCTGGCCGCGACAATGACCGGACAGAGCGGGTCATCGACATCAATATCCTGCGGACGCACTTCGTGTTCGGCCAGACCATAGAGAAAAGCCGATGCGGCCAGCGCATTGCCATAGGCGTCGATAGCGATGTCATCGGCGGCAAAGCGCGTTTCGAGCAGCTTGCGCAGCCCGGCCGGCGATATCGCCCAATACCAGGTCTCGCTCCATTCGCCTTTGTCGATGGGGCTGATCCAGGGCACGGTGATCAGCACCGAACCGCCCGGCTTCAGCGCCTTCCAGATCGTCGCGATGGCGGCGGGCATATCGAAAATCAGATGCAGGGTCTGGGTGAGGACCATGCAATCGAAGCTATCGTCCGGCAGGTTGTGCGCGCCGGCCATGTCCCCGACATAGGTCACCCCCGGCTGGCCGGCATAACGGTGAAAGGCCTCCGCCGCGACCACCCGCTCCCCGCCGAACTGGACCGTATAGGCGGTGTCCCCGATTTCAAGGACATGGCCGCGGATCAGCCCGGCATGGCGGGCCAGGAAATCCTCGACATAATGCCGGTCGATCGGCTTGCCCCGGTCATAGCCGAATTCGGTGCTGATCCGCTCCGGGCCATTGCTGAACGCCGAACGCAAGGCCGAGCCGCGGCCAATGCCGCGCCCGAACCGTCGCCGCACAAAGTTTCCGATATCGGCGCCGATAAGGCGGCTCGCCGCAGCCGGATGGGGCAGCATGAAAGAGGCCGTCTGCGACAGCGATTGCCCGATCTGCCGGCGCGACCGCAGGGCGGCTTTGAGACGCCCCAGCTGGGCGCCGCCATAATAGTCGAACCAGGAGCGCAACCCGCGCTGGCGCGCCGCCTTCCAGAGCGGATTGGTCCCCGCCCTGGCCTTCTGCTTGTCCAAGACCATCCAGACAGCATTGTTCATGCGAGCCAGATCAGACGACATATTGCTGCCATGCTGGCGATATTCGGCCAACACTTCGGGCCCGCAACTGACGCCATGGCTTTGCGCCATGCGCAGATAGACGTCATAATCCTCGCAGGCCGGCAGCGCAGTATCGAACCCGCCAGTCGCCGTGAGCTCATCGCGCCGGTAAAGCACGGTGCCATGCATGCCGATGCAATTCTGCGTCAGCAGCGTCTGATAGGGGTCCCGCCCGATCGGCCGCAAAGCGCAATCCTTGCGCCAATCGGGCTCGGTACCGAAGAGCCGGTAGGCGCCATAGACAAAGCCGCAATCGGGATGAGCCGCCATGCGCCGGACCAGCGTTTCGAGCGCGATATCGGTGAGACGATCATCGGCATCGAGGAAGAGTACATAGTCACCCCGCGCCGCATGGAGCCCGGTATTGCGCGCGGCGGAAAGCCCCTGATTGTGCTGGTGGATGATCTCGACGCCGGCAAACCGGGCTACCACCGCTTCGGGGTGGTCGCTGGAGCCATCGTCGACGACGATGATCTCATTGGCGGGCCGGCTCTGCGCCGCAATGCTGGCAAGCGCCTCGCCCAGATAGCGGGCGTGATTATAGGTGGTCACGATTACCGAGACCGTCCCGTTATCCAGCTCGTCCATCCCGTCCCTCACGCGCAGAACGCCCTTCACCAATTCTTCCGGCTCTTCTTTTCGCGCAAAATTCCGGATGAGTATTTTTGTTATTTAGTCTGGTTCACTCTTATAAATACTTCAATCTGAAGCAGAGATATAAGTAAATATCAATCAAGCGCTTCGCTGGTCCAGTTGAGACGCGGCCGCACAGCGCCTTCCCATTTGCCATACCAGCCAAACCGGCCATCGGGATTGTCGAGAATGTCGAAGGTGAGCAGATCGGGCATGGACAGCAGCACCTCGCCCCGGTCCCGCAGCTCCAGCGTCACCCGATAGGTGCCGTCATTCATGAGATCGCCCGGCACCACGCAGCGCTCGCGCCGGCGGCCGACCGCTGCCGGCCTGACCTCTTCGGTGGGACCAGCATTGAATACCACGACACCAGCCTCATTGGTGACCAGCAGGTCGGCAGTGAGATAGGCGCCTTCGCGCAGATTGTCGTAGTCAAAGCTCATGGCAAAGCTCTGCCGCACATCGATGGGTGCGCCGGGCTCGGCGCCCAGAGCCTCGACCCGCGCGCTGCGCAACCGGATGGCGGCATTGCCCGGCGCTTCGGCGGCATCGGGCCAATCACGCGCTATTCCGCCGCTGCCATGGTCAGTACCCGCATAGCGCGCGATGACGCCGGAGGCGGGCCCATCGGCAACGATCATGCCGCGATCGAGCCAGAGCGCGCGCCGGCAAATGGCCTGAATGGCCAGCAGGCTATGGCTGATGAAGATCACCGTGCGCCCGTCATGGGCGATGGCGTCCATGCGGTTGAGACATTTCTGCTGAAATTTGTAATCGCCGACCGCCAGCACCTCGTCGACCAGCAGGATATCGGTATCGAGATGGGCCGCCACCGCAAAGGCCAGCCGCATATACATGCCGCTCGAATAACGCTTCACCGGCGTATCGATAAAGGCTTCGACGCCCGAGAAATCGACGATCTCGTCAAAGCGCCGCCGCACATCGGCGCGCGGCATGCCCAATATGGCGCCGCTGAGAAAGACATTGTCCCGCCCACTCAGTTCGGGATGAAAGCCGGTGCCCACCTCCAGCAAGGAGCCGACGCGGCCGCGATAGGAGACCGAACCACGGGTCGGCGGGGTGATGCGGGAGAGGATCTTGAGCAGCGTGCTCTTGCCCGCTCCATTCTCCCCGACAAGCCCGACAACTTCGCCCGGCGCGACCTCGAAAGAAACGCCCTTGAGCGCCCAGAATTCCGCTGCGGCATTCCCCGCCGGTTTGCGGCGACCCGGCAGCATTCTCGACGCAGCAGCGCTGAGCAGTTCCGCCATGGTCGAGGCACCGGCATTCTGGCCCAACCGGTAGCGCTTGGCGATGTCTCTGGCCTGGATTGCCGGCTGCATGAAGCGTTTCCTAGATGAGATCGGCAAAGCCGCGTTCGAGCCGCATGAACACCACTATCCCGCAGGCCAGCAGCACCAGCGCGGTCACAGTGGAAACGCCGACCAGCGGCCAGGGATCGGTGGCCGACCCCAGCAGCACCCAACGAAAACCCTCGACGACCCCGGCCATGGGATTGAGCCCCAGCAATGGCCGCAGACCTTCGGGAACCAGGCTCGCCGGATAAACGACGGGTGTGGCGAACAGCCCAAGCTGCAGCAGCAGCGGAACCAGATGCCGCACATCGCGATAGCGCACATTGAGCGCCGCCAGGATCGCGCCGAGACCCAGCGCGGTTGCCAGCGCCATGGCAATCAACGGCACCAATAGCGGCAGCCGCGCACTGGGCATGATGCCGGCAATGGCCAATACCGGCACGAGCAATGCCAGCGCGATAGCGAGATCGAGCAGCGGCGACACGATGGCCGAGAGCGGCAGCGACAGGCGCGGAAAATAGACTTTCTCGATCAGCGAGGCATTGTTGATGGCGCTGTTAGCAGCATTGGTGAGCGCCTGGGAAAAATAGTTCCACGCCGTCAGCGCGCAAATGCTGAAGGCCCAATAGGGCTGGCCATCGGACGCAACCTTGACCAGCGTGCCGAAAATCAGGGTGAAGACCACCATGGTGAAAAATGGTGGCACCACAGCCCAGGCGGCCCCGAAAAATGTCTGGCGATAGCGCACCTTGATATCGCGCCAGACCAGGAACGCCACGAGATCGCGATTGGCCCAGACTTCCTCGATATAGGCAGGGATCGAGCCCTGATCGGGCGAGATCATCCTTGCCGGCCGGTCGGAATGCTCGGACATCGAAGCTCCAATAGCTTTGGCCGTGATGGCAATCACGCCGGGATCAGCATTTCCTTGCGGAACCAGTCCACGCTCAGCAACACGCCTTCCTCATAGGGAATGGCGCATGTCCAGCCGGGCAGGATTTGGTTGCACAGCGTGAGGTCGGGACGCCGATTGGTCGGGTCCTGCACCACGGGCGGCAGGAATGCGATCGGCGATCTGGGGAAATGGCCCTGGATGAATTCGGCCACTTCGAGCACCGAAATTTCCCGGTCATTGCCGATATTGACCGGGCCCGGATAATCGGTGCCTTCAAGCCAGAAATAGCGCTCCAGCGCGGTCACGATATCGTCGATATGCCCCCAGCTGCGGGTCTGGGAACCATCGCCGAAAATGGTGATCGGCTTGCCCTGCAGCGCCTGGGTGATGAAGTTGGAGACTGCCCGGCCATCATCAGGGCGGGTGCGCGGCCCATAGACATTGAACAGGCGCACCACCTTGACCCGCGTGCCATGCACCCTATGCGCCTCGAACAACATGGCCTCGACGCATCTCTTGCTCTCGTCATAGGAGGAGCGGGGCCCCGTGCAATCGACCGAGCCGCGATAGGTTTCCGGCTGCGGCGTGATCACCGGATCGCCATAGACTTCGGAAGTCGAAGTATAACCGATCACCCCACCCGGCTTGAGCAGGCTCAAAAGATTGAGCGCACCAACCACATTGGCCGAAATAGTCCGCAAGGGCTGCGCCATATACCATGGCGGGGAGGCGGGCGAGGCCAGATGGTAGATCTCGTCGAACTTTGTATCCGACGAAAAGGCTTCTACGTCGGACTGCACGAATTCAACGCGCGGATCGGACAGAGCAGCGAGATTTTCACGTCGGCCGGTCCATAGATTATCGACGACAACCAGACGGGTAACGTCCGGACGACGACATATTCTATCTGCCAGATGAGAACCGATAAAACCGCAGCCGCCAGCAAGCAGTACTTGCGTCATGTTACATCCCCAAACCGAACTGCGCCGGCCGCCCACAGTTCATATTTGGTTTTATCTGATCGGTAATTTACCCGCAACTTGCCTTTATACATTTACCTTAACTGCGGAGGCGGCATCAAAGCCGCCTCCGCACTATTCATCTATCCCGGCAAGCGGCGCAGACTGATTAAATAGTCCATGCGGCTGAAGGGATCGGGACCCGAGCGTGGGCGGCTCCTGACCGGGCCGCTGACGGGCGCATAGTGATCGAACACGCATTCCATGGCGCCGGCGCCGCCCGTAAGCCCCGGCAATTGCTGTTGCATACCATGGACCATAGCGGCGGCTATACTGCCCTCAAGCCGGGCCATGCCGTCTTCGATTGCCGTATCCGTCACCACCGCCCCGGCCTGGGCCAGGGCGGTCACCAGGGTGCCGACCATGGACGCGGGCAGATCGAGATGGAACCGGCTAATGGGCTCGCAGACCACGGTTTTCGCCTCGGCCAATGCGGCGGCCAACACCAGCGGCGTCAGGTGTCGGAAATCGGCCGCCGTGGTCATGGGCGCGCGCTGGCCTGCCTGGGTCAGGGTCACACGGCAATCGATGACCTGCCAGCCGGAAATGCCCTGCTTGAGCACCTCATGCACGGTTTCCTCGATGGCGCGGTAGAAGCCGGTCGGCATGAGACCCAGGCTCACATCGAGCGAAAAGCTATTGCCCGTTCCGGCCGGCCGCGGCTCGACCCGCAGGCCGACAGTGGCGACGAAGGGATTGCCGCCCCGGAACAATTCGTCGAGCCCCTCGCCGCTGCCCAATGCCCGTTCGACGTAGATTACCGTGCTTTCGAGGAATTCCACCTCAAGCCCGAAATCCAGCGCCAGCGTGGACTGGATGACCTCCTTCTGCACCTCGCCATAGAGCGACACGAAGATTTCCCCGGCCTCTTCGTCGTGGCGCAGGTTGATCAGCGGGTCCTGCTCGGCCAATTGGCTGAGCGCGGTCCAGAGCGCGGCATTGTCCGCCTTGTGGAGCGGCAAGACCCGGGCTTCCAGCGTTGGCGGGGCGAAATGCACCCGTTCGTCATGTCCGGCACCCTCCCCGATGAGATCGCCGATGACCGCATTGCCCAGCCCGCTGACCCGGCCAATCTCGCCGGCTTTGAGGGTATTTGCCGGAACCAGCTTGCCGGCCTGGAAGGCTTTTATGCCGGTAATCCGGGCTTCTCCCTGGGGGAGGGCGAGCAGGTCGCGGAGCGCGATCGTACCGGAGGTCAGCGACAGATAGGCCTGTTTCTCGCCGCCCCAGCCGCGTTCGATCTTGAAGATGCGGCCGGTGACGGGGCCGTCGGGATTGGCCTCTTGCGCCGGCAATAGGGTCTCGATGGCATCCATGAGGGCGGCAAGACCCACCCCGGTGGCGGCTGAGCCGGCATAGGCGGGATGCAGTAATCCCCGCCCGACCTGGGCGGCCAAGGCCCGGCTGATCCGCTGGGCGGTCAGACGCTCGGGCGCCTGGAGATAGTCCTCGAGGAGGGCTTCGTCATTCTCGGCCAGGGCCTCACGCATCGGTTCGTTTGCGGGATCGAGCGGGGTGACCATGGCCGCCTTGCTGCCGGGCTCGGCAACGGCCGACATGGCGAGCGGACGAACCGGCAATTGCTCGCGCAAAGCCTTGATCGTATTGGCATAATTTGCACCGAGCCGATCGATCTTGTTGATGAAAAAGACGAAGGGTACGCCCAGTCTTTGGAGGGCCCGCACCAGCACGCGCGTCTGCGCCTGCACGCCTTCGACGGCCGAAACCACGACCACGGCGGCATCCAGCACACCCAAAGTGCGCTCGACTTCGGCGATGAAATCGGGGTGTCCGGGCGTGTCGATGAGATTGACGCTGGTGCCGCCAATGGCAAAGGACACCACGGCGGAGCGGATAGTTATCCCCCGCTGCCGCTCGAGCTCAAGCGTGTCGGTTTGGGTATTGCCGGCATCGACGCTGCCGAGTTTGGAAATAACCCCGGCGGCAAATAGCAGCCGTTCAGTCAGGCTGGTCTTGCCAGCATCCACATGGGCCAGAATGCCCAGATTCAAAGTGCGCATGAACCTTCAACTTCTCAGAATTCCACATTTGGTTTTGATGAGAAGTCAGTCGGGGCATGGGTTCCTCTATGCGCAAATGAGCGGTGAAATGTGCACAGACTGTTAGCATTGACGTGCGCATCCGAGGCTACAGCAAGCCAAATTGGGTAGCAAGGTTTGAGAAGGCACGATCTGCCTCCCTCCCCCTTGAGGGGAGGGATTGAGGGTGGGGGTGTCGGACCGTCCATCGGCATCGAGCTTGTTGAGGCCACGACACCCCCACCCTAACCCTCCCCTCAAGGGGGAGGGGATTGGATCGGGGCTCTCTGCCTATGCCGGCATGACCCAGACGGAATTGGTGCGCGGATTGCGTGTCAGGGTGGCTTCAACGCGGAAGACGCGGGCGAGGTTGTCGGTGGTCAATACCGCCTCGGGCGTGCCCAGGGCTTCCATCCGGCCATGATTGAGCAGGCACAGCCGGTCGCAGAACATGGCGGCGAGGTTGAGATCGTGCAGGGCCGCGATGACGGTAATGCCCAGGCTTTGCACGAAGCGCAGCAATTGCAGCTGGTGGTGGATATCGAGGTGATTGGTCGGCTCGTCCAGCACCAGCACGGCGGGCTGCTGCACCAGGGCACGGGCGACTAGCACCCGCTGCCGCTCGCCACCGGAAAGAGTGCGGAACAATCGGGCTTGTAAGGGCGAGAGTTGCAGCAACTCGAGCGCCGCTTCGATCAGGGCACGGTCGTGATCATTGTCGGCTTCGAGCAGTTTCTTGTGCGCCGAGCGGCCCATGGCGACGACGTCGCGCACGGTGAGGGGAAAATCGGCCGGCATGTCCTGCAGCACCGCGCCGACATGGCGGGCGGCCCAGCTGGCGGATTGCTGCCAGACATTCTTGCCATTGACCAGCACCGTACCGGAACTCGGCCGATTGGTGCGGTAGATGGTGCGCAGCAGGGAGGACTTGCCGGCGCCATTGGGGCCGAGCAAGCCGATCATCTCGCCCGGCGCGACGTCGAGGGAGATATCGCGCACCAAGAGGCGCTCCCCCACGGCGAAGCTGACTTTGTCGAAGCTGAGACTGCCCGGCTCGATGCTCATGAAGAACGCTCCCCGCTCTTGGCGTCGCGGCGCAACAGCCAGATGAAGAAGGGGCCGCCGACCAGGGCGGTGACGATGCCCACGGGCAATTCGAGCGGCGAGATCAGCGTGCGGGCGACGAGATCCGCCCCGACGGTAAAGCTGGCGCCCACCAGCGCCACGGCCGGCAGGGCGCGGCGATGATCGGCGCCGACCAGGAAGCGCACAATATGGGGCACGATGAGGCC
The DNA here is from genome assembly GCA_035565135.1 of Devosia sp. Classification (GTDB taxonomy): domain Bacteria; phylum Pseudomonadota; class Alphaproteobacteria; order Rhizobiales; family Devosiaceae; genus Devosia. The sequence continues at coordinate 20,574 of DATMSY010000107.1, forward strand.
GACAAAGCCGATGACGCCCGAGACGGCGACCATGACCCCGGTCAAGGCGGCGGTGAGCACGAACATGGCCTGGCGGAAGCGGTGAATATTGAGCCCCAAAGCGGCGGCGGTCTCGTCGCCCGCCATGAGCAGGTTGAGCCGCCGGGCTTGCACCAGCATCAGGCCAAGGCCGATGACCAGCGCGGCAATGGGCAGCGGCAGGAGCTTCCATTGCGCCGAGCCGAAGCCGCCCAAAGTCCAGAACAGCACCCGCGCCGCCAGTTGCGGATCGGGCGAGGTGAGGACGAGGAGGCTGGTCAATGCGCTCAGCACTGAACTCATGGCAATGCCGGCCAGGACCAGCCGGGTCGGGGTCATCTGGCCGCCGCTGCGGGCGACCCAGAAGACGATGACCAGTGTCGCCAAAGCCCCGGCAAAGGCCGAGAAATAGAGGGTGAAGGCGCCAAGGCTGATAAGGCCCCAGCGCATGACGATGACCGCCCCGGTGGCGGCGCCCGAGGAAACGCCGAGAATGCTGGGCCCAGCCAGCGGATTGCGGACAATGGCCTGGATGGTCATGCCGGCGGCGGCCAGGGTCGCGCCGACCACGGCGGCTAGGATGACGCGGGGCACCCGGGTTTCGATGATGATGGTATCGTAGACCCCGCGCCAGGTGGCCGGCACGATTTCGCTGCCGGTCATCGCATTGATGATGACGCCCAGGGCCGTGGGCGCCGGCACCGGAACGGAGCCGAGCATGAGCCCGGCCAGCATGAGCACCAGCAGCAATAGGGTGAGCACCACCATGGCCAGGCCATAGGACAGCAGAGACCGTCGCCCCTGCGGAGCGGGGACGGCGGCCACAGAAGCATGCTCGGCCTGGCTCGAGCGCAAGACGCCGAGCAGCCGGGTCTGGTTAGGGCTTGCGGCCAGGTCCGAGCGGTGGTGCATCATGGTTCTGCCTTACTGGCCGAAGGCCTGCGGGTGGAAGGCCCGGGCCATGGCTTCGACGGCATCGAGCGTGCTGGGACCGGGCTGGCCCTGCACCGAATTGACGAGGATGAAGCGGTCGTTGAGCACGGCCGGCACATTGGCGATGGCGGGCGTAGCCTTGAGAATATCGACGCGCGCCTGGCCCAGCTCCTTATCCGGGTCGGCGACAGCCTGACCGCCGGCAGTGCCGGAATAAAACACCACGATATATTGCGGCTCGCGCTCGGCCACCTGTTCCCAGCTGACCGCGCCATAGCGATTGGCGACATCGGCAAAGATGTTTTCGCCACCGGCAGCGGCCACGGCCTGCGACAGCAGCGTATTGCCCAGCACGGCATTGGGGGCGGTGTCGCCACCATTATAGATGAAGACGGGGATGGCAGCGGCATCGCCCAGCGCGGCCTTAACCGCGTCGAGGCGGGCGGAGAGATCGCCGATCAGCGCTTCGCCCCGCTCGGCTACGCCAAAAATGGCGGCTACGGAACGGATTTCATCGAAGAGCTGCGGGAAGCCGAAGGCGCCCAGATTGCAGCCTTCGACATTGAGCCGCGTCTGCATGCCCAGATCGTGCAGTTGGTCTCTGGTGTGGCGGGATTCGCTGAAGCCATCGGGATAACCGGCATAGACGAAATCGGCCTCGGCATCAATCAGCTGTTCGGTGGTGGCGACCAGCGGGGAGAGGATGGGAACCTTGGCATAGGCTTCGGCATAGGCCGGGCTGATGGTGAGATTGGCCATGTAGGAGGTGCCGGCCATCTGCTGTTCGAGGCCCAGAGCCAGCATCAATTCGGTGGCATTGTTGGAAAGCGTCACGGCGCGCTGCGGGGGCGCATCATAGATCGTGGTGACGCCGCAATTGTCGTCGGTGACGGGATAGGTCTGCGCAAGGGCTGGGGCTGCCAGCGCCAAGGCGCCAAGGGCCAGAAAACCGGCCAGCCGGATGGAACGGGAAAGACTATGCACGATCATGAGACTGCCTCGGGTTGGATCGAAATTTCGGGAAGGGCCTACAATGGGCGCAGCACTTCGCGAGCGAAGAGGCTCGCCATGGCCTCGGCCGCGTCGTCGGCGATTTCGCCATTGCAATTGAAGATGAGCCTGATGCTGTTAATGCCGGTGGCCTGGCGCAGGGCGGTGAGCTGGTCGAAGCAATCCTGGGGATCGCCGGCGATCATCTGCTGGCTGAGGAAGGCCTCGCGATCGATCGGCTTGATGCTGTCGAGCGGCCGGTTCTGCGCCATTGCATAGCGACGGCGGCGCTCATAGAGCCGGGGCAGCAGATCATCCACCGCCGCCAGCGCCGCGGCCCTGGTGGGGGCGATGGTGACATAGCGCGAAATCGAAAAATCGGCGGGATAGCGGCCGGACCTGTTGCCGGTCAGCGCGTCGTAAACGCCAAGCTGGCGGATTTCGGAGGGCTCAAGGCTGAGCAGCAGCGGCAGGCCATGGCTGACGCAGAGCGCCAGGGTTTCGGGGGTCGAGCCGGCAACATAGACGGGGATGCGTTCGCCCGGCGGCAGGAGCGGGCCGATGCCGTGGCTGGATGCGGGCCAGGCGCCCTGTTCGGGGGCCATTGCGGCGCCGTGCCAGGCGGCCTGCATCAGCGCGAAGCTCTGCTCGAACATGTCCCGCGAATTGGCGGGGTCGATGCCCAATGCCTGCAAGGTGGTGGGAAAGGTGCCCCGGCCAATGCCGAAATCGAACCGCCCGCCGCTCTGGAAATGCAGCTGCGCCACCTGCTCGGCAAGCAGGAACGGATGATAGAGCGGCAGCACGACGATGGAGGTGCCGACGCGCAAGCGTTCGATGCGCGCGAAAATGCTCGCCGCCAAGAGGAGCGTCGAGGGATAGGGATCGGGCGGCTGCTGGAAATGGAATTCGTTGAACCAGATGCCGTCATAGCCCAGCCGATCCATGCGGGCGCAAAAGCCCAGCACGGCTTGATGATCAAGCGCCTTGGCGCCCCGGGTGAAGCCGGCGAGGTCTATTCTCATGACCCGGATACCGGGGCTCTCGTCACCCCCTCCCGGCCTCCCCCATCAAGGGGGAGGTGGAGCGCGGTGCATTTGCTGAGATAGTGCCACATCCACCGGACGACACTTCCCCCTTGATGGGGGAGGCTGGGAGGGGGTGGGGCAACACGCGCCGGCGCGACTTGCCAGAGCGGCGATTTCGTTCTGTCAGAATCCATCGCGCCTTTGATCCTCATTCGAGGATGCAAAGACCTGTGATCCCGCCCGGTAGTGTGGCGTGTTCATTCCCTGCCCCCTGCCGGGGCACCTCGCCCGGCTTCATGGTCTCGACGCTTGGGCAGGTCTCCTGGCTTGCGGCTCGAACGTCTTTCGCTGCCTTCCCGGATCAGTTCGATCCAGTGGCCTTTATGCGAAAGGCTTGCCGCTTACAGTTGCGAGGGCAGCCACGGGATTGGCCCCTGATGGGTAATCCGCACCGTGTTCCCTTTTAATCCGCGCATCATTGGCGGAACCAAAGCTGGTTCTTCAATGGCATAGCGGCGGGCCGAGGGCAAGGCGCTCAGAGCGCCTCGGCCGGGTATTCGAGCTGCATGGCCACGACATCGGCGGTGGGCTTGCCATAGCGGGTGGCGATTTCGGCCAGGGTGGCGTCGAGCGCCGCGGCGGGCTTGGTGAGGCCGGGCGGGGTGATGGCGCTTCCAGCCGCCGCAACCCGGTCGGGCAGGATGCGGATGCCGTCGCGGTCGACGATTGGCGCGGCTTCGGGCGCGCTGGTGAGGGCACGGGAGCGATAGGTGCGCGACCAGGCGTCGGCCACCAGCGCCAGGGACACCGCATCGAAATCGGGCGTCAGCGCCAGGTCGATCTCCTCGCGCTGCCAGAAGGCCAGCACATTGCCCATGATCGTGGTGGCGAAGGGCCGGGTGAGGCGGAAGGCACTGCTGTCATGGCTGGCGTCCCATTGCCCGACGCCGAGATCGACCGCGACCTGCTCGGCCTTGGCGCGGCCGCCAATCGCCTCGATCAGGGTGAGCATCATCGGCATGGAGGCCGTTATGCCGGTGGTGGTGGCGACGCCGCGATCGGCCACGAAACGGCGATCGGGCACATAGCTGACGCTGGACATAGCCTGCAGGTCATCGACGGAGAACCAGTGCGTCGTGCCCTTGCGTCCATCCAGCAGGCCGGCCGCGGCGACCACCTTGGCCCCGGCGCAGATGCCGATGATCATGCTGCCCTTGTTCGCCTGCTCACGCAGCCAGGCCATGACCGCCGGATCATCGTCGCGGGTCATGGCCGGCACGATGACATAATCGGCGCCTTGGGGGTGGGCGGCGTCGAAGGCGGCTATGGTGGCGTCGGGCTCGACGCGCAGCGCCGGGAAGAGATCGACCGGGCCTTCCCGGGTCGCCAGGAGTTGCACGTCGGCAATGTCGGCGCGGCGTAATATGCCGGCGGGCATGAGATAATCGGTGGTTTCGGTGGCGTCATTGATGCCGATGATGGCGATGACCGGCCGCTCGTTCCGGGGCGCCAGGGCCTCCAGCACGGCCACCGTTTCGGACGCCGGGACGGGCCTGGGGGCGGCCACCGTGCCGGGCGGCAAGCTGCCGATCCAGAAGCCGAAGCCTGCCAGGAGCAAAAGGGCGGCAACTCCGCCGCCCAGGGCGGCGATACTGCGCTTTTTCATCGTCTTTCTTCCTGTAAATTGAATTGACGCCACAATAATCCTGCGCGATCCTGTCTGAAATGACATAAATCGAGCAAATACTGCCATGCAGCGCCGGATCGGCATCGTCATTCATCCCGGTTTCCAGCTTCTCGACGCGACCGGCCCCATCGCCGCCTTCGAGATTGCCTCGCGCTTTTCGCCTGATGGCTATGATATCGAACTGCTGGCCCCCACGGCTGGGCCGGTGGTCAGCTCGTCCGGCCTGGCGTTTACCGCCACGGCGCTTGAGGAGGAGGGGTTCGATACGATCATCATTTCAGGCGGCGAGTTGATCCGCGATATGGAAGCGGCCCGCGCCATCGTCGTCTGGCTCGCGCGGATCCGGCCGCGGCGGCTCGCCAGCGTCTGCTCCGGCGCTTTCCTATTGGCCGAAGCGGGGCGGCTCGACGGGCGCCGGGCCACCACCCATTGGGACAGCACCGAACGCTTTCGCCGCCTCTATCCAAGGGTCGATATCGAGCCCGACAGCATTTTCACCCGCCATGGCGATATCTGGACCTCGGCCGGGATCACGGCGGGCATAGACCTGGCCCTGGCGCTGATCGAGGACGATCTCGGACCGGCAATCGCCCAGCGGGCGGCCCAGCAATTGGTGGTCCACAAACGCAGGACCGGCGGCCAGTCGCAATTCTCGGCGCTGCTCGAACTGGGCGGCCATTCCGGGCGCTTCGAAAAGCTCATCGCCTGGATCAAGGCCAATCCGGCCGAGCCGCTGGATGTCGAGCAATTGGCCGGACACATGGCCATGAGCCCGCGCAATTTCGCCCGGACCTTTCTGAGAGATGTGGGCACGACGCCCGCCAAGGCGGTGGAGAAACTGCGCGTGGGCCTGGCGCAGGAGGCGGTGGAAAACGGCTTCGGCAGCTTCGAGCAGATCGCGCGCCAATCGGGCTTTCGCGATGCCGGGCAGATGCGGCGGGCCTTCATGCGCACCCTGGGCCGCCCGCCCCAGGCGATGCGGCGCGCTCCGCAATCGTAGCGTGTGCACCCAAATCCGGTTTTGCGACAGCACGTTGACATTTTGTCGCACCAATGACAGCCTTCCCCTTGAGTGAGCCGCGCCGCAACGATTGGCGCTCCGCACTGTCTATCGTCGTGTCTGTTCCTGCATTGAGGTCACCGGAGGGGGTGATGCACGGAGCGTGGCCATGCGAATGACCAGAGTGCAAAATCATGGCCGTCCGGGTCCGCTAGTGCATGGCGGGACAGGGCTGGCTATCGCGCTCCGAACACCCCTCATGGATAGGGGTGAGGGATCGTGATCGTTGCCGTCATAATGGTCGTCATCGTCGTCGGGTCGATCCTGTTCCATTTTTTCAGCCCCTGGTGGTTTTCGCCACTGGCGTCCAATTGGGGCTATATCGACTCAACCCTGGTGCTGACCTTTGCCATTACCGGCGTGGTCTTTGCCGCCGTGGTGCTGTTCGTCGCCTATTGCCTCTACCGCTTCCGCCACCAGGAAGGCCGCAAGGCCAGCTACGAACCGGAAAACAAGCGGCTCGAGGGCTGGCTGACCGCGCTCACCGCCGGTGGCGTCATCGCCATGCTGACCCCGGGCCTCTTCGTCTGGGCGCAATATGTCGAGGTGCCGCAGGAGGCCACCGATATCGAGGTGATCGGCCAGCAATGGCTGTGGAATTTCCGCCTGCCCGGCGCCGATGGCAAATTGGGCAGCGCCGATAACCGGCTGGTCAGCGGCGACAATACGCTTGGCATCAATGTCGACGACCCGCTGGGACAGGACGACCTAGTGGTCGAAGGGGGCGAACTCTATATCCCCGTCGACAAGCCGGTGCGCTTCCTGCTGCGCTCGATCGATGTGCTGCACGATTTCTACGTGCCCGAATTCCGCGCCAAGATGGACATGATCCCCGGTTCGGTGACCTATTTCTGGGTCACCCCGACCCAGACCGGAACCTATGAAATTCTCTGCGCCGAACTATGCGGGGTGGGACATTCCTATATGCGCGGCACGGTCAATGTGGTGACCGACGAGGAATACCAGGAATGGCTGGCGTCCCAATCGAGCTTTGCCGATCTCGCCTCCTGAACCAGGAGCGAGCGTTACCCAAGGCCGCAGCAAGACGGTCGATTGCCTAAAGAGGAGTGTTTAGGAGGAACGTATGGCCGACATCCCCCATGACGCGAGCGCCACGGTGCCGCCCGCCGAACTCGAGGAGATGGAACTCTACCACCCCCATAGCTGGTGGACGAAATATGTCTTCTCCCAGGATGCCAAGGTCATCGCCGTGCAATATGCGGCGACGGCGCTGGTCATCGGCTTTGTGGCGCTGGTGCTGTCCTGGCTGATCCGGCTGCAGCTGGGTTTTCCGGGCCTCGTCGAATTCATCGATGCCGACCGCTATTACCAGATCATCACCATGCATGGCATGATCATGGTTGTGTACCTGCTGACCGCCTTGTTCCTCGGCGGCTTCGGCAATTACCTCATTCCGCTGATGGTGGGCGCCAGGGATATGGTGTTCCCCTATGCCAATATGCTCAGCTTCTGGCTGTATTTCGTCGCGGTCATGCTGCTGGTGATCAGCTTTTTCGTGCCGGGCGGACCGACCGGGGCCGGTTGGACGCTCTATCCGCCGCAGGCCATCCTCTCCAATACGCCGGGCCAGCAATGGGGCATCATGCTCATGCTGGTGTCGCTGATCATCTTCATCATCGGCTTCACCATGGGTGGGCTCAACTATACCGTAACCGTGCTGCAGGCGCGGGCCCGCGGCATGACGCTGATGCGATTGCCGCTCACCATCTGGGGCATTTTCGTCGCCACCGTCATGGCGCTGCTGGCCTTTCCGGCTCTCTTCGTCGCGGCCGTCATGATGCTGTTCGACAAATATCTGGGCACCAGCTTCTTCATGCCCACCCTTGTCGAAATGGGCGAACAGCTGAGCTATGGCGGGGGCAGCCCCATCCTCTTCCAGCATCTGTTCTGGTTCTTCGGGCACCCGGAAGTCTATATCGTCGCCCTGCCCGCCTTCGGCATCGTCTCCGATCTCATCAGCACCCATGCCCGCCGCAATATTTTCGGCTATCGCATGATGGTCTGGGCCATTGTCGGCATTGGCGTATTGAGCTTCGTGGTCTGGGCGCACCATATGTATGTGAGCGGCATGAACCCCTATTTCGGGTTCTTCTTTGCCACCACCACCCTGATCATCGCGGTGCCGACCGCCATCAAGGTCTATAATTGGGTGCTGACCCTGTGGCGCGGCGATATCCACTTCAATCCGCCCATGCTCTTCGCGCTGGGCTTTATCGTGACTTTCGTCAATGGCGGGCTCTCCGGCCTGTTCCTCGGCAATGTGGTGGTCGATGTGCCGCTGTCGGACACCATGTTCGTGGTGGCGCATTTCCATATGGTCATGGGGGTAGCGCCGATCCTGGTCATCTTCGGGGCCATCTATCATTGGTATCCCAAGGTCACCGGGCGAATGCTGGGCGACGGCATGGCCAAGTTCCATTTCTGGGTCACGTTCCTCGGCGCTTATCTCATCTTCTTCCCCATGCATTATCTGGGGCTGATGGGCCTGCCGCGGCGCTATTTCGACACGGCCGATATCATGATCATGTCGGACTCGGCGCATGCGCTGAATGCCTTCATCTCGATCATGGCCTTCATCGTCGGCTTCGCGCAGATCGTCTTCGTCTTCAATCTGATCTGGAGCCTGCGGCACGGCAAGCCGTCGGGCCCCAATCCCTGGCGGGCGACGACCTTGGAATGGCAGACGCCCACCACCCCGCCGCCACACGGCAATTGGGGCGATCACCTGCCCAATGTCTATCGCTGGGCCTATGACTATAGCGTGCCCGGGGCCAAGGAGGACTTCATCCCGCAGAACGAGCCCGGCTCGGTGACCAAGGGAGACCCGGCATGAGCGCCATTCTGGGGTTCATCGCCGTTCTCACCCTGATCGTGGGCTGGTTCCTGTCGCGCCATGGGCTGGCGACCAAACCGTGGCTGCAGGTCGATTCCGTGGGGGGGCTGGCCGCGCCCGACCCCCGCCCCTATGCCCCGGCGCAGGTGGGGCTGGGTGTGTTCCTCGCTGTTGTCGGCTCGCTCTTTGCGCTGCTGATCACCGGCTATCTCCTGCGTTCGGAGGGGCTCGACTGGCGCACCATGCCCCTGCCCTGGATCGTCTGGCCCAATACGCTGACCCTATTGGGCACCGGCATTGCGCTCGAAGCGGCGCTATGGGCCATGAAGCGCGGCGACATGAGCCTGGTGCGCGCGGGCGTGCTCATGGCCAGTCTTTGTGCGCTGCTGTTCCTGGTCGGGCAATTCGCGGCCTGGCGCATGCTGGCGGCATCGGGCAATTTCGTCAATTCGGGGCCGGCCGACAGCTTTTTCTACCTGATGACGGCGGCCCATGGCCTGCATGTCATCGGCGGCATGTTCGCCCTGGCCGGCACATTCGAGCGGATCCGGCGGCGCGAGAGGCCCGAGCGCATCAGGCTCAGCATCGAGCTGTCCGCCACCTATTGGCTGTTCATGCTGCTGATCTGGGCGCTGCTGCTGGCGGTTTTGTCCGGCTCGGCCGAGCAATTCCTGGCCTTTTGCGGCCAGATCCTGTCCCAGGGAGGAATGCCATGAGCGATTCTGAACCCTCAGCCCGCCTGCCGGGCATGCGCGGCATTGTCGCCGACTGGTCCTCGGACCAGCGCTCGTTCAAGACCGCCTCCTGGGGCAAGGTGATGATGTGGGTGTTCCTGCTCAGCGACACCTTCATCTTCGGCTGTTTCCTGCTCTCCTATATGACCGCGCGCATGTCGACGACGGTGACCTGGCCCAATGCCAGCGAGGTGTTTTCGCTGGAGATCGCCGGGCACCACATGCCGCTGCTGCTGATTGCCATCATGACCTTCGTGCTGATCACCTCGAGCGGCACCATGGCCATGGCGGTCAATTACGGCTATCGCCGCGACCGCAAGAAGACCGCCATTCTCATGCTGCTAACCGCCGCCTTCGGCGCCATGTTCGTGGGCATGCAGGCCTTTGAATGGAGCAAGCTGATTTCCGAAGGCGTGCGCCCCTGGGAAAACCCCTTCGGCGCCCAGCAATTCGGCGCCATCTTCTTCATGATCACCGGCTTTCACGGCACCCACGTCACCATCGGGGTGATCTTCCTGTTGATCGTCGCCCGAAAAGTGTGGCGCGGCGATTTCGATACCGGCCGGCCCGGCTTCTTCACCGCCCGCAAGGGGCGCTACGAGATCGTCGAAATCATGGGCCTTTACTGGCACTTCGTCGATCTGGTCTGGGTCTTCATTTTCGCCTTTTTCTACCTGTGGTGAGTGAGATGAGCCATTCAGCAACCGCCTCCGCAACGCCTCCCGTCAGCCATGACGAAAACCAGCAGCATCCCATCCGGCTTTACCTGGTGGTCTGGGTCTGGCTCTTTATCCTCAGCGTCGGCTCCTACATGGTCGATATCCTGCAATTCCAGGGCTTGCTGCGCTGGGGGCTGATCGTGGCGCTGATGCTGCTCAAGGCGGGGCTGATCGTCTCGATCTTCATGCATATGCGCTGGGAGCGGCTGGCGCTGAGCTACGCCATTCTCGTCCCGCCGGTGCTCATCCTGGTCTTTGTGGCGATGATGGCGATCGAGGCCAATCACACGCTGCTGACGCGGGTGCTGTTTTTGAATGGGGGGACGTGAGGGGTCTTTAGGGGGCAATCGACATTCAGCATTTCTGGTAGGCAGGGAGCCCCGATCCAGTCCCCTCCCCCTTGAGGGGAGGGCTAGGGTGGGGGTTCTGCGGCCTCAGCAAACGCCATGCCGGTGGAGAGTTCAGAACCCCCACCCTCAATCCCTCCCCTCAAGGGGGAGGGAGGCAAATCGAGACCATCCTGACGGATCAGCCCGACCAGGGCTTGCGATACCCAACATGCCCATTATGCTGCCGCCAAACGCCACCCGGAGGAGCAATCATGACCATCGAAATCCTGCAAACCGGCAAGCTCCTCGCCAGCTGCGAAACAGCCCTCGCCGCCCGCTATACCGTCCATAAGCTGCACGAACAGGCCGACCCCAAAGCCTGGCTGGCCGAAAACGGCCCCCGCATCCGCGCCCATGCCGGCTCGGGCGTGCAGGCTGATCTGATGGATGCGCTGCCCAATCTGGAAATCATCGCCAGCTTCGGCGTCGGCTATGACAATATCGACACCAAGGCCGCCAAGGCCCGCAATATCCGCGTCACCAACACGCCCGACGTGCTCAACGATGCGGTGGCCGAGCTCACCATCGGGCTGATGATCGCCCTGGCCCGCCGCATTCCCCAGGCCGATCAACATGTCCGCCAGGGCAAATGGTCCAGCGCCGGCATGCCGCTCTTTACCGAACTCACCGGCAAGACCGTCGGCATTCTGGGTCTGGGCCGTATCGGCAAGGAAATCGCCAGCCGCGCTCAGGCCATGAAGATGCGCGTCGTCTATCACGGCCGCCATCGCCAGCCGTCCGAGCCGCATATCTATTACGACAATCTGCTCGACATGGCCCGCGACAGCGATTGGCTGGTCATCATCGCCCCCGGCGGCAAAGGCACTGAACGGATCGTGTCGCGCGAGGTTCTCACCGCTCTGGGCCCCAAGGGCATGCTGGTCAATGTCGCCCGCGGCACGCTGGTGGACGAGCCGGCCATGCTCGAGCTGCTGCAGAATGGCGGCCTGGGCGGCGCGGCGCTCGACGTCTTCGAAAACGAGCCCCAGGTCCCGCAGGCCTTTTTCGCCCTCGACAATGTCGTCCTCTCCCCCCACCAGGGCAGCGCCACGGTACAAACCCGCGACGCCATGGGCGCCATGCTCGTCGCCAATCTCGACGCCCACTTCGCCGGCGAGCCCCTGCTCAGCCAGGTGGTTTAGGCCCGGCCGGCAATAGATTGCCTCAATTCCAGCGAGCCCCGATGCAGTCCCTCCCCCTATCAGGGGGAGGCTAGGAGGGGGTACTCCGATATCCGGGCTTCCCCTCTCCTCCACCCTCACTCCAAATTCTCCTGCACCATCGTTCCAGCGGCATGGATGCACACAATCTCCAGCCGTCCCGGCCCGATATTGGTGAATTTATGCGGCACCCCGCCCGGCACCACGGCAATGTCGTTTGGCCCCACCTCGATCACCTCATCCCCCGCCACCACGCGCGCCCGCCCCGATTTGACGATCCAGGTTTCGGCATAGGGATGCACATGCAGTCCCGGCCCTTGCCCCGGATCATTGTCCACCGAGAAAAACGAAATCCCCGCGCCATAGCCATCCCCCTCGAACCGGATCGTCCGGCTCTTGCTCATTGGCCGCTCCGCTGCGCGCAATACATGCACCATTTGTCTGTCTCCTCTGGTTCTCTGACCACACGACGGGTGACCCTCGCCAGTTTCGACACGTCTTCCCTGCGCAACGCGGCGATTCCCATATCCGCCGCAATTGGCTAGCTTCACTGCAAACGAACAGGAGACGACGACATGGCTGATTGGTGGCGCGGTGGTGTGATCTACCAGGTGTATCCGCGCTCCTTCCAGGACAGCAACGGCGACGGGGTCGGCGATCTGCCCGGCATTCTGCGCCGGCTCGATCATATCGCCAGCCTGGGCGTCGATTGCATCTGGCTCTCCCCCATCACCCAATCCCCGCAAGAGGATATGGGTTACGACGTCTCCAATTATATCGATGTCGATCCGCTCTTCGGCACCATGGAGGATTTCGACAGCCTGATCGAACGCGCCCATGCCCTAGGCCTCAAGGTCATCATGGATCAGGTGGTCAGCCACACCTCCGATCAGCATCCCTGGTTCCGCGAATCCCGGCTCTCGCGCGATAATGCCCGCGCCGATTGGTATGTCTGGGCCGATCCGCTCCCCGATGGTTCCCCGCCCAACAATTGGCCCGCCGTGTTCGGCGGCCGCGCCTGGGAATGGAATCCCACCCGCGGCCAATATTACCTGCACAATTTCCTCGCCAGCCAGCCCGACCTCAACTTCCACAACGCCGAAGTCCAGGACGCCGTCCTCGATATCATGCGCTTCTGGCTCGAGCGCGGCATCGATGGCTTCCGGCTCGACACCGTCAATTACTATTTCCACGACAAGAAACTGCGCTCCAACCCGCCCAACAAGCGCGACGAGCATCTGCCCTATGCGGTCAATCCCTATGACATGCAGGAGCACAAATATTCCAAGAGCCAGCCGGAAAACGTCGCCTTCCTGCAGCGCGTCCGCGCTTTGCTTGACCAATTCCCCGGCGCCACCTCGGTGGGCGAGGTCGGCGACAGCCACAAGGCCGTGGAACTGATGGCCGAATACACCTCGGGCGGCGACAAGCTGCACATGTGCTATTCCTTCGAGTTCCTGGGCCCCCAATTCACCGCCAGGCACTTCCGCACCCGCATCGAGCAATTCTTCAAGCACAGCA
>DATMSY010000108.1:0-4780 GCA_035565135.1 Devosia sp.
ACACAGCATGGATTCCGGCCTTCGCCGGGATGACATTGTGGGTGGTTTGAGATTCGATCTTGTCACAACCACCCGGGCAGCACCTCCCCGGGAGGGGAGAGGTCGACGGCGAAGCCTCACCGAATTCGCGTTTGCGAATTCGGTTGGGGTGAGGGGAGGATGGAGCCGATGCATCGCAACATATCTGGAGGCTGGTGGGGGGAGGTGAATAGTGCCACATGCTCGGTGTCATCCCGGCGGAGGCCGGGATCCAGGCTGAAGGCCATCGGTACGATCCAGGGTGGGGAGAGGGCACAGCATGGATTCCGGCTTCCGCCGGAATGACATTGTGGGTGGTTTGAGTTCTGATCCTGTCACAACCACCGGGCGGCACCTCTCCGAGAGGGGGGCGACGGCGGAGCTCACCGAATTCGCGTTTGCGAATTCGGTTGGGGTGAGGGGTGCGGTGCTGCGGCATGGCGTGATGCACCAGCATGGCACCCCTCACCCAGCTCTGCCAGGTCGCTGCGCTCCCGGCGCCGCTACCCTCTCCCCTGAGGGGCGAGGGGAGGATGGAGCCGATGCATCGCAACCTATCTGAGGCTGGCGGGTGGGAGGGATAGTGTCCTGAACTAACAATTACCCACCGTGTCATCCCCGCGGAAGCGGGGACCTCTGTTTTGCGGAAGCGAGGAAGAAAACGGAGGTTCCCGCTTTCGCGGGAATGACATTGAGGGTGGGAAGGCATTGGCGAAGGGGCTGAAGGATCGGGGCTCGTCACCGCGCCACCCCGCCCTCCTCGGCCGTTCTGCGGGCAGCGAAAAAACTAGAACTTGTAGCGCAGGCCCAGGGTGGCGGCGTTGGAGCCGTCGAGGTTGGCGATGGTGCTGAAGCCGCCTGAGCGGTGCTGGACGCGGCCGAGGACTTCCCAATTGGGGGCGGCGGCGTGGGAAATGGCGATTTCGGGGCCGAGATAATAGAGGAAGGGCGCGCCATCGACGCCGTTCTGCTCGGCGCGGGTCGCTTCGGCGCCGATCAGGTCGGTGACTACGGAGAAGCCGCCGGTGATCGATGTGGCAATGCGGAAGTCGCCCAGCTGCCAGCCGTCATAGCGGATCACGGCGCCGGCCCAGGCTTCGGCCGAGCTTTTGTCGCCGATGCGGGCGCCGAAACCGGCTTCGACGCCGAATTTGAGGCCCTGGGGCACCTGGTGGAAGAATTGCTGATAGCCCATGCCAACGAAGAAATTGCTCTCGTAATTGACATTCCAGAAGGCCAGCGTGTCCCCGAAATAGCCATCCGAGAACGGCCCGCCCATGACGAAGACGTTGCGTTCGACAGAGTCGGACACTTGCTGGGCTTGAGCCACAGGAGCGATGCTTGCCAGCAGGATGCAGGCGAGGGGCAGGGCGAATTTGAGCTTCACGATAGTTCCAGAGCTGGGTCGGCGGGCGGCGCCCGGCATAGATTGGGCGCAGCACATTAAAAAATTATGTCCGGCATAGGGCGGAGGTCAATTTGAAATCCGGGTGATCAACCAGTCGCTGGAGGCACATGCCTCATCGGCGCAGACATTGGCAAGCCACAAAGCGCCATTGGCAAAGCCCACGCCCTCATCGGTGACGATGAGATCGGCATAATCCTGGGCCGCAATGGCGTCCACGGTTTCGGGCAGCAGCAGGGCATCGAAATTGGCGATCAGGTCTTCGGGCGCGAGGATGTCGTAGAGCTCGCCATTGGCGGCGACTTCGAAGGGATAGCCGCCCATGGCCGCTATCGTCGCGCGGTCGTCCTCGGCAAAGGCGGTGGTGAGGGCAGTGAAATAGGCCTCGAAATTGCCGGCCTCCTCGATGCCATAGACGCCTTCCAAAGCGGCAAAGACGTCGTCATCGGTGTTTTGGGCCAGAGCGGGGCTGGTGGTCAGGATCAGCGCCAGGGCGGCGGCAAGGATACGCATTGGAAGCTCCCTCGGTCGCGTCGAGCTTAGCTCAGGGCAGGCCGCTCGGCCATGATCATGTAATTGACGGCCATGTCGCGCGAGGCGCGCCATTCGTCGGCCAGGGGGTGATAGACCACCCCGGTTTCCCCGGTGATGCGGAGGCCATTGCGGGTCAAGAGAGCCTTGATCTCGTCGGGGGTGAGGAACTTGTTCCAATCATGGGTGCCGACGGGCAGCCAACGCAGGACGCGTTCGGCGCCGATAATGGCCAGGGCATAGGCGCGGGCGGTGCGGTTGAGCGTGGCGGTCAGCATGAGGCCGCCGGGCTTGACCAGGTCGGCGCAGCTTTTCATGTAGAGCGGCACGTTATCGACATGCTCGACCACTTCCATGCTGAGCACCATGTCATAGGTTTTGCCAGTGGCGGCGAGGGCTTCGCTGGTGGTGGCAGAATAGTCGATATCGAGGCCCGATTGCTCGGCATGGAGTTTTGCAATGGTGATGTTGCGCTCGGCCGCGTCGATCCCGGTGACGGTCGCGCCCAGCCGGGCCAGGGGCTCGCAGAGCAGGCCGCCGCCACAGCCGACATCGAGAATGGTCAGGCCCTCGAAGGGCCGCATGGCGCCGGCGTCGCGGCCGAAGCGGGTCAGCAGGTGATCGCGGATATAGGCCAGGCGCACGGGGCTGAACTTGTGCAGCGGCTTGAACTTGCCCTTGGGATCCCACCATTCCTCGGCCATCGCGGTGAATTTGGCGATCTCGGCATCATTGATGGTGGTCTGGCTCATGGGAGAACTCCGTTTGGTCTCCATATGCCCCGTTTGAAGCGGCTGGGGCAAGGCGCGGGGAGTCGCAGGCGCGCGTTCTCCAGTTGATCGCGCCCTGGCTTTGTCGTATGTCCCCGGCCGAAATGAGAGCGTACCGGCGGGTTCTGCCGGAGGAACGGGGTGGGGTCTTGGCCCGCATAGTCGTCAAGTTCGGTGGCACATCGGTCGCCACTGTCGAACGTATTCGCCAGGCGGCGCGCCATGTGAAGCGCGAAGTCGATGCCGGCAATGAGGTGGCGGTGGTCGTTTCGGCCATGAGCGGCAAGACCAATGAACTGGTCGGCTGGGTCAATGAGGCCAGCCCGCTGCATGATGCGCGTGAATATGACGCCGTGGTTGCCTCGGGCGAGCAGGTGACCGCGGGCCTGATGGCCATTGTGCTGAGCGAAATGGGCATCCAGTCACGGTCTTTCGCGGGTTGGCAGGTGCCGATCCATACCGATGACGCGCATGGCGCGGCGCGGATTACCGAGATCGATCCGACCGAACTCAATAAGCGCCTGACCGATGGCTGGGTGCCGGTGATTACCGGGTTCCAGGGCATTTCTCCGCATGGGCGGATCACCACTTTGGGCCGGGGCGGCTCGGATACGTCGGCGGTGGCAGTGGCGGCGGCGATCAAGGCGGATCGGTGCGATATCTATACCGATGTGGACGGTGTTTACACGACCGATCCGCGCATCGTGCCCAAGGCGCAGCGGCTGACCAAGATTTCCTTCGAGGAAATGCTGGAAATGGCCTCGCTCGGCGCCAAGGTGCTGATGATCCGCTCGGTGGAAATGGCCATGGCGCATAAGGTGCGCCTGCTGGTCCGGTCGACCTTTGATGACCCGGACGCGCCGCAGCTGGCGCCGGATGGGAGCCCGGGCGTGCCCGGCACGTTGGTATGCGATGAGGAAGAGATCATGGAAAAGCAGATCGTTTCGGGCGTGACGCTCGCCAAGGCGGAAGCCAAGATCACCCTGCGCGACGTCAAGGACAATCCGGGCGTGGCCGCGGCCATTTTCGGCACGCTGGCCGACCAGGGCATTATCGTCGACATGATCGTGCAGAATATCGCCGATGACGGGGCGACCACGGATATTACCTTCACCGTGCCTGACAGCGAATATGACAAGGCCATCAAGACGCTGGAGAATGCGGGAGATCGCATCGAATATGCCCGGCTCTCGGGCTCCAAGGGCGGGGCAAAGGTCTCGGTCGTGGGCGTGGGCATGCGCAGCCATGCGGGCGTTGCGAGCTCGATGTTCAAGGCTTTGGCCGACAAGGGCATCAATATCCAGCTGATCACCACCTCGGAAATCAAGACCTCGGTGCTGATCGATGAGCAATATGCTGAGCTTGCGGTTCGCGCGCTGCACACCTATTACGGGTTGGATAAGAAGGACGCCTGAGATCAGTTGAGGGGATCTCGGCCGCGCCCTTAAGCAGGGGGGCGGCTTTTGCGGGCCGCCAATAAGGCATGGTTACGTCCATAGGTGGCCCGAGGGTGCTGCTGCGGCAATTGCGCGAGACGATGGCGGAGCCCCTGGCGAGCCAGGAACGTCTCGACAAGATTGTTTCGCTGATCGCCGAGAACATGCGGGCCGATGTGTGCTCGTTCTATGTGCTGCGCGATGACGGGGCGCTGGAACTGTTCGCCACCAAGGGCCTGGCCAAGGAATCGGTGCATATGACCACGCTCCGGCTGGGCGAGGGCCTGGTCGGGCTGATCGCGGCCGAGGCGGAGCCGCTGTCGCTGGACGATGCGCCGTCCCATCCCGCCTTTGCCTATCGTCCCGAAACCGGGGAAGACCGCTATTTCGCGTTTCTCGGCGTGCCGGTGCTGCGGGCCGGGCAGACGCTGGGCGTGCTCGTGGTACAGAATGCCGAGCGGCGCAAATATGGCGAGGACGAAACCGAGGCGATGCTGACTACGGCCACAATCCTGGCCGAGATGATCGCCACTTCCGACTTCGACAATCTGATCAAGCCGGGCTCCGATATCGATCTCAGGCGTCCCCGCATGTATACCGGCGTCAGCTTCACCGACGGC
>DATMSY010000109.1:0-46762 GCA_035565135.1 Devosia sp.
GAGACCGACTTCGTTGCGCTCAACCAGCAGTTCCAGTCGATCGTGAGCAATGTTGCCAAGCTGGCGCTCGACGCCGATGGCGACGTGGTCAAGCTCGGCGAAATGCCGTTCCCCGGTTCGGGCCATTCGGTTTCGGCCGAACTGACCGAAGCCATCGCCAAGATCGGCGAGAACATGAACCTGCGCCGCACGCAGACCGTTTCGGTCACCGACGGCGTGGTGGAAAGCTATGTGCATAACGCGGTCAAGCCGGGCCTCGGCAAGATCGCCATCCTGGTGGCTCTCGAGTCGACCGGCGACAAGGCTGCCCTGTCGAGCCTCGGCAAGCAGCTCGCCATGCACATTGCCGCTGCCCAGCCGCAGGCAATTTCTCCCGACGAACTGGATCAGGATGTGGTCGCTCGCGAGCGCGCCATCATTCTCGAGCAGGTCAAGGAATCGGGCAAGTCCGCCGAGATCGCTGAAAAGATGGTCGAAGGCCGCATGCGCAAGTATTTCGAGGAAGTCACCCTGCTCAGCCAGGTGTTCGTCGTCGATGGCGAGACCAAGGTCGCGGACGTGATCAAGAATGCCGAGAAGGATGTCGGCGCTCCGATCAAGCTGACCAAGTTCGTGCGTTTCGCCCTGGGCGAAGGCATCGAAAAGGTCGAGACCGACTTTGCTGCCGAAGTCGCCGCCACTGCCGGCGTGAAGTAAGCCGATTTGCGGATGGGCCTCCGGGCCCGTCCGCCGCTCTCCCGGCGGCCATGATTTGGCCCGGGATCGAGTGCATGACGCCGTTGCATCATTTCCACAGATGCAGCGCTTCCCCTTGGCGGCGCTATTGCTTAGTGTCGCTCGGGTGCCGCCGGAATCGGTGCCCCATCATTTTTTGTTACCAAGGGGTTTTGCCGATGGCGCCTGCCTACAAACGCATTCTGCTCAAGGTCTCGGGCGAAGCGCTGGCGGGGGATAATTCCTTCGGTATAGAGCCACCTTTCCTGCAGGGCATCGCCAAGCAGATCGCCGATGTCGCCAATACGGGCGTACAGATCGGCATCGTGGTCGGCGGTGGCAATATCTTCCGCGGCATGGCCGGCGCAGCAGATGGCACCGATCGCGTGACCGCGGATCTGATGGGCATGCTCGGCACCATGATCAACGCGCTGGCGCTCAGCAATGCGATCTCCCGCCAGGGCGTCAAGTCCAAGGCCTTCAGCGCCGTTACCATGCCCAATGTGGCCGACACGTTCACCGCCCGCGCCGCCAAGTCGGCACTGGAAGAGGGCTTTGTCGTGGTGCTCGGCGGGGGGATCGGCAATCCGTTCTTTACCACCGATACGGCTTCGACACTGCGCGCCATCGAGCTCGAATGCGACGTCGTGCTCAAGGGTACAAAGGTCGATGGGGTCTATTCGGATGACCCGATGAAGAATCCCGATGCCCTTCGCTATGACACGATCAGTTATGACGAAGTCATCGGGAAAAACCTCAAGGTCATGGATACTGCCGCATTCGCGCTTGCCCGCGACAACTCCATGCCGATAATCGTATATGCGCTCGATGATCCGGGCGGGTTGACCGGCGTGCTTGCCGGCCAGACCCGAAGCACTCTGGTCAGCGCGTCGAACTAGCCGAGAAGGACTTTAGCCATGGCCGCCACTTACGACCTGAGCGAACTCAAGAGCCGCATGCAGAAATCGATCACCTCGCTGCGTGACGAATTGGGCGGGCTGCGCACGGGCCGCGCCAGTGCAAGCCTGCTGGAGCCGGTGACTGTCGAGGCCTATGGTTCGCGCATGCCGCTGAACCAGGTCGCCACCGTGACTGTGCCTGAGCCGCGCATGCTGAGCGTGCAGGTCTGGGATCGTCAGATGGCCAATGCGGTCGAGAAGGCGATCCGCGATAGCGGCCTGGGCCTCAACCCGATGGGGGAGGGGCAGATTATCCGTGTGCCGCTGCCCGAGCTCAACGAAGAGCGTCGCCGCGAGCTGACCAAGGTCGCGCACAACTACGCCGAGCAGGCTCGCGTGGCTGTCCGTCACATTCGCCGTGATGGCATGGATGTGCTCAAGAAGGCGGAAAAAGACGGCGATATGAGCCAGGACGATGCCCGCGTGCAGAGCGATCTGGTGCAGAAGGCGACCGATGCGGCCGTGGCCGAAATCGATACGGTCGTCGCCGCCAAGGAACAGGAAATCATGCAGGTCTAAGCTTGCTCCCACTGCGCCAGGAGAGCGTGGATGTCCATCGACCCCGCCAGCATCGCCGAAATTGCACCGCGCGCCTCGCTGCGCATTCCGGCGCATCTTGGCGTGATCATGGATGGCAATGGCCGCTGGGCGAAGGCGCGGGGCAAGCGCCGCACCGAGGGGCATATCGAGGGCGTCAAGGCTCTCCGCAACCTCGTTGAACTGTGCATCAACTATGGCGTGGCCAACCTTACCGTGTTCAGTTTCTCGTCGGAAAACTGGACGCGTCCGAAAGATGAAATCGTCTTCATCTTCAATCTATTGCGCCGCTTTGTTGCGTCGGATTTACAACGGCTTATCCGCAACAATGTGCAGGTGCGGATCATCGGCTCCCGCGAGGGGCTGGAGCCTTCGCTGATCCGGCTGATCGACGATGTCGAGGCCAAGACGGCGGGCAATACGGGCCTCGTGCTGATTGTCGCCTTCAACTATGGCGGCAAGGCCGAAATCGTCGATGCGACGCGGCGAATTGCCCGCGAAGTCGCTGCGGGCCGCCTGGCGCCGGAGCAGATTTCCGAGGCAACCATCGAGGCGGCCCTCTACACGACCGGCATCCCGCATCCTGACATCATCGTGCGCACCAGCGGCGAGCAGCGCATTTCCAATTTCCTGCTTTGGCAGGCGGCTTATTCGGAATTCGTCTTTGTTGACGAATACTGGCCGGACTTTGACGAGACCACATTCCTCCGCGTGCTGGAGATTTTTTCCCAGCGAGTCAGGCGGTTCGGCGGGATCGAGGCGGCAGCACCTTGACCAATCCAGGCGATTCCTCGTCAGAGCCACCTGCCAATCGCCGCCGCTTGTGGGCCGATCTGGGGCCACGTCTCGCCTCCGCCGCCGTCCTGATCGCCCTGACCGCCACGGCGCTTTATGTGGGCAGTTATCTGTTCGCGGCTGTCGTTGGCGGGGTGTTTGGCGGTGCTTATCGCGAATGGGAAACCATGGTGTCGCGTGCGCCTCTGACGCCTGTCGGCATGGTGCTTATCGGGCTGGTGGCTTTGTCCGGCCTGGTTTTTCCGCTGGCCGGAGCGCTTGGTAGTGCCGCCGTCATCGCGGTGGCCTGTGCGATTGTGCTTGCGATGCGCGGCGAGGGCATGTGGTGGCGGGTGCTGGGCCTTGTTGTCTATGGCGCGATCATCATTGCGGCGCTGACCATGCGCGGCACGGGCATGGCGGGGGTCTGGGCTGGCGTCTATCTCGGCACTGTCGTGTGGATGACTGATTCTGCAGCGTTTTTTACTGGCCGTCAGATCGGCGGCGAGAAGCTGGCGCCCGATATTTCGCCCTCCAAAACCTGGTCGGGTGCGCTTGGCGGTCTTGCCCTGGGGGTAGGGGCCGGGATGCTGGTTTGGATCGTGGTGACGGATTCGCCTTGGTGGATTGGACTGGTGCTATCCATTGCCATCAGCGTGCTGGGGCAGGCGGGCGACCTCTGCGAGAGCGCAATCAAACGTCATTTCCGCATCAAGGATAGCGGCGATATCATTCCGGGGCATGGCGGCCTGATGGATCGACTCGACAGCCTTACATTCGGCGTGTTGCTGGTCGTGATTGTCGGCGGGTTGCATGCCGGGTTCGGCTCCGTCGCCGAGGGCCTGCTCCATTGGTGATGACTCGGCCGCCGGTGCGGCCGGCTCGATAAGGACCGACATGTTCGACTTTGCATTCTGGTTGCTTTCCTACGTCGTTCCGTTCCTGGCGGTGCTTACGGTTATCGTCTTCGTCCACGAGATGGGCCATTACCTCGTTGCCCGATGGAACGGGGTGGCGATCCAGACCTTTTCGATCGGGTTCGGCCGCGAGCTGATCGGCTGGGATGATCGCCACGGTACGCGCTGGCGAATTTCCGCGATTCCGCTGGGCGGCTATGTGCGGTTTGTCGGCGACATGAACGCAGCGAGCGTGCCCGATGCCGAGAGTGTGGCCAATGCCGATCCGGAACTGGCGCCTCGCCTGTTTGCCAACAAGAATGTCTGGCAGCGCATCGCCGTTGTCGTGGCTGGGCCGGTTGCCAATCTCATCCTCACCTTCGTCATTCTCTACGGCCTTCTGGTGGGGTACGGCCGCTATACGGTGCCGCCGGTCATCGGAGAGGTGACTGTCGCCTCCGTTGCGGAAGCAGCGGGGCTGCAGGCGGGCGATAGCGTCGTGTCGGTGGATGGCTATGCCGTGCGCAGCTTCGATGACTTTCAGCGCTTCATCGCGACCGCACCCGAGCGGCATGTGAGCATTGTGGTCGACCGCGATGGCGCCCAGCGGACCCTCGATCTGGTGCCGGAGGCGGTCGAGACGCAGGACCGTTTCGGCAACAATCAGCGCATTGGGCGGATTGGCGTGAGTCGAACCATCGATGAGGCCGATGTGACGCTCTATCGGCCGGGTCCGGTGGAGGCGGTAGGGATGACCTTTGAGGAAATCCGCTTCATCGTGCAGCGCACGGGGGCTTTTCTTGGGGATTTCTTCGTCGGCCGGGGTGATGTCGAGCAGCTGGGTGGACCGGTCAAAGTGGCCAAGGTTTCCGGGCAAGTGGCGACTTTGGGCATTGTCGCGCTCATCAATCTGACAGCCTTGTTGTCGCTTAATATCGGAATCTTCAACCTTTTACCCGTACCCATGCTCGACGGCGGGCACTTATTGTACTATCTCGTCGAAGCTGTGAGAGGGCGACCGCTCAGCATGAGAGTTCAGGAAATAGGCTTCCGTTTCGGATTTGCCCTGGTCCTGGCCCTGATGGTGTTCACGCTCTTTAACGACACACTGTTCGCTTATCTCAGAACCTTGGGTTAACCTCTGGTTAGCCTTGGTTCGCAAGGTGTTGCAGGAATACAAGGGCACCAATCATTTGCTAACCGCGTCGAGGCTTCCGCCTTGCCGTTGGTTAAAAAGACGGTAAAACGGTGCAATGGAGTTTGCTTGGGGGAGCGCTGTGCATGGCGAATCCTCGGGCCT
The DNA here is from genome assembly GCA_035565135.1 of Devosia sp. GTDB lineage: Bacteria > Pseudomonadota > Alphaproteobacteria > Rhizobiales > Devosiaceae > Devosia. The sequence continues at coordinate 5,181 of DATMSY010000109.1, forward strand.
GGTCGCAGAAGGCAATAAAAATATGATCCACCCCACCAAGCTGATGCGCGGCGCTTTCTTCGCGCTGGCTATCCTGGGCGCTGCCCCGCTGGCAGGCTCCGGTGTTCCGCTTCTTGGCGTTGTCTCTGCTCATGCCCAGCAACAGCTTGTTGGCTCGGTATTGTTCGAGGGTAACCGCCGCTTCTCCGACAAGCAGCTGCTCACCATGGTCGATATGTCGGCCTCGGGCATCTTCTCGCAGCAGCGCTTGGCCGCTGATGCCGAGAGCATTCGTCAGGCCTATGATCGCGACGGTTTCCGTGGCGTCACGGTGACCCCGCGTACTGAGGCGACGGCAGATGGCCGCGTTCGCGTGACCTTCGTGGTCAATGAAGGTGAGCGCGCCGGCATTGCCGCGATCAACTTCACCGGCAACAATGCGTTCAATTCCGGCAACCTCAAGGGTGCCATGCTCACCAAGGAAACCGGCATTCTGAGCTGGCTTTTCAAGGACGACAACTACGATGAGCAGAAGATCGCCGTCGATCGTGAGCGCATCCGTCTTTACTACGCCAATCGCGGCTATCCCGACACGCAGGTGACTTCGGTCGGCGAGTTCGATGCGTCGCGCAATGCGTATTTCATCAATTTCACGATCAACGAAGGCCAGAAGTACAGCTTCGGCAAGGTTGGCATCGAGACCAGCATTGCTGGTCTGGACACCAATGCGCTGACCGGTTCGGTCGACACCCGCGAGGGTGGTGGCTATTCGGTTACCGATCTGCAGAAGACCATCGAGGACATGTCCTATGAGGCCACGTCGCAGGGCTATGCTTTTGCCGATGTTCGGGCTCGCCTCGATCGTGACGTCACCAATGGTCGCTTCAACGTCACCTATCTGGTGGACGAGGGTGCTCGCATCTATGTCGAGCGCATCAACATCACCGGCAACACCAAGACCCGCGATTTCGTGATCCGGCGCGAGCTGGAATTCGGTGAAGGCGACCCCTTCAACCGTTCCATGGTGATCCGTGGCCGCAAGAATATCGAAGCGCTTGGTTTCTTCTCCGCCGTGCAGCTGTCGACCGCTCCTGGTTCGTCTGCCGACAAGGTCGTGCTGAACATCGCTGTGACCGAACAGTCGACCGGTGAATATGGTGCGACCGCCGGTTACTCGACCTCGGAAGGTATCCTGGGCGAAATCTCGCTGACCGAACGTAATTTCCTGGGTCGTGGCCAGTATCTGCGTGCTGCTATCGGTGCGTCGGAATCGGGTCGTACCTTCGACTTCTCGTTCACCGAGCCTCGCTTCATGGGTCTCAAGGTTGCTGCGGGCGTCGATGCCTACCATCGCATCACCGACGAGAATTCCCGGAACTATTATGGCGTTCAGGCGACCGGTGGTCAGCTGCGTGCCAGCATGCCGATCATCAGTGACCTGTCGGCCACCGTCTTTGTCGGCGCGGAGCGCAAACTCATCTCCGATACCGATGGGACGTATACGTCCTTGCTCGTCAACGACGGCGACGAATACTACAAGGCATTCGTTGGCTATACGCTGACCTGGAATGGCGTCGATGACACCAAGAACCCGACTGAAGGTCTCTATGGTACCTTTACGCAGCAGTATATCGGCTGGGATCATAACCTGCTGAAGACAGAAGCTCGGGCTCGCTACTTCGTTCCGCTGCTCGACGATAGCGGTATCGTTGCCAGCGTCCGCGGTCAGGCCGGTGTGATCAATGACTTCAGCGGCGACGGTGTCAGCCCTGTTGAAGCCTTCATGCCCGGTTCGCAGCTGATCCGTGGTTTCGAAAGCCGTGGCCTGGGCCCGCGCATCGTGGGTGACCAGTATCTGGGCGCTACGCTCTATGCCGGTATCTCGGGTGAAATCGAGTTCCCGCTGCCGATCCTGCCTGAGACCTATGGCCTGTCGGGTGCGGTTTGGGCGGATGCTGCCTGGATCAGCGGTTCGGACCTGCCGAACAGCAATGGGAATGCGATCGATCCGAATAGCGTCGACTCGCCCTGGCGGACGTCGATTGGTGCTTCGCTGATCTGGGACTCGCCGTTTGGCCCGCTGCGTGGCGACTTCGCCCACGTGCTGAACAAGTCGACCGAGGACCGCACCCAGCTGTTCCAGCTGACGCTGCAAACTCTGCTCTAGTCTTAAGTGCAGTAATTCAGTTATTGAGCCGCGGGGCGGTAGCGCCGCGGCTCAACTGTTTTAAGTGATGACATGGTCGATACCCGATTTCATCGTTTCGCCGGAACGGCGACGCTTGGCGCCATCCTGAACGCGGTTGGCCGGGGCGAATTATTCCCGCCCGTAGCCAAGAGCGACCCGGTTATTTCGGGGGCAGCCGAGCTGGACCTTGCCGGGCCGGACGAACTGGCTCTGGCTGCGCATACGGACTATCTCGATGCGCTGCGCAAGACGTCGGCGGGGGCGGTCATCGTATCGCAGGCTTTGCGCGAAGCGGTGCCCGCAGGCACTATCGCTATCGTTGCCGATAAGCCGCATCACCTCTTCGCCGATATTCTGGACCAGCTCTATCCGTCCAATACCCGTTCGGTCATTTCTGCCGGCCGGGACGATTTGGGTGCGCCGATCTTCGAGCGCGACGTGACCCTGGGTTCCAATGTCGTGGTTGGCGCGGGAGTCGAGATCGGCCGAGGCACCATCATCGGCGCCAATACGGTAATCGGAGCGGGCGTCACTATCGGCCGCAATTGCGTTATCGCCGCCAATTGCACCATCGAATGCGCCCATATCGGCAATGACGTGGTGATTCATTCGGGCGTGCGCATCGGCACCGAGGGCTTCGGCTGGCTGGATTTCGGCACTGCCAACCGTAAGCTGCCCCAATTGGGTCGCGTGCTGTTGCAGGACCGGGTCGAGGTGGGGGCCAATTCAACCATCGATCGCGGCGCTCTGGGCGATACGATGGTCGGGGAAGGCACCAAGATCGATAATCTGGTGCAGATCGGTCACAACTGCCGGATTGGCCGCAATTGCATCATCGCGGCGATGACTGGCTTGGCAGGGTCGACCATTATCGAAGACAGTGTCCTGATGGGCGGCGGGGCTGGCACTTCCGGCCACTTGACGATCGGGGCGGGTTCGGTGGTGCATGGCCGGGCTGCGGTCACCAAGGACTGGCCGGCAGGATCGAAACTTGCCGGAGCTCCGGCGCAGGATATAAGAGATTTTTGGCGAGAGATCGCCACGATGCGCAAACTATCAAAAGGGGACAAGCGGGGATGACCGACAGCGCGACAGAGGGCACTGAACTTGCGGCGATGGATATCGCCGAAATCCTCAGAAGCCTGCCCCACCGCTATCCGTTCCTGATGATCGACAAGATTATCAAGATCGACGGCGACGAGACGGCCGTGGGCATCAAGAACGTGACCTTCAATGAGCCGATTTTCCAGGGGCATTTTCCCGAGAATCCCATTTTCCCGGGCGTGCTGATCATCGAAGGCATGGCTCAGACGGCCGGTGCGATCGTGATCAAACATGATGCTGGCGGCGGCAAGAAGAATATCGTCCTGATGCTGGGCGTGGACAAGGCCAAGTTCCGCAAGCCGGCCGGCCCTGGCGACGTTATCGAGTTTCATATCGCCAAGATTCAACGCCGGCGGAATGTCGGCCGCTATGAAGCCAAGGCTATTGTTGAAGGCACTGTAATCGCAGAAGCGGAGATCACTGCCATGATCATCGAGGCGACATCGTGAGCGATGCCGCGATCCATCCGACAGCGATTGTCGGAGCAAACGCGCGTATCGGCAAGGGCGTCAAGATCGGCCCGTATTCCATTGTGGGTGACAATGTCATCCTGCATGACAATGTGGAACTGGTTTCCCACGCCGTCGTGGACGGCCATACGGAAGTTGGCGCGGGCTCGCGGATATTTCCTTTCGCCTCGGTGGGCCTTCAGCCGCAGGATCGCAAGTATCACGGCGAAAATTCCCGCCTGGTGATCGGCGAGCGCTGCACGATCCGTGAGGGAGCGACGCTCAATCCCGGCACGGAAGGCGGCGGGATGCTGACCAAGATCGGCGATGACTGCCTGATCATGGCCGGCGCTCACGTTGCCCATGACGCCATTATCGGCAACAATGTCATAATGGCCAATTATGTGGGTATTGCCGGTCATTGCCAGGTTGGCGACAATGTCATTTTCGGTGGCAGCTGTGTCGTGCACCAATTTACCCGCGTGGGAGCGCACGCCTTTATCGGCGCCCATTCCATGGTCGATGGCGACGTGATCCCCTATGGCATGGCTGTCGGCAACAGGGCCATTTTGACGGGGCTGAACTTGGTCGGGCTCAAGCGCTACAAGTTCGATCGCGAGGCGATCCATAAGCTGCGTGCGGCCTATCGCATGATCTTTGCCAGCGATGGAACCCTGCGTGAGCGCGTCGAGGATGCAGCGGAACTGTTCAAGGGCAATGCCCTGGTGCAGGACGTGGTGGCTTTCATCCAGGCGGCGTCGGATCGGCCGATCCTGTTGCCTCGCAATGGTCCAACGCTCGAATAGGCGCTAAAGCGGAGCGGCAACGCATGACCTTACCAATTGCGCAGCCGCTCAAGCTTTTCGTATTGGCCGGCGAACCATCGGGCGACAGAATTGCCGCCGATGTGGTCCGCCGGTTGCGCGAACGCACGCCGATAGAGTTGAGCGGCGTGGGCGGCGAAGAGCTGAGCGGGCAGGGGCTGCAGTCACTGTTCCCCATGAGCGATCTGGCGGTGATGGGCGTCACCGACGTGCTGAAACGGCTGCCCCTGCTGCTGTGGCGGATTGAGCAAACAGCGCGCGCGATCAGGGCAAGCCAGCCCGATATCGTCGTGTTGTTCGATGCGCAGGATTTTTCGGCGCTGCTGGCGAAGCGGTTGCGTCGCAAGGGGTATGATCGGCCCATCCTGCTCTATGTCGCGCCTTCGGTATGGGCGCGCTCGCCGGAGCGGGCGCCCAAGCTGGTGCCGTTGTTCAATGAAGTGCTGGCGGTCTTGCCGTTCGAACCCGAGGTCATGGCCCGGCTCGGCGGTCCGCCGACGGCCTATGTGGGTCATCCCGCATTGGGCGAGCGGCTCACTTTGCGGGATGCGGTCGATAACGGCCCCATGATCCTGCTGCCGGGTAGCCGCGATGGCGAGCTGCGCCGGCATTTGCCCTTGTTCCGGCAGGTAGCGGCAGAGGTGGCAAATCATCCGACGGTGAGCGGTTTCGTTATCCCGACGCTGCCGACATTGGCCGAGCGGCTGCGGCGCGAGGTAGCGGACTGGCCGGTGCCGGTTACGGTGATTTCCGACCGTTCCGAGCGAGCCGCGCTTTACGAACGGGCCGTGCTGGCCTTGGCTGTTTCAGGCACAGCGACGCTGGAATTGGCGCTGGCCGGTGTGCCGATGGTGATCAGCTATGTCATGGATGGGCATCAGGCGCGGGTCTATGAGAAGATCAACCGGCCGATGATTGGCTTACCCAATATTGTCCTCAAGCGCCTGGCGGCACCGGAACTGGTACTGTCACAGCCCGATGTAGGCCCGTTGCTTGGTGCTGTGCGGACCTTGCTCGATGACAAGACCGCCCGTCAGGCCCAGATCGAAGCCTTTGGCGAGATGTCGAATTTGATGGAGTATGGCGAGGCCGATGCTCCGCGACAGGACCCGGCCGAACGGATATTGGCCTGGTGGAAGCGAGGCTAGGTCGCGAGGGCAGAATTGAATAAGGCCGCATCCAAATCGGATGCGGCCTTATGTCTTGTCTTAGCGGGTTGCGATCGGCTCGAAATCGCGGGAAGGGGAGCCGTTATAGAGCTGGCGCGGGCGGCCGATCTTCTTCTGCGGATCGGCGATCATTTCCTTCCACTGCGAGATCCAGCCGACAGTGCGCGCGACGGCGAACAGCACGGTGAACATCGAAGTGGGGAAGCCGATGGCTTCCAGGATCACGCCGGAATAGAAATCGACGTTCGGATAGAGCTTGCGCTCGATGAAATAGGGGTCTTCGAGCGCGATCCGCTCAAGTTCCTGCGCGACCTGCAGCGTGGGGTTATTGTGCACGCCGAGCAGGTCGAGCACTTCCTTGGCGGTCGCCTGCATCACCGTGGCGCGCGGGTCGAAGTTCTTGTAGACGCGGTGACCGAAGCCCATCAGGCGGAACGGATCGTTCTTGTCCTTGGCACGGGCGATGAACTCGGGGATACGGTCGACAGTGCCGATTTCCTTGAGCATGTTGAGCGCGGCTTCATTGGCGCCGCCATGGGCCGGACCCCAGAGGCAGGCAACGCCGGCGGCGATACACGCGAACGGGTTAGCGTCGGACGAACCGGAAAGGCGCACGGTCGAGGTCGAGGCGTTCTGCTCGTGATCGGCATGGAGCGTGAAGATCAGGTCCATGGCGCGGGCGATGCGCGGATCGACCTTGTATTCCTCGGCAGGCACGGCGAAGCACATGTGCAGGAAATTGGCCGCGTAATCGAGATCGTTGCGCGGATAGACGAAGGGCTGGCCGACCGAATACTTATAGGCCATGGCTGCGATCGTCGGCATCTTGGCGATCATGCGGATCGACGCGATCTCGCGCTGGCGCGGATCATTGATGTCGGTAGAGTCGTGATAGAAGGCGGCCATGGCGCCGACCACGCCGGTCATGACGGCCATGGGGTGAGCGTCGCGGCGGAAGCCACGGAAGAAATAGTGCATCTGTTCATGCACCATGGTGTGGCGGGTCACCAGTTCATCGAATTCGGCCATCTGGGCCTTGCTGGGGAGCTCGCCATAGAGCAGCAGGTAGCAGACTTCGAGGTAGTTGCTCTTGGCGGCAAGCTGGTCGATCGGATAACCGCGATAGAGCAATTCACCCTTGTCGCCGTCGATATAGGTGATCGCGCTGTCGCAGGCTGCGGTCGAGGTGAAGCCGGGATCGTAGGTGAACAGCCCGGTCTTGGCGTAGAGAGATCGGATGTCGATCACTTCAGGCCCGACAGATCCGGCCAGTACCGGAAATTCGTAGGTCTGGTCCCCGATGACGAGTTTGGCGACTTTATCGGTCATTCAGCTCTCCTCGAAGGCCCCTGAACCCCACAAAGAAGGAAGTTTCGGTGGGGATGGGGCCGCAAAATTTGGCGGTCTTGAGTGTGTCGGGATTGGTACCAGCTTTTGCCCGACCGAAGCAACTAATGGGTAAGCAAGGCTTACCCTCCTAATAGCACTAGACAGCGGCGATCTGATCCTCCAGGCGAGCCATGCTTTCCTCGCGGCCGATCAACACCATGACCTCGAAAATACCCGGCGACACGGTGCGGCCGGTGAGGGCGGCGCGAAGAGGCTGGGCGAGTTTGCCGAGCTTCAGACCCTTGGTTTCGGCGAGTGCCCGCATGGCGGCGTCGATGGCCGGCACGCTCCACTCGTTGAGCCCGCGCAGCACTTCTTGCATGTCGGCCAGAACGCCACGGGCATCGGTGGTCAATAGAGCTGATGCCGCTGCGTCGATAGCAAGCGGACGTGACGCATAGATGAACTGGGCGAGATCGATCAGCTCAAGAATGGTCTTGGCGCGGGGCTGCAGCTCGGGCAGGGCGGCGAGCGCGGTGGCCTTATTGGCAACAAGGCCCTCGAGGTCGGTCAGGCGGCCGACTTCCTCGGCTGTCGCGACCATGATGTCGTAGAGATAATCGGGCTTGGCCTCGCGGATATAGTGGCCGTTGATGCTCTCGAGCTTGACGAAATCGAAGCGGGCGGCGCCCTTGTTCAGGCCCTCAAGGCTGAACCATTCCACCATTTGCTCGGTGGAGAAAATCTCGTCGTCATCATGGCTCCAGCCCAGGCGAGCGAGATAATTGCGCAGGGCTTCGGGCAGGTAGCCCATCTGCCGGTAGGCCTCAACACCGAGCGCGCCATGACGCTTGGAGAGCTTGGCGCCATCGGGACCGTGGATCAGCGGGATGTGGGACATCTCCGGAACGGTCCAGCCCATGGCATTGTAGATGACGATCTGGCGAGCGGCATTGGTCAGGTGGTCGTCGCCACGGATAATGTGGGTCACGCCCATATCGTGATCGTCGACAACCACGGCATGCATATAGGTGGGGGTGCCGTCCGAGCGCAGGATGATGAAATCATCGAGGTTCTCGGTTTTGAATACGACTTTGCCCTGGACATGGTCGTCCACGACGATTTCGCCGGTCAACGGCGCCTTGATGCGGATGACCGGCTCGACGCCAGCGGGCGCTTCCTTGGGGTCGCGGTCGCGCCAATAGCCATTGTAGCGCGGCGGCTTGCCCGCGGCCCGGGCCTCCTCGCGCATCTGGTCGAGCTCGGCGGGCGAGCAATAGCAATAATAGGCGTGGCCCATTTTCACCAGCTCATGGGCAATCTCGGCGTGACGGGCGGCGCGGCCGAACTGGCTGATCGGCTCGCCTTCCCAGGTGAGGCCCAGCCAGGTGAGGCCGTCGATGAGGGCGGTGACAGCAGCTTCGGTCGAGCGTTCGCGGTCGGTATCTTCGATGCGCAGAAGCATCTTGCCACCGGTCTTGCGGGCATAGGCCCAATTGAACAGCGCCGTGCGGGCGCCGCCAATATGCAGATAGCCGGTGGGCGAAGGGGCGAAGCGGGTGACAACCTGAGACATGGCGACCGGAAAGTTGGACGAATTTGCGAGCCGTGTGTACCATAGAGGGGCACGAGCGCAAGGGCGGGGGCTAGGCGGGTGCTAGGGGCAGAAACACTTGAGCCAAGAACGGCGCTGGAACGTGCGAAGGCGCGGCCGAAGAAAGCTCCAAAAAGACTTCAGACCTGGCCGCTAACCCATGATGACAAAAGCGCTTTAGCGTCGCTGCGAAGCGGGTTTGCTACTGCAGTGGTGGCACGCCGGTTATTCGTGCTGTTGCCATTTGCAATGATTTTCGGACTGGCGGCCTATGCGCAATTGCCATTCGAACCTATGCCAATTGCCCTGGCTGGCGTGGCGGCGGGGCTCGGTGTTGCTTTGGCTCTGGCCTGGCGCTTTCGTGCGTTGCCAGCAGTGGTGTTGTTCTCGGCGTTTTGGGCGGGATTTTGCCTGCTGCCGATTCATGGCGGATTGTTCGGCACCAAAATGCTGGTCTTTCCTGCTTATGGCGAGTTTGAGGGGCGGGTCGACGCGATCATTTCAGCGAACGCCGAGGAGCGCCGCATCATTGTGTCCGCGCTGGTGCCGTTGGGAACGACGCGGGCAGTCGCTATCAACCGGGCACGATTGCTGGTTCCGGCCGAGCCGGTCTTGGAGCCGGGGGACACCATATCGGGACGCCTCCGGCTGGCCCCGGTTCCGGGGCCCGTTCTGCCGGGTGGCTATGACGGGCAGTTTCATTCGTATTTCTCCGGCATTGGCGCTTACGGCTCGGTGATCGGCGACATTGCCGTCATTACTCCGGCGAGTGGCTTTGATCCGGGGCGGACAATCGAAGGCATGCGCTACGCCATTGGGGCGCGGATCGATGCGGTGCTGGACGGCGATACGGCGGCCATCGGGCGCGCCATGGTGATGGGCGACCAGAGCGCGCTGAGCGACGAAACGCGCGACGTGCTCGCGGCGTCGGGGCTGGCCCATATCTATTCGATTTCGGGGCTGCATCTGTCCATCGTCGCTGGCGGTGTGTTCTGGTTGGTGCGGCTGGCCATGGCGGCAATACCGGCATTGGCCACGCGGCTGCCGGTCAAGAAGCTGGCGGCGATTGTCGGGCTGGTGGCGGCCGGCGGCTATCTCATGCTGGCTGGCGGGCCCGCCAATGTTCCGGCGCTGCGCTCCACCATCATGTTGGCGCTGATCTTCGGAGCGGTGCTGGCCGGCCGGCGGGCCCTCACCATGCGCAATGTGGCAATCGCGGCCCTCCTGATCATCGTGATCGATCCCGCCAGTATATTTCGGCCCAGTTTTCAGCTCTCCTTTGCCGCCGTGGTTGGGCTGATCGGCTATTTTGAAATGCCCCGCCGGCCGGTGAAGGGCAGCAGCGGCTGGCTGTTGCGAACGGGAAATACGGTGTGGGTAACGGCGATGACGAGCTTTATCGCCGGCCTCGCGACGCTCCTGTTCTCGGCCTACCACTTCCAGCAGACGGCGCCGCTGGGTGTTGTCGGCAATGTGCTGGTGCTGCCGGTGGTGAGCCTCGTCATCATGCCATTCGCGGTGATTTCGGTGTTGCTGATGCCGTTTGGCATTGAAGGGCCGGCTGTTTCCCTCATGGGCTGGGGCATCGACCGGATGGTTGACGGCGGTGTGCTGGTGGCGGGGTGGAGCGAGGGGCTGACGGGCAACCCGTTGCTGACGCCGGTGGCAATGCTGATCGGGCTGGCGGCGCTGGCCTGGTTTGCCTTCCTTACCGACTGGTGGCGAATGCTGGGGCCGGTGGTTGCGGTGCCGCTGATCCTGCTGCTGGGGCTGGACCAGCGGCCCGATATCCTGGTGGCGGATACGACCCAGGCGATAGCGCTGCGTGGGGCAGAGGGCGTGGGATTGGTGACCGGCCGAACCGGCAGTTTTGCCGTCGAAGTCTGGAGCCAGCATTACCAGGAAGAGATCGCGCAGGGATTGGCCGAAGCGCGCTGCGATAGCATTGGATGCGTGGCGGTGACGCCGGAATTCTCGATCGCGGTAATCAAGAGCGCTGCGGCTTTCGCCGAGGATTGTCCCCTGCATGATCTGGTGATCAGCCGCATCCGCGTGCCGGCGACGTGCCAGCCGCCGCAATTCATCGACGCTGCGGCACTGCGAAGCGGTGGCGTACACTGGTTGAGGTGGGATGAAACGGCGGGGCGGTTCGAAATCCGCACCGCCGTTCCCAATGTCACCCGGCCTTGGCGAGTCGTGCCACGGTAACGCCCGCGGCGGGGATTTCGGCGCCGCCCAATACATAGCCGGCTTCATCGGCGGCGGGATTGAGCGTGGCAGTGCCGGAACCATAGTTCACATAGATGCGGAAGCCGTCGCGCACGCGAGAGCGAACGCCCGCCGGCAGCAGGAGCGTGGGCAGGTCGGCTTCGTCGATCAGATAGTCGACAATGCGCTGGACCAGCGCCTTGTTGCCGCTGGCGGCAAGATAATGCAGCTTGCCCTGGGCGATCAGTACCGGCCAGCCTTCAGCATCCTCGATCTCGACCTCAGCGCGCGTTTCGATCCGCTCGCGCCAATGACGGACGGCGCCGCCGCCGCCCCGAACTTCGATTTCCTGGGTGGGATCGACGCTATCGATGCGCATCACTTTGGCGTCGAGCAGGTTGCTCGGAAGGTCGGGCGCAAGAGCCGCAGGGATCGAGAAATTCTGCGTCTTGGAGCCGGAGCGCGGTCCGAGCAGCAAATGGCCCTCGAAATCGGCAATGGCTTCGCGCAGCGCGTCATTCCAGGCAAAGAGCGCGGGAATGGCCACGATGTCATAGCCCGCAAAGCTCCTGGTGCTGGGGGGCAGGATATCGATATCGACGCCATGCTTGCGGAAGGCGGCATAAACCGCGCGGACATGGGCGCCGTGGGTGAAACCCTTGGCCTGAGGCTGGATCTGCCAGGCCCATTCGCTTTGATAGTCGAAAACGATGGCGACCCGGCCTTTGGCGGCGGTGCCGGAAATGCCCGTCGCGCGCAGCTCTTCGGCAACCTGGCTGGCTTCGTGATAGGCCGGGGCCGGTTCGCTGTCGGGTCGCAACAGCCCCGCATGCATCTGTTCCTGGGCGAAGGGTGCCTGGCGCCAGCGGAAATAGGAGACGACTTCGGCGCCATGCGCGAAAGCTTCCCAAGCCCAGAGGCGGGCCATGCCGGGCAGGGGATCGGGGTTGAAATTGGCCCAGTTTACCGGCCCGGGTTGCTGCTCCATGATCCACATGCGGCCATGGCCGACGGCGCGGTAGAGATCGTGGTGAAAAGCCTGATAGTCCGGCTCACCCTGACGCATATAGGTGCGCTTGACCTCTTCGGCTTCGTCGCTCATCGCCAGGTGGCCCAGCGGATAGGCGTCCCAGCTGGCGACGTCGAGGGTCTCGGCTACATCGTAATGGTCGAAATCGGTATAGCGGCCCATGAAATTATGGATGACCGGCAGGTCGGGCCGCTTGGCCTTGAGGATATCGTACTGCACCTTGTTGAAGGCGGCGACCTGATCGGAGGAATAGCGGCGGAAATCCAGATCGTGCGCCGGCGCGGCCTCGCAAACCAACAGGTTCGGCAGCTCGACCTGGTCGAAACGATTGTACTCCATCGACCAGAAGACATTGCCCCAGGCCTCGTTCAGCGCCTCCACAGTGCCATAGCGGTCTGCAAGCCAGGTTCGGAAACCGGCTTCGGCAGCGGGAGAATACGAATAGGTGGTGCCGTGGCAGCCATATTCGTTGTCGGTTTGCCAGGCGCCCAGGGCGGGGTGGTCGCCGATCGCATCGGCCAGCAGCCGGGTGATGCGGGCGGATTCCTCGCGATAGCCGAGGTGGGAGAAATCGTAGTGGCGGCGCGAGCCAAAGCCCTTCTGTCGACCACTGGCGTCGACCGCGAGCATATCGGGATGCTTGTCGACCATCCAACGCGGTGGCGTTGCAGTGGGCGTGCCGAAGACGACTTTCAGCCCGTGGCGGCCGAGCGTGTCCATGGCGCGGATGAGCCAGTCGAAACGCAGCTCGCCGGGCGTGGGCTCGAGGCGGGACCAGGCGAATTCGCCGATGCGGACGAATTTGATGCCGACCTCGGCCATGCGGGCGGCGTCGCGGTCCCACCAGTCTTCGGGCCAGTGTTCGGGATAATAGCAAACGCCGAGGGTAGGAGTGGTCATGATGCGGCTCTAAAGGGCAATGGGAGTTTCAGGAAGGCCGGCGACATCGACGGCGATGGCAAAGAGCCCGCCGGCGACCTTCTCGGCAGCAAGCTGTTCGGCGCTGAGATTTTTGTTGGCGGTGGTAATGAACAGCGTCTTGAGGTCGGGACCGCCAAAAGCGGGGCAGGTGACCTGGCTCACGGGCACCTCGATAACGCGGTCGACCGAGCCATCGGGGGCATGGCGGACAACGCAGGAGCCGCCCCAGCGCGCATTCCACAAATAGCCTTCGCTATCCACCACGGCGCCGTCGGGATAGCCGCGATGACCCGAAACGTCGGCGAAAAGCCTCCATTCGCCCGTCGGCAGGCCTGTGGCCGGATCGGTTGGGCACTGCATGATCTTTTTGCTCGGTGTGTCGGACCAATAGGCAATCGCGCCGTCGGGCGAAAAGCAGGTCGCATTGGGAATCGAAATGCCGGATTTGAGCGTGGTCAGCGCGCCGTTGCGGTAGTGATAGACCGAGCCGATCGGGGCCTCTTCCTCGCTCTTGGTCATGGTGCCGATCCAGAACGCACCGGAGGGGTGAACGCGGCTGTCATTGGTGCGGGTCAGCGCGTTATCGGCCTCGATCTCGTTGATGCGGTTCATGCCGCCGGTGGCAAGATCGAATTGCTTGAGGCCGGTTTCGGTGGCCAGCGCCAGGGTGTGATCATCGACGATCGCGGCTGCGGCGACAATCTCATTGAACAGCCAGCTGTCGGCGATCTCGCCATCGGCAGTAACGGCAAACAGTGTTTGCTCGTTGATGTCGAAAAAGAACAGCTGCTGGCGGCCGGGATGCCAGATCGGGCCTTCGCCCAAAGCGCATTGGCTGTCGAGCAGGAGTTTTGCCGTCTGGGTCATTGGGTCATGCCCTTGTCGTATGCGGCAACAGCGGTGGCAGCGCGCTCGCTGACCTGGGCGACGTCCATGCCGGGTTTATAGATATAGGTGCCGAGGCCAAAGCCGGTGCAGCCGGCAGCGAAGAACTCGTCGAAATTGTCGGGATTGGCGCCGCCAACGGCGTAGACCGGCATTTCAGGCGGCAGCACGGCCTTGATCGCCTTGATACCCTTGGCGCCCAGGACTTCGGCGGGGAAGAACTTGAGCCCGGTAGCGCCCGCCTTGATGGCGCGGAACGCCTCTGTCGGGGTGAAAACGCCCGGATAGGACAGCATCTGGATGCGGACTGTCTCCTCGATCACCGCCTTGTTGGTATCGGGCGAAACGATGAACGTGCCGCCCGCATCAGCGACGGCCCAGACCTGCTTTTTCGTCAGCACCGTGCCGGCGCCGATGGCGGCCTTGTCGCTCAAGGCGTTGGAGGCCAGGGCAATGCTGGTCAGCGCGTCGGGAGAATTGAGCGGCACCTCGATCATGGTGATCCCGGCGGCGACCAACGCCTCGCAGACCGCGACCGTTTCGGGCGGCGTGATGCCACGCAGGATGGCGATGATGTGACGGTGATTCATGGGGTACTCCAATCAGGCAATGGCGCTGCGTGCGGCTTTGAGGCCGGCCAGGACCACATCTGTTGCGTCGACGGGGATGCCGGTGGCGCCGGCTTGCGCCAGCACGTCGGCATAGAGCGCGCAAAGTGCAGCCGAGCCAATCAATGGCACGGGTTCAGCGCCAATCAGATGACGATTGCTGCCAATCTCGGTGCCGATCAACAGGCCTGAAAGAAAGCCTGCACACCAGTCGGGCGCGCGGCCGGACAGAAGCGAGCCTGCACGAACCTGAAACAATTGGCCAAGCAGGTCCTGTGGGCGGTCGAGGCCCGCCTGCGAGCCGGCGGCAAAGCCTTCCGCGCGGCCTGGGCCATCCAGAGGGCCCGTCAGCGAGTGGCGCAGCACGGAATGGGTGCTGATAATCTCGAACAATTCGCCGGTCATGGCGGTGGCGAAGCGCTCGATGCGTGTGCCGTCGAGCTGCGCCCATTTGGAATGGGTGCCCGGCATGCAGACGACGCCCGAATAGCCGGGGCGGAGGGCTGCTAGGCCGAGAAGTTGGGTTTCTTCGCCGCGCATAACATTGTCGGCGCCGGCCTTCTGGCAAACGCCGGGCAGAATCGACACGGCAAAGCCATTGGGCATTGCGGGTTGCACAGCACCAGCAAGCAGATGGCGCAGATCGGTGGGCGCTTCGAGATAGGGGGCTTCGAGCCAGCCCTGGCGGGCGCCGGCCATGCCGCAGACGATGACATCGAGCTTGCTGCGGGCCCCGCTTACGCCATCGAGCAATTCGGTCAGAGCCGCCGGATAATCCTCGCGCGTCAGCTTGCCCATGCCTTTGGAGGAGCTGCGCGAAAAGACTACATTGCCACCGGCATCTATGCCCCAAGCGCGCAAGTTCGATGTGCCCCAGTCGACGGCCACCCAATCCACGATATCAGTCAAAAATCACTCCCCTGAGCCGCATGCCGGTTCCGGCGGCGACCCTAATCGCAGTGCGCCATCGGAGCCAGCAGGAATCTCCGTCATTGCAGCGCGAGCGAACAAGGGCCCACCGCCGCCACGCTGTCTCCTCATTTGGTAAGCGGGCCAGCGCGTTTTGGAACAATACACGGGGCTTTTTGTCCTGCCGCTAAAAAGTATGATTTTTTGGCAGAATTCCGTTCACTCGTCGCTACGCCGTGCTAGAAAGCTGCAATCGTTGAGGCACGATCCGCTCGCGCGGACAGTGAGGTATGAGGAAATGACTGCCAGCAAGCCCCAGAAGCTGCGTTCGCGCGCTTGGTTCGATAATCCTGAAAATCCAGACATGACGGCGCTGTATCTCGAGCGCTACATGAACTTTGGTGTGTCGCGCGAGGAGCTGCAATCGGGTAAGCCGATCATCGGTATCGCACAGACAGGGTCCGATCTTTCGCCGTGTAACCGCCATCACATCGTGCTGGCCGAACGGGTGCGCGAAGGCATTCGGGAAGCGGGCGGCATTGCCATCGAATTCCCGGTGCACCCGATTCAGGAAACCGGCAAGCGGCCGACTGCGGGGCTTGATCGCAACCTGGCCTATCTGGGCCTGGTCGAAGTGCTTTACGGCTATCCACTCGATGGCGTCGTGCTGACTATTGGCTGCGACAAGACCACGCCAGCCATGCTGATGGGCGCGGCGACGGTCAATATTCCGGCCATTGCGCTGTCGGTCGGGCCGATGCTCAATGGCTGGCATAAGGGCGAGCGCACCGGCTCGGGCACGATCGTGTGGAAGGCGCGCCAGATGATGGCGGCCGGCGAGATCGACTATGCCCAGTTCATCGAACTGGTGGCCTCTTCGGCGCCCTCGACCGGCTATTGCAACACGATGGGCACGGCCACGACGATGAATTCGCTGGCCGAGTCGCTGGGCATGCAACTGCCGGGTTCGGCGGCGATTCCCGCGCCCTATCGTGATCGCCAGGAAATGGCCTATCGCACCGGCAAGCGCATCGTGGACATGGTGCATGAGGATCTCAAACCCTCCGACATCCTGACCAAGGACAATTTCATCAATACGATCGTGGTCAATTCCGCGATCGGTGGCTCGACCAATGCGCCGATCCATATCCAGGCGATAGCCAAGCATATTGGCGTGGAACTGGAACTGCAGGATTTCCAGACCTATGGGCACAAGGTGCCGCTGCTGGTGAATCTGCAGCCGGCCGGCGAATATCTGGGCGAGGATTATTATCATGCCGGTGGCGTGCCGGCGGTGGTCAACGAGCTGATGGGGCAGGGCCTGATCCGCGAGAACGCCCCCACCGTCAATGGCAAGACCATTGGCGAAAACTGCCGCAATACGCCGATCCAGGATGACAAGGTCATCCGGCATTTCGACAATCCGCTCAAGACCGAGGCCGGATTCCTGGTGCTGCGCGGCAATCTGTTCGACAGCGCCATCATGAAGACCAGCGTGATCTCATCCGAGTTCCGCGACCGCTACCTCAACAATCCGGCGCATCCCGGCATGTTCGAAGGCAAGGCGGTGGTGTTCGATGGTCCGGAGGATTACCACCACCGGATCGACGATCCGTCGCTGGAGATCGACGAAAATACGCTGCTGTTCATGCGCGGCGCCGGGCCGATCGGCTATCCGGGCGCTGCCGAAGTTGTGAACATGCGGCCGCCTGATTACCTGATCAAGAAGGGCATCCACTCGCTGGCCTGTATCGGCGACGGTCGCCAGTCGGGCACGTCGGGTTCGCCCTCGATTCTCAATGCTTCGCCGGAAGCGGCGGCAGGCGGCAATCTTGCCATTCTCAAGACTGGCGATCAGGTGCGGATCGATCTGAACAAGGGCACGGCCGACATCCTCATTTCGGATGCTGAAATCGCAACGCGGCGGCAGGAACTGGCTGAGGCCGGCGGCTACAAATATCCCAAGCATCAGACGCCGTGGCAGGAAATCCAGCGCGGCATCGTTGGTCAGCTTGGCGACGGCGCCATCCTGAAGCCGGCTGAAAAGTATCAGCGCATTGCCCAGACCAATGGCGTTCCGCGCGACAATCACTAGGCGCGCCTAGCCCTAAAAAACAGAAGGCCCGCCAATCTGGCGGGCCTTTTTATTGGGGGAAAGCACTCAAATGCTCGTGCAGAATGCGCCAGGCGTCACCGCGCTTGCCAAGGATTGTTGTCCCTCTACCGCTGCCTCTGGCTGGCCGCCCTTCAATGATGGTTTGCCAGTGAAAGGTGTAGACGCAGCTCGCTGCCGCATCTGCCCTGGCAATCCAGCGGATATCTTCCAGCCAATATGTCTCGTTAGCCAGACGTCGCCAGGTCTGTTCGAACGCGGCACGTGCTAGCTCCAGACCACGATAGGAGCCAGAGCTGAACCAAAAGGTCGCGTCATCGTCGATTAGCGGGATCAGCAGCTCAAAGTCATGCCGATTGATACGCTCGGCATAAGCCGCCATCACCGCCTCGGGCGTGGCGCGATCCACTATCAATATTTCCGCAACAGACCAACCAGTCGGCCCTGCACCTTGACGCGGTCAGGCGGGAAGATGCGGGTTTCATAGGCAGGATTTGCGGCCTCCAGAGCCACCGTATTGCCCTTGCGGCGCAGGCGCTTGAGGGTGGCTTCTTCGTCATCGACCAGGGCGACGATGATCTCGCCGGTGCTCGCCTGATCCTGCTTTTTGATGAGGACGGTATCACCATCGAAGATGCCGGCTTCGATCATGGAATCGCCGCGCACTTCGAGCGCGTAGTGCTCGCCAGCACCCAGCATTTCGGGGGGCACGGAGATGGTGTGCGAATGGGTCTGAATCGCTTCAATGGGCGTACCGGCGGCGATGCGGCCCATGACGGGTATGGAAACCGGCCGGACATAGTCTTCACCGGCTGACTTACGGGCCGGAGCGCTGGCTACCTTGCCAAGATTGCCCTCGATGACCGATGGTTCGAAGCGCGCCTTGCGGCCGCCCAGCGATGGGTTCATCGAATCGGGGAGCTTGACCACTTCGAGCGCCCGGGCCCGATTGGGCAGGCGGCGGATGAAGCCCCGCTCCTCCAGCGCCGTGATCAGGCGGTGGATGCCGGATTTGGACGCCAGATCGAGCGCGTCCTTCATCTCGTCGAATGAGGGAGGAATGCCACTTTCCTTCATCCGCTCGTGGATGAACATCAGCAGCTCGTGTTGTTTGCGCGTCAGCATTGGCGGCCCTCGACAGGGATTCGGAACATAGGCAGAACGACTATACGTGTTCCAGTTATGTTCCGCAATATCCCCAGCGCGCCTGGCGCGATTTTCTTCACTCGACAGTCAAAACGCGTCGATCGCCATGGATTCGACTGTCGATCCGGCCTGGGCGCCGGGGTCGAATTCTGGCTGGATGATCAGCATGTCGGCGTTGGACAGGGACGAGGTGTGGCCGCTGTCGGTCTGGGAAATGGGCATCAGCTCGGGGCCGGTCGGCGTGTGGATGAGCTGGGCGCGCATGAAGTGGCGACGGGCGGAATTGGGCGGGGTAGGGCCGGCCAAAGGCAGGCGCCAGTGGGGTTGTTCGGCATAGCCGAGCCATTTGCGCAGAGCCGGCTTGATGAAAACGGTAGCCGTGACCATGGCCGAGACCGGATTGCCCGGCAGGCCGAAGATCAGGGTCTTGCCGCGGGTGCCGAACATGAGGGGTTTGCCCGGACGCATGTTGATGCGCCAGAAATCGAGGGTCACGCCGAGTTCGAGCAGCACGTCCTGGACGATATCGTGGTCGCCCACGCTGGCGCCGCCAGTGGTGATCAGGATGTCGGGCTCACCGGCGAAGATTGATTCGAGCTTGGCGCGGAGGGCAGTGCGGTCATCGCGGGCAATGCCGTGGTCGGTGACCTGTTCGGCATAGGGCGCGAGCATGGGCGCGAGGCCAAAGCTGTTGGACGCCACGATCTGGTCGGGCGCGAGGGGCGAGCCGGGCAGCACCAATTCGTCGCCAGTGGCGAGGAGGGCGATGCGGGGGGGCGTGGCGACCGACAGAATCGGGGCATTGGCAGCGGCGGCCACGGCCAATTGCATCGGGCCCATGCGGGCGCCGGCTTCGATCAGGGCCTGGCCGGTGGCGAAGTCGTTGCCGATGGCGCGGATGCTGCGGCCAGGCTTGGGTTGCTCGGTGAAGCTGACGAGATTGCCGTTTACGCTGGCTTCTTCCTGCATGATGACCGCGTCAGCGCCGGGCGGCACGGGCGCGCCAGTGAAGATGCGGACGCATTGGCCTTCGGCGACGCTGCCGGAAAAGCCGGCGCCAGCTTGGGATGTGCCGATCAGCGTCAGGCGGTGGCCGGGAACGATGTCAGCGGCGCGGACGGCGTAGCCATCCATGGCGCTGGCATTGAAGGGGGGCTGGTCGTGGGTGGCGAAGAGCGTTTCAGCCAGCACGCGGCCGTTGGCATCGGCCAGGGCGACGGATTCGGGGCGGACGGCGGGCACGCGCACGAGAATGGCGGCGATGGCGTCTTCGACGGGCAGGAGGCTCATGGCGTGCGCTTGAAATCGCCGGATTTGCCACCGGACTTTTCGAGGAGGCCAATATCGGTGACCACCATGGCGCGATCGATGGCCTTGGCCATGTCGTAGAGGGTCAGCGCGGCGGTGGAGGCGGCGACGAGCGCTTCCATTTCGACGCCGGTCTGGCCGGTGGTTTCGGCAGCGGCCTCGATGCGGATGGTGGTGTCGCTCTCGGCTGAGATGTCGACGCTGACCTTGGTCAGCGGGATCGGATGGCAGAGCGGGATCAGCTCCGCGGTCTTCTTGGCGGCCATGACGCCGGCAATGCGCGCCACGGCAAGGGCGTCGCCCTTCTTAAGGCTGCCGCCCAGAATCGCGGTGACGGTTGCCGGCTGGGCGATCACGCGGGCCTGGGCGACGGCGCGGCGCTTGGTGGAGGCCTTGTCGCCGATATCGACGATATGGGCTTCGCCGCGCTCGTTGAGATGGGTGAGGCCGGGCTCGGCCATTAGCGGACGACCTCGGGCGCGCCCATCAGCAGGGCGCGGGTTGCAGCGGCAACATCGTCCTGGCGCATCAGGCTTTCGCCGACGAGGAAGGTGCCGATGCCGGCTTCCTGTTCGAGCTTGACCACATGGTCGTGGCTCATAATGCCGCTTTCGCTGACCAGGAGGACGTTTTTCGGCACGCCGATGGCAAGGTTGATCGACGTATCGAGCGTGGTCTCGAAGGTGCGCAGATTGCGGTTGTTGATGCCGATGAACTCGGCGCCTAGAGCCAGCGCGCGGTCGAGTTCGAGCTGGTCATGGACTTCAACCAGGGCGTCCATGCCCCATTCGGCGGCAGCGTCGAGCAGGTAGCGGGCCACGTCGTCGCCAATGGCAGCGAGGATGACCAGGATGCAATCGGCGCCCCAGGCCCGGGCTTCGGCGACCTGATAGGTCTCGAACAGGAAGTCCTTGCGCAAAACGGGCAGACGGGTGGCGGCGCGGGCCTCGATCAGATAGCTGGGCGAGCCCTGGAAGGAAGGGCGGTCGGTCAGCACGGAGAGGCAGGCAGCGCCGGCGGTTTCGTAGGCGCGGGCGATTTCGGCGGGGTTGAAATCGGGGCGGATCAGGCCCTTGGAGGGGCTGGCCTTTTTCACCTCCGCAATCAGGGCATATTTGCCTTGGCTGCGCTTTGCCTTGATCGCGTTGGTGAAGCCGCGTGGCGCGGGCTGGTCATGGGCTTGCGCCACGACCTCGGCCCAGGGGCGCATGGCTTTGGCCGCGGCGATTTCTTCGCGCTTATAGGCCTCGATCTGCTGCAGGATGTCGCTCATTGGTCCTGTCCGTTGGAAACCGCCACGAGGCGGGCCAGAGTTTGTTTTGCTTTGCCGCTGTCGATTGCCTCGGCAGCCATGGCAGCGCCTTCGCTGAGGTCGCTAGCCTTATCCGCCACGATCAGGGTAGCGGCGGTATTGAGCAATACGATGTCGCGATAGGCACCGGTTGCACCAGCGAAAAGCTCGTGCATGGCGTTGGCATTATAGGTGGGATCGCCGCCAAGCAAATCCTTGGCGTCGTGCCGCTTGAGGCCGGCCTGTTCGGGGGTGACTTCAAAGCTGCGCAGATCGCCATTGGCGATCTGGGCGACGAAGCTGGGGCCGGTGACGGTGATTTCATCGAGCCCGTCGCTGCCATGGACGACCCAGGCCTTGATGGCGCGATTGGCGAGCAGCGCGGCGGCGACGGGCTCGACCCATTCCTCGGCATAGACGCCCAGCATATAGCGACGGACGCCGGCCGGGTTGGACTGTGGCCCGAGCAGGTTGAACATGGTGCGCACGCCCATTTCGGCGCGCGAGGGGCCGACGTGGCGCATAGCCGGGTGATGGCTGGGTGCGAACATGAAGCCGATGCCGGCCTGGGCGATGCAGCGGGATATTTCGGCCGGGGTCAGGTCGAGTTTGACGCCGAGGGCTTCGAGCACCTGGGAGGCGCCGGATTTGGAGGACAGCGCGCGATTGCCGTGCTTGGCGACCGGGACGCCGATGGACGCGACGACGATAGCGCTGGCGGTGGAGATATTGAGCGTGCCCCCGCCATCGCCGCCGGTGCCGACAATGTCGACGGCGTCTTCAGGGGCTTCGACGGGCACCATCTGTTCGCGCAGGATCGAAACGGCAGCAGCGATTTCTCCCACCGTTTCGCCCTTGATGCGCATGCCCATGAGAAAGGCGCCGATCTGGCTGGCTGTGGCTTCGCCGGCCATGATGGTGCGCATCACGGCGCGCATTTCTTCGCCGGTCAGGTCGCGGCGGTCGGCGATCTTGTTGAGGGCGGCTTTGATATCCATCAGGCAGCCCTCCGGCCGTTGAAATCGCGGGCGATGTTGAGGAAATTCTGCAGCAGGGCGTGGCCGTTTTCCGAGGCTATGCTTTCGGGGTGGAATTGGACGCCGTGGACCGGCAGAGTCTTGTGCTGCATGCCCATGATCAGGCCGTCATCGGTGGTGGCGGTGACCTGCAGGGTTTGCGGCAGGGTCTCGGGCTTGACGGTCAGCGAGTGGTAGCGCGTGGCCTCGAAGTCGTTGTTCAGGCCGCGAAACAGGCCTTTGCCGGTGTGGTGGATCTTGCTGGTCTTGCCGTGAACGAGGTGAGGCGCGCGGATGACGTCGCCGCCCATGGCCTGGCCGATGGCTTGGTGGCCAAGGCATACGCCCAGGATCGGGATCTGGCTTTTGAAGCGGTCGATGGCAGCGAGACAAATGCCGGCTTCGTTGGGCGTGCAGGGGCCGGGGGACAGTACGATCGCCTCGGGCGCCATGGCGGCGATTTCATCGAGGGTGATCTTGTTGTTGCGGTAGACGGTGACGTCGGCGCCCAGTTCTCCGAGGAAGTGGACGAGATTGTAGGTGAAGCTGTCGTAGTTATCGATGACGAGAGTGCGGGTCATGTTCGGGACTTTCCACTGAGACAAATTCCAACCACGGTGTCATTCCCGCCAAAGCAGGAACCTCCGTTTTCAGAACTCGCTCCGCCATCGATAAACAGGGGGCCCCGCTTTCGCGGGGATGACATCGTGGGCGGCGCTCAGAGCGCCGTGCTTGTGGAGTGTGCTCATTGCCCGATCCTCGCCTCGCCGGCATAGCGTAGCGCTTCCTCGGCGGCGCTGAAAAGGGCGCGGGCCTTGTTTTCGCATTCGAGCTGCTCGAGTTCGGGCCTGCTGTCGGCGACGATGCCGGCGCCAGCCTGGGCGTAGAGCTTGCCATCCTTGACGATGGCGGTGCGCAGCACGATGCAGGTATCCATGGTGCCGTCAGCGCTGAAATAGCCGACGCAGCCGCCATAGATGCCGCGGCGGGACTTTTCGAGTTCGTCGATGATTTCCATGGCCCGCACCTTGGGGGCGCCGGAGACTGTGCCTGCCGGGAAGCCAGCCGAGAGAGCATCGACGAAATCATATTTGGGGTCGAGCACGCCAACGACGTTGGAAACGATGTGCATGACGTGGGAATAGAATTCGAGGAAGAACTTGTCGGTGACCTTGACCGTGCCGGTCTTGGCGACGCGGCCGACATCGTTGCGGCCCAGGTCGAGCAGCATCAGGTGTTCGGCCAGTTCCTTGGGGTCGGCGAGGAGCTCTGCGGCCAGTTCGGCATCGCGGGTCGGGGTGGCGCCGCGCTTGCGGGTGCCGGCGATGGGGCGGATGGTGACCTCGCCATCCTGCACACGCACCAATACTTCCGGGCTCGACCCGGCAATGGCAAAGCCGCCGAAATCGAGGAAGTACATATAGGGGCTGGGATTGGTGCGGCGCAGCGCGCGGTAGAGCGCGGTGGCGGGCAGGGTGAATTCGGCCTCGAAACGCTGGCTCAGCACGACCTGGAAGATATCGCCGGCCGTAATGTAGTCCTTGGCCTTGGCCACCATCGCGAAATAGTCCTCGCGCGAGGTATTGCTGGTGATCGCGATACTCTCAAGGTCGGGCAGGGCGGCGGTGGTGGGCAGGGCACGGCCCAGGCGGGCAATGGCTTCCTCGATACGGGCTTCGGCTGCCTCATAGGCTTGCCGGGCGGTGACGCCCTCCCGCACGAAGATGGGAGCGGTGAGATAGAGTTCGTCCTTGAGCGTATCGAAGATGGCCAGCAGCGAGGGGCGCATCAGGGTGGCTTCGGGAAGCTGCAGATGGTCCGGATTGCTGTTGGGCAGCACTTCCATGTAGCGGACCATCTCATAGCCGAGAAAGCCATAGATGCCGGCTGATTGCGGCGGCAGGCCGGGCGGGACCTCGATCTTGCTGTCGGCCACGAGCGTCCGCAGCGCGTCGAGCGGGGCCTCGCTCAGCGGCTCGTAATGATCTGGATCGAGCTGGGCAGAACGATTGATGGACGCCTGGCCAGCCTCGACCTTGAGGATGACGTCGGGCAAGAGGCCAATGATCGAATAGCGGCCGCGAATGGCGCCGTCCTGCACCGATTCGAGCAGGAACGTATTGGTACGATCCTGCGCCAGCTTGAGATAGGTGCCGATGGGCGTTTCGAGGTCGGCCACGATGCGACGCCAGACGATCTGCGATTTCCCGGCCTCGTATTGCTCGGCAAAGCGCTGGTAGGAATCGTCGCCCATCGTCAGGTGTTCCAGTTGGGTTGGGTCGGCGCTATTGCGCGCCGAGGAGAGAAAGCGATTGCTCGAGAGCCTGCTGGTTGACGCGCAGGCCGGCCTCGTCACGCACGGCACTTACGAAATCGCCATAGATGCCGATCCGCACTTCATTTTCGAGGCTCGCATTGGCCTGCTCGGCGAGATTGCCCTCGGCAGGCGTCACGCTGGTGACCTGGAAAACGATGTGCTCGCCGCTATTGCTGACGACGGAGCCGTGGTGGTTTTCGCCGCCGGCAAAGGCCGCGGCCGCAACAGTCTGGTCGATCGTCTGATCCTGCGAGCCAAAGCGCGTGAACTGCGTGCTGAGCTGCGGGAAGACGCCGAGCGAGGCGGCGACATCGGCGATGGCCTCACCGGCATCCAGGCGCTTGATCGCCGCGTCCTGGGCTTCGGCTATGGCGGCATTAGTGCGCTCGGTCGTGATGGCCTCGGTGACCTGCTCGCGCACTTCGTCCAGCGTTTGATCGCGCGCCGGGTCGATCTTGACCAGGTCAAACCAGAGATTGCCGTTGCCTGCCAGCTGGGTTGCCGGGGTAAGCTTGCCTTCTTCGGCCTTGAAAATGGCCTGGGTGACGCGCGGGCGATCAGTATCGTTGAGATCGGGGACGACTGAAAGCTCGGTCCCGCCGGCGGTGACATTGGCTTCGTAGAGATCGAGATTGAAACGGGCGGCAATGTCGGTCAGCGGCTGGAAGGCGGCGCGCAGTTCTTCGATCTGGTCGAGCACGTCGGCCACGTCATTGCGCGCTTCAGCCAGGGCCAGGGTCTGCGAAATCTGGTCACGCGCTTCGGCCAAGGTCGGCTCATGAGCGGCTTCAATGGCCGAGACGTAAATGGCGCGCTTGCCGGCAACACCATCGATGATGGTGAAACCGCCTTGCGACAGGCCAAAGGCGGCGCTGGCCAGGGCGGTGTCGGTGATATTGGCCTGTGCCAGGGTGCCGAGGTCAGTCGGCGTCAGGCCTGCGGTGGTCACCAGTGTTTCGAACGGGGTGCCGGCGGCCTGACCGGCTTCGAAGGCGCTGACCTGCTCGGCATTGAGCGGAACCTGCTGGATGGTGCGGCGTTCGGGCGTTACGAGGCTGGCCTTGGTGCGCTCATATTCTGCAGCAATGGCGTCGTCGGAAATGGTCTTGGTCTTGGCCAGGGTTGCCGGTGACAGCTCGAGAATCTGCACAGTGCGGGTTTCGACCGTGCGGAATTCGGTCTGGTGCGCGGCAAGATAGGCGGCCAGCTCTTCCTCGGTCGGGGCGGCGGGCGTCTCGATATTGGTGTCGCCGATGACGAAATAGTCCATGGTGCGCTGGTCGGCGGCATAGCGATTGACCAGGCTGGATGCGGTGGCCGGAAGCTTGGTGTCACCAAACAGCGAGAGCACGAGCTGCTGACGTTCGGCGGCCTTGGCCTGATCCGAGAAATATTCGGCTTCGGTCAGCCCGCTCCGCTGCAGCACCTGGGTGAAGGCGGCGGGATCGAAAGTGCCCAGCGTGCCGGCAAAGGACGGGTCCTCGCGCAGCATTTCGCTCAGTTTCTGTTCGGAAACGCCAAGCCCGAAATTGGACGCCATCTGGTCGAGCGCGGCGTCCTGTGCCAAGCTCTGCAACACCATGGATGGAATGCCCAGGCTGACGGCTTCCTGCTGGGTGGGGACAGACCCCAGCCGCTGGGCCACCTGGTTCATCTGGTTTTGATAGGCGCGCAGGAATTGGCGGGAATTGATTTCCTCATTGCCCACGCGTGCTACGGTATTGGTGCCGAGATCGGTGATGACATTGTTGATGCCGAAGCCGGCAACGCCCACCAAAAGAAATGCACCCATGACCTTACCGGGCCATGATTTTGCAAAACCGCGCAAACTATCGAGCATGTCAAACGTTCCATAACGCGTATCTAGGCTTTACCGCGGGAGCGGGAGGGCACTAGTAATCCAATTTGACGTTCGGGGTTAGGGCAAAGCCCGCTCTGGTGCAAGAGGCAGGAGTATTAAGAGTGACAACGACATTGACGCCGCTGATCGCGGGTAACTGGAAAATGAACGGCGGCCGCGCTTCGCTGGAGGAGCTGCAGAGCCTCGCCGACATGCTGACAACCGGTGAGGCGCCGCGCGCCGTCGTGGTCGTTTGTCCCCCTGCAACCATTCTTGCCGCCGTCGCGCGACAGGGCGCCAGCAGCGGGATTCTGGCGGGTGGCCAGGATTGTCACGCTGCGGCGTCGGGCGCCCATACCGGGGATGTCGCGGCCGGAATGCTCGCGGATGCGGGCGCGCAATATGTGATTGTCGGGCATTCGGAGCGCCGCGCGGCCTATGGCGAAACCGATGCCGATGTACGCGCCAAGGCCGAAGCAGCCATCGGGGCAGGGCTCAAGCCGATCATCTGCGTTGGGGAAATCGAAGCGGAGCGGGATAGCGGGAAGGCGGAAACGGTCGTCGCCGCTCAACTCGCCGGCTCGATTCCCGATCATGCCGGCCAGCATGAGGTGATCGTGGCCTATGAGCCGGTTTGGGCGATCGGCACCGGCCGCACGCCGACGGGCGAAGAGATTGCGCAGATGCATGGGCGGATCCGCACCATCCTCGTGGACCGGTTTGGTGACCGGGGCCTTGCCATCCGCATTCTCTATGGTGGTTCGCTCAAGCCGCAGAATGCGCGCGAGATTCTGGCCATCGACAATGTGAATGGCGGGCTTGTCGGCGGCGCGAGCCTCTTGGCAAAGGACTTCTACACCATTATCTCCGCCGTATAATTGGCGTGAGACGCCAGAGGCCGGCCGGAAATTCTCCCCGGCCTCTGGCAATTGCGGCACGGTGCGTGTAAGACGCGCCATCTTTTGACACGACCTGAAACTGAGACACGATGGCGAACGTCCTGATTGTTGCCTATCTGCTGATCGTCCTGGCGCTGATTGCGGTCATCCTGCTGCAGCGCTCCGAGGGCGGCGCGCTGGGCATTGGCGGTGGCAGCGGCGGCTTTATGACCGCGCGCGGCTCGGCCAACCTTTTGACCCGGACCACGGCGATTCTGGCCACGCTGTTCTTTGCCACGGCGATCGGCTTGACCATTCTCAGCGAACTCGATCGCGGCACTTCGGGCATTCTCGAACGCGCCGTGCAGGGCACCGATCAGGCTGCGCCCACCAGCGTGCTGGATGCGCTCAATTCGCTGCAGGGCGGCGCGCCTTCCGATCTGCCGGTTCCGGCCAGCGATCCGGCAGCGCCGGCTGGCTCTGATCCGGTAACCCAGGATATCGGCACCGTGGCCCCGGCTACCGATGCCGCGCCTGCCGCGGAGCCTTCGACCACTCCTGACGCTGCGAGCGACCTGCCGGTGCCCCAGGCTCCGGCGGCGGCGCCGGAGCAAACGCCCGCCGCTCCGGCGAGCAACTAACCGCCGCAAGGCGCAATGACAGAGGGGGATGGAAACATCCCCTACTTCTTTTTGTGTAGAGCCCAACAGAGACTCTACGAATCGACGACGATGTGATTAAGGTGAACGCCCATGGCTCGGTACGTATTCATCACCGGAGGCGTGGTCTCCTCATTGGGTAAAGGTCTTGCATCGGCGGCGCTTGGCGCGGTCCTGCAAGCGCGTGGTTACAAGGTGCGCCTGCGCAAGCTTGACCCCTATCTCAACGTGGACCCCGGGACGATGTCGCCCACCCAACACGGTGAGGTGTTCGTCACCGACGACGGCGCCGAGACCGATCTCGATCTGGGGCACTATGAGCGCTTTACCGGCCGGGCGGCCAATAAGCGCGACAATATAACCACCGGCCGCATCTATTCCGATATCCTGGCCAAGGAGCGCAAGGGCGAGTATCTCGGCGCGACCGTGCAGGTCATTCCCCATGTTACCGACGCGATCAAGAATTTCGTCATCGAAGGCAATGAGGAATTCGATTTCGTGCTGGTCGAAGTGGGCGGCACGGTCGGCGATATCGAAGGCCTGCCGTTCTTCGAGGCGATCCGCCAACTTGGCAATGATCTGCCGCGCGGCCATGCCTGCTACCTCCATCTGACGCTGATGCCCTATATTCCTTCGGCTGGTGAGCTCAAGACCAAGCCGACCCAGCACTCGGTGCGCGAACTGCGCTCGATCGGCATTGCGCCTGATGTCCTGCTGGTGCGCTGCGATCGGCCGATTCCCGAGGGCGAAAAGAAGAAACTGTCCCTCTTCTGTAACGTGCGCGAAAGCGCGGTTATTCAGGGGCTCGACGTTGCTTCGATCTATGACGTGCCGCTGGCCTATCACAAGGAAGGGCTGGATCGCGAAATCCTGGCGGCCTTCGGTATTACCGATGCGCCCGAGCCGGATCTGTCGGCCTGGCAGGAAGTTTCCGGCCGGCTCCACAACCCCGAGGGCGAGGTCAATATCGCCATTGTGGGCAAGTATACCGGCCTCAAGGATGCCTATAAGTCGCTGAGTGAAGCGCTGGCCCATGGCGGCATTGCCAATAAAGTCAAGGTCAACCTGCAGTGGATCGATAGCGAGGTTTTTGAGCGCGACGATCCGGCGCCTTACCTTGAGCATGTGCATGGCATTCTGGTGCCCGGCGGGTTCGGTGAGCGTGGTTCGGCCGGCAAGATCGAGGCGGCGCGGTTCGCGCGGGTCAAAGACGTGCCCTATTTCGGCATTTGCTTTGGCATGCAGATGGCCTGCGTCGAGGCGGCTCGCAATACCGCCGGCATCAAGAATGCGTCCTCCACCGAATTCGGCCCGACCAAGGAGCCGATCGTTGGCATGATGACCGAGTGGGTGAAGGGTAACGACACCGAAAGGCGCGGTTCTGAGGGCGATCTGGGCGGTACGATGCGGCTGGGCGCTTATCCGGCGCAGCTGACGCGGGGTAGCCGCGTGGCCGATATTTATGGCTCCACGCGCATTTCCGAGCGTCATCGCCACCGTTACGAAGTCAACATGGATTATCGCAAGCTGCTGGAAAAGAACGGCCTTTTGTTCTCGGGCGTGTCGCCTGACGGCAAGCTGCCGGAGATTGTCGAGCGCACCGACCATCCGTGGTTTATCGGCGTGCAGTTCCATCCGGAGCTGAAGTCCAAGCCGTTTGAGCCGCATCCGCTGTTTGCCAGCTTCATCGCTGCCGCGATGGAACAGAGCCGGCTGGTCTAATTGGCCGAGATCGTCTCGCTTTCCAAGGCTCGCAAGGCAAAGGCCCGTGCCGCCAAGGAGGTGCAGGCGGCCGAAAACCGCGTCAAATTCGGGCGGACCAAGGCTGAGAAGGCCTTGGCCGAGGCCGAGAAGGCGCTGGTGGATAAGCGGACTGACGGCCACAAGCGGGACGAGGATTAGTCTGTCCGCAGGGTGGCGATGATCTCGGCCAGGAGGTCATGCAGGTCGTCGCGGTGGCCGCTATGGGCGGAGCCGGTGGCTTCGTCCGAGGTCATCACTACGGTCAGGTCCAGGGCGGGGACGATGTAGAGCATCTGGCCGCCGAAACCCCAGGCAAACCGGGTGTCTTCGCCGCCGATGGAGCGCAGGAACCAGCCATACCCGTAGCTGTCGCCGGTGCGGACCGAGCGGGTATGCGGGGACCAGGATTGGTCGATCCAGGCTTGCGAAATGACTCGTGTGCCATCGGGGGCGAGGCCGCCATTGCGGTAGAGCTCACCGAAGGCCAGGAGGGAGCGCGGGGTCATGGCCATCTGATTGCCACCGAGATAGATGCCTTGCGGGTCGCGATCCCAGCTGGCGATAGCGAAACCATCGACAAAACCCAGCCATTCCCGGGCGTTTGCCAGGGTGGAGCGGCCGGTTTCGGACGTTAAAATGGCCGATAATAAGTGGCTGGAGCCGGTGGAGTAGAGCATGCCGGCGCCGGGATCATCGACGAAGGGGCGGGCGAGGGCGGCGCGGACCCAGTTGGCGCTGGCGACCCAGCGGCCGTAGTTGACGCCGGAGGTGGGTTCGAGGCCGGCGCGCATGGTGAGCAGGTCGCCGATGGTGATGTCTTCGATGCGCGGATCGGCGTTGGAGGGGAAATCAGTGCGCAGAATCGGGGCGATCTTCTGGTCAGTGTTTTCGAGGATTCCCTTGTCGATGGCGATGCCGATCAGGGCGGAAATGATTGTTTTTGAAGCGGATTTTATGTTGGTCGGCGCGTCCAAGCGGTGGCCGTTATAGGCGTGTTCGGCGATGATTTCGCCGTTGTGCGAGACGATTACGGTCTCTAATGGGGCGAGCCTTTCGGCATCTTCCAGGACCTCGGCCAGCGAGCGTGAGGGCGCCGTTTCCTGGGCGAAAACGGGGGTGGCGAGGAGCATGGAGGCCAGGATGAGGCTGCGGAATGTCATCGGCAATCCTTGGGTGACGGGTGCGACGAAATCATGGGCGGGGGTGATGTTGCCAGGAATTTTGTTGTGATTGGGCTTTGGGAAGCTACCCGCGATTTCGGATCTGCCAGCCGGCCGGGTTGTTTTGCCTCGGCAGCAGAGCATTGATTTTGCTGGGGTTTCGCGGGTTTCTCATAGTGGTGTCACAAAGCTGTTGACTTGCCAAGAAATCGCGGTAACGTTCCCATTGTACGAAATGGCCGTTAGAAGCCATTTGTAGGGATGGGTTTATGAGCAGCAGCCGCAATCGTCGGCCGACCATCATTGATGTGGCAGAACGCGCTGGCGTGTCCAAGAGCACGGCGGCGCGGGCGCTTGCTGGTTCGAGCAATATCAATGAGGAGACGCGCGAACGAGTTTTGCGGGCGGCGGCGGCGACGGGCTATGAGCGCAACCACCTGGCGGTGGGGATGCGATCGGGCCGTTCGGGTATGCTGGGACTGGTCATTCCCGATATCACCAACCCGTTCTGGGGTGAGGTGGCGCGTGGCGCGCAGGACCGGGCGGCGGAGAGCGGGACCTCGGTCCTGGTGTTCTCGTCGGACTGGGATGCGGCCAAGGAGGCGGCGCATATCGGCACGCTGCGGCGGGCGCGGGTGGATGGCGCGATCATCAATCCGGTGGCCGACAATTTCGACGATCACCACCGTTTTGGGCTGCCGTTCGTGTTCATCGGATCGAGCGCCGAACGGTTTCCGGATATTTCCAGCGTCGGTTCCGACATCACCCAGGCTGTGAGGCTTGGGATGGATCATCTTGTTTCAAAAGGACATTCTGCGCCGAGCTTTATCGTAGGCCCCAAGTCGCGACTGGCGCGGGCCCGGTTTTTGCGGGCGGTGCATGAGCATTGCGTGGAGCGCGATGTCGACCCAGGCATATTGGCCATGGAAGACGGCGAATATACCGTCGAGGGTGGCCGGCAGGCGATGCGACGGTTGCTCGAGCGCCCGCATGTGGGGCATGTCTGCGTGTTTGCCGCCAATGACATGATGGCGCTGGGCGCCATGATGGCGGTGCGGGAGGCGGGGCTGAATTGCCCTTCCGACGTATCGATCATCGGCTTTGACGGCATTCCGTCGGGCGAATTCGCCTGGCCGGGGCTGACCACGATCGCCAAGCCGGGCCGGGAAATCGGCGTGCGGGCGGTGGAGCAGCTCTTCGACGAAATCGAACACCGGCCGGAACATGGCCGAATCTATATGCCGTGCCGGCTGGTAGAGCGAGGTTCACTCGCCGATCTGTCGGTGCCGACTCCGCAGCGCGCTGCAGCGGGGGCAGGGAGGGTCTGATCATGGTTGCACGACAAGAGCAGCAGCTTGCCGCGACGGCTAACGATGGGAACGTTCCCGTAGCTGAATCGGCTAACAGACTGTTAGCATCGAAGGGCAGTTTCGGCGCGAAAGTGCGTCAATGGTGGCCCTATTACGCCATGATGGCGCCGGGCATCATTTTCTTCGTGCTGTTTCACTATCTGCCGATCTGGGAAGCCAAGATCGCGTTCGAACAGGTGCGGATCATCCCGCCCAATATCTGGGTGGGGCTGAAGCATTTCCAGGTGCTGTTTTCCTCGCCCGTGTTCTGGCAGGTGCTGGTCAATACGCTGATCATTTCCGGCATGAAGATGCTGTTCGTGTTTCCGGTGCCGATCATCGTGGCGCTGATGCTGAATGAAGTGCGGAGCGGGTCGCTGCGCAAGTTCATCCAGTCGGCAGTGTATCTGCCGCACTTTTTGAGCTGGGTGGTGATCGCGGGCGTGTTCATCGCGGCTTTGTCGCCGAGCAATGGCGTGGTCAATGACATTACCGGGTTCTTCGGCGGGCAGCCGAAAAGCTACATGACCGATACCGGCGCGATCCGCTGGGTGCTGGTGTTCTCGGAAATGTGGCGTTCGGCGGGGTGGGACAGCCTGCTCTATCTGGCGGCGATCATCGCCATCGACCAGGCGCTGTATGACGCGGCTGAGATGGACGGGGCCAATCGCTGGCAGAAGATCCTCTATGTGACCATTCCGGGGATCGTGCCGACCATTGCCACGCTGTTTATCCTGAATGCCGGGATGTTCCTCAGCGCCGACCTCAACCAGGTGATCAACTTCTCCAACGACGTGGTGCGCAGCCAGATCGATATCGTGGATACCTATGTCTACCGCATCGGGTTGCAGACCGGGGAATACTCGCTGGCGACGGCGGCGGGCCTGTTCAAGGCCGTGCTGGGCATGCTGCTGATCCTGCTGGCGCATCTGTTTTCCAAACGACTGACCGGCAAGGGAGTGTGGTGATGGCCGCGAACAATAATCGCCGCACGCCGCTGGAGCGCGTGGAATATGCGATCATCGTTTCGACGCTGCTGCTGATGGTAGTGGTGACGGTGCAGCCGCTGCTGAACCTGCTGGCGGTGTCGCTATCCGATCCGGCCAAGCTGCCGGGGATGAGCGGCATGGAAGTGTTGCCGCGCGGTCTGTCATTCGATGTTTGGACGCTGTTGATCAACCACCCCAATGTGCGGGCCGGGCTGCTCAATTCGATCCTGATCACCGGGCTCGGGACGCTGCTCAATATCATTTTCACGGCGCTGATGGCCTGGGGGCTATCGAGGCCGGGCCTGCCGGGGCGGCGGATATTGTTCATCATGGTGTTGGTCACCATCGTGTTCGACCCCGGCATCATCCCGGACTATTTCGTCAACAAGCGGCTGGGGTTGCTGGACAGCTATTGGTCGGTGATCCTCTTCAAGCTGGTCAATGCCTGGTACCTGATCATCCTGATCCGGTTCTTCGAGGAAATTCCGCAGGAATTGCTCGATGCGGCCGAGCTGGATGGGTCCAATGCCTTCCAGACCTTCTGGTATGTGGTGCTGCCGCTGGCCAAGCCGGCGCTGGCGACGATTACGCTGTTCTACATCGTCTTCCACTGGAACGAGTTTTTCCGGGCGATGATCTACATCACCGACCAGGGCAAGTGGCCGCTGCAGGTGGTGCTCCGGCAATTCGTGATCGGCGGGGACAAGCTGGCCATTGTCGGGGTGGACGCGGCCAATAATTACACCGGGGCAAGCCAGATCGACCTGCGGGCGCTGAAGGCCGGGATGATCATCCTGACCATTGTGCCGATCCTGGTGATCTACCCGCTGATTTTGAAGTTCTTCACCAAGGGGACGATGTCGGGGGCGTTGAAGGGATGAGGACGATCCACGGCGCTTCCATCACCCACGGTGTCATTCCGGCGCAGGCCGGAATCCATGTCCGTGGCGAGCCGCACCATCCAGCGCTGGGATGGCCTTCAGCATGGATTCCGGCCTGCGCCGGAATGACCCGGTGGGTGGGAATTTTCGAGACACAACCGATCCCGCGCGAGCGGCTGACTGAACAACCAGAAACACTAGGAGGAGACTGCAATGCTTATGAGGAAACTGTTGCTGGCGACGACTGCGCTGGCTTTTGCCATGGCGCCGGCATTTGCCGAGCCGGTGGTGATCCGGATGGTCAGCAAGGATCTGGTGAGTACCAATCCGCCCGACGTGAAGCATATCGAGCGGATCGAGGCGGCGATGGCGGCCAAGGGCACCGAGATTGATATCCAGATCGTTGATCTGCCCAGCTCGGGCTATGCCGATGCGCTCAGCGTGATGCTGCTGAGCGGCGATATTCCGGACCTGATCTATTTCCAGGGCGGCGACGCCAAGATGGTGGAGCAGGGGATTTTGGAAGACCTGACGCCGTGGATCGAGAAATCGCCGAACCTGAAGGCCGCGCTTTATCCGCATAATGCGGAGCGCTTGGCCAATTATCCCTATCTGCTCTACGTCTATCCGCCGCGCATGCCGCAGCCGGTGATCCGCAAGGATTGGCTGGAAAAGTCGGGCCTGCCGGCGCCGCAGACGGTTGAGGACTATGTCGCGCTGTTCACAGCCATCAAGGATGGCGATTTCGACGGCGACGGGGTGGCCAATACCTATGGCGTGACCACGGCCGACAATACCAACGAGCTGGATGCCATCTTCAACCAGGCCTTTGGCGTGACCGGGAGCTGGATGAAGAACGAGGCGGGCGAGTGGGTCAATGCCCGCATCACCAGCCAGGAACGCGACAAGATCGCCTTCTATGCCTCGCTGCGCGAGAAGGGGCTGTTTGATCCGGAATACATCACGTCGAAATTCGATGTGAAGGAAGACAAGTTCTATACCGGCCGGGCCGGCGTGATCTTCGGCTCGTCGGCGGAAGTCATCGACATCTATGGCGGCAAGATGCGCCAGGTGCATCCGGGCACCGAGCTGGTGCTGCTGGCGCCGCCCAAGGGGCCGGCCGGGCAGGGCAACCAGGCGATCGACGTTTCCAAGGAAGCGCGCGGCTTTGCCATGTCCTCGCTCTCCGAGCACAAGGAGACGGTGATGGCGCTGCTCGATTTCATGGCGAGCCCGGAGGGCCAGATGCTCGACCGGCTGGGCTTTGAAGGCGAGGAATATACCAAATCGGGCGACACCTACACGATGACCGACAAGATCGCGACCTGGTATGCGCGGTTCTTCGCGGCCGCCAATTGGACGCCGCCGACCCCCTGGATGAGCGAAGCGGCGCAGGCCTCGCTGAAGCAGGTGTCGGACAATTTCAAGCCGGACAATGCGTTTGTGTTCCCGGCTGATTATGCGGCGGACCTGGATGCGACGGAGAGCGTGTACCGGGCTTGGGTGTTCAAGTTCATCTCCGGGGAAGCCGGGATGGACCAGTGGGACGCCTATGTCGCGGAGTGGGAAGCGGCGGGCGGGACCCGGCTGAATGAATATGCGCGGACGGTGTTGAAGTAGGGTTGCCGCAATTGAAAAAGCTATGCGCCGGATCGCCTCGCCCCTCAGGGGAGAGGTCGGCGCGTAGCGCCGGGTGAGGGGTGCGATGCTGCAGTGGGGCGTAATGCTCCAGCACTGCACCCCTCACCCCAGCTCTGCCAGGTCGCGTTGCTCCCGGCGACGCTACCCTCTCCCCTGAGGGGCGAGGGGGCGAAGGAGCCCGAGGCGTGGATCATGTGCCGCAGGACGGCGCGATTAGAATTGAGGATCAAGAATGCCAAAATCCCTTCGCGGCCGGGTCCGCGCCATGTTGCACGGCATTGCGCTGGGCGATGCGCTGGGGGCGCCGGTGGAGAAGCTGTCGGCGGCCGATATTCGGGCGCGCTATGGCCGCGTGACCTCGCTCAAGACGCGGTGGCACAAGATGGATTGGGCGCCCGAGGCGCGGAACAATCGGGTGCGCGGGGATGGTATCGTCACCGACGACACGCTGATGACGCTGGCGCTGATGGATATTTACGGCGAGGTGCAGCGGCATCTGGATGCCTGGGACATGGCGGACGGCATGGTGCGGGAGATCGCCTGGAAGCCGCGTTGGGTGCCGGAATTGCAGCGCGAGGCGATGTTGATCGATCGGCTGTTTTATCCCGAAAAGTGGATTTTTCAGCGGCATCAGCTGAGTTCGTGCGACCCGCGGCAGGGCGGGATCGGGAATATGGTCAATTGCGGGGCGGCTATGTATATCGCGCCGATCGGCGTGGTGCATGCGGCTGACCCCAAGGCGGCCTATGACGAGGCGATTGGTTTTGCCTCGGGGCATCAGGAGAGTTTTGGGCTGGAAGCGGCCGGGGTGATGGCGGCGGCGGTGGCGGCGGCCTTCGTGCCAGGCACGAGCATTGACGCCATTGTCGAGGCGGCGATTGGCGTGGCCAAGGACGGGACGCGGAACGCCATTGTGGAGATTGCCCGGATTGCGCGCGAGCTGCGCGGCAGCGGGGCGAGCCATGAGGCGGTGTGCGACGCGTTCCACGGGGCGATCGCCAAATATTCGCCGATGGGGGACGATGTGAACCACAGCCCCGAGCGGGTGGGGCGGCTGACTGATGCCTATCGGCCCTCACGGCTCAATGCGATCGAGGAGCTGCCGCTGGCGCTGGGCTTTTGCCTGCTCAATGACGGGGCGTTCCGGACCTCGATCGAGGACGGGATCAATTCGGGGCGGGATACCGATTCCATCGGCGTGATGGCCGGGGCGATCCTGGGTGCGCTGCATGGCGAAAGCGTCATCGACGCCGAAGACCGCGCGCTGCTCGATAGCGCCAATCGGCTCAATCTGACCGCATCGGCCGATGCTTTCACTGAAACGGCCAAAGCCATTCTCACCGC
The DNA here is from genome assembly GCA_035565135.1 of Devosia sp. Classification (GTDB taxonomy): domain Bacteria; phylum Pseudomonadota; class Alphaproteobacteria; order Rhizobiales; family Devosiaceae; genus Devosia. The sequence continues at coordinate 42,053 of DATMSY010000109.1, forward strand.
CGATCACCAAGTCGCCGAAGCGCGCCAGCGCGCTCGCCTTACTCTTGTTTGAAAGACCCTTTTGATGCTCTCCGAAATCCAAATCCTTGAAAAAATCTATGCCGGCTTTATCGGCAAGGCCATTGGCGTCCGCCTGGGCGCGCCCGTGGAGCCGACCATCTGGAGCTATGATCGCATCCAGAAGACCTATGGCGAGGTGACGCAATATCTCAGAGATTTCAAGAACTTCGCGGCAGATGACGACACCAATGGTCCGGTCTATTTCATCCGCGCGCTGCGCGATTATGGGCTGAACGCGACGGCTGAGGATGTCGGCAAGACCTGGCTCAATTATGCGGCTGAAGAGCATGGCATGTATTGGTGGGGCGGGTTTGGTGTGTCGACCGAGCATACGGCTTATCGCAATCTGCGGGCGGGCATTCCGGCGCCGCAATCGGGCTCGATTGCGCAGAATGGGACCACGGTGGCCGAGCAGATCGGCGGGCAGATTTTCATCGATAGCTGGGGCTGGGTGAACCCGGGCAATCCGCAGAAGGCGGCTGATATGTCGGCCATGGCGGCATCGGTGGCGCATGATGGCGACGGGCTCAATGGCGCGCGGTTCTGCGCGGCGGCGATTGCGGCGGCGTTCGAGGCCAGCTCGATTGACGAGATTATCGCTACGGCGATGGGGACCATTGATGCCAGCTCGACCTATGCGCGGGTTTGCCAGGCGGTGATCGATTTCTTCAAGGCAAATCCGGACGACTGGCGCGCTTGCCGCGACATGCTGACGGCGGAGTGGGGCTATGACCGCTATCCCGGTGTTTGCCACATCATTCCCAATGCCGGCGTGACCATCATGTCGATCCTTTATGGCAAGGGCGATCTGCCGCGCACGGTCGAGATTGCGACCATGGCGGGCTGGGACACGGACTGTAACGCGGGCAATGCGGGCGCGATTGTCGGCACGTTCGAGGGGCTGCAGCCGGGCTGGGACAAGTATCGCAAGCCGATCAATGATTTCCTGGTGGCGTCGGGCATTGTCGGATCGATCAACATTGTCGATATCCCGAGCTTTGCGCGGGAATTGACGGTGCTCGCGCTGCAATTGGCGGGGCGCGAGGTGCCGGCGCTGTGGCTTGAAGACATGACGCGGCGCGGGGTGCGGTTCGATTTCGATCTGCCGGGGGCGACGCATGGCTTCCGCACCGAGGGCTTCAACCAGATCACGCTCAAGGGCGGCGCGGAACGGCATACCGAGGGCTCGCGCGGGTCGCTGGAGATCCAGCTCGACCGGCTGGAGCGCGGGCAGGGCGGACGGGTATTCTGGAAGCCATTCTATCGCCGGGCCGATTTCGACGATGAGCGCTATCGCCCGATGTTCTCGCCGGTGCTTGATGCCGGGCAGACGGTGAGCTTCAAGGTGTGGCTCGATCCGTGGAATGGCGACGGCAATCTGCGCATTGCGCCCTATATCCGCCGGACGATGAGCGGGACCATCGAGGAGACGGGCGCGTGGCATGTGCCATCGGCCGAGGGCTGGCAGGAGATCAGCTTTGTGGTTCCCGAGGGCGACGAGGCAATCGACGAGGTCGGCATCTCCATCGAATATTTCGGGCGGTTGAAGTTCCTGGGCCGGTTGTTCCTGGCCGATTTCCGGATCGGCGGAGCGGGCAAGACGGTGATCGAGCCGGCACGGGAAGTGCAGGAGCTGGGCTCCATTACGCGCTTTACCTGGAACCGTGGGCATTGGACCAAGTCGGGTGACCGTATTCAGGGGCATACGGCGACCGATGCTGATCTGTGGACCGGGCATTATTATGCGCGGGATCTGAGCGTGACGGCCGATGTGCAGCGCCTGTCGGGCGTTTCGCAGCTGGTGACGGCGCGGGTGCAGGGCACGGGGCGGTTTTATGCGGCCGGGTTCGAGGGCGATGAGGTCGTGATCCTCAAGGAGGATTTCGGCAGCACCGTGCTGGCGCGGGCGCCATTCAAGGTTGAGACCGGCAAGAGCTACCAGTTTGGCTTTACGCTCAAGGGGGATCGGCTGAGCTTTGCTGTCGATGGCAAGGTGCTGATCGAGGCGGTGGATGCCAGTTACGCTTATGGCATGACGGGGATCCGCATGGCGTCGGCCGGGCGGATCGGCGTTGGGCGGATCGAGATTGTCGAGACGGCGTAAGCCGTAGGTGAAACAGAGGTTCCCGCTTTCGCGGGAATGACATGGTGGGGTGGAGCGCCTCGTGCGTTCCCCCTCGGAGGAGACGGAAATGTCTGAAATCGAGCTCAAGCGGGTTGGGAAATCATATGGGCAAGTCTCTGTGCTCAATGATATTTCCCTTGAGATGGCGAGCGGTGAATTTGTCGTGCTGGTCGGCCCCTCGGGCTGCGGCAAGTCGACATTGCTGCGCATGATCGCCGGGCTCGAGGACATTACCTCGGGGCAGATCACCATTGGCGGCAGGATCGTGAACAATATGCCGGCCAAGGAGCGCGACCTGGCCATGGTGTTCCAGAATTATGCGCTCTATCCGCATATGAAGGTGGCCGACAATATGAGCTTTGCGCTGAAGCTCGCCGGTACGCCCAAGGCGGAAATCAAGCGGCGGGTGGACGAGGCGGCCGAGATTTTGGGGCTGGAAAAGCTGATCAACCGGCTGCCGCGTGAGCTGTCGGGTGGGCAGCGGCAGCGCGTGGCGATGGGGCGGGCGATTGTGCGCGATCCGCGGGCGTTTTTGTTTGATGAGCCGCTATCGAACCTTGACGCCAAGCTGCGGGTGAAGATGCGTGGCGAGATCAAGCGGCTTCATCAGCGGCTGGGCAAGACCACGATTTATGTGACGCATGACCAGACCGAAGCCATGACCATGGCCGACAAGATCGTGGTGCTGAACGGCGGCAAGATCGAGCAGGCCGGGGCGCCGCTGGAGCTGTACAACAATCCGGCCAATCTGTTCGTCGCGAGCTTTATCGGCTCGCCCGAGATCAATCTGTTTGAGGCCCGGTATGAGGGCGGCACGGATGTGGCGCTGGGGAACGGCGTGAAGCTGCCATTGGGCACGGCGCTGGATGTGCCGGTGGGGACGCAGATCGTTTATGGCGTGCGGCCGCAGCATATTACGCTGGGTGGGGCGGGGGTGCCGGCCAGCGTGGTGGTGGTGGAGCCGACTGGCGACGCGCAGGAAGTGCTGGCGCGCATTGGGGATGCGGATATTTCCATTGTGGTGCGGGATCATGCGCTGTTGAGCCCGGGAGAGGCGGTGCAGCTGCGGATTGATCCGGAGCGGTTGTTGATTTTTGACAAGGAGACGGGGTTAAGGGTGCGGTGAGGGTGACACCGAAGTTCGGTTGCGCTGGGTTCGCTCCCTCCCCCTTGAGGGGAGGGCTGGGGTGGGGGTGTCGAATGGTCAGCGTACTCTCATTGCCGAGTGTTTGCGGAAGCGACGACACCCCCACCCTAACCCTCCCCTCAAGGGGGAGGGGACTGGATTGGGGCTCTCAATCAGTGGTGGTTCACCCATGACCTTCACCCACAAATCCTTCGATCCCTCCGCCACCGGGCCGCTTGATGGCATTCGGGTGCTTGATCTGTCGCGGTTGATGGCGGGGAATATGCTCAGCTTGCAGCTGGCGGATTTTGGGGCGGATGTCATCAAGATCGAGGGGCATGATGGCGATCCGCTGCGGGACTGGAAGGATGATGGGCATTCCCTGTTCTGGAAGACTTATGGGCGTAACAAGCGCTCGGTGGCACTGAATCTGCGGCACGGGCCGGCCATGGCGGCGCTGTGGGCGCTGGTCGATGGGGCCGATGTGTTCATCGAGAATTATCGGCCGGGGACACTTGAGGCTATGGGGCTGGCGCCCGAGGCGCTGCTGGAGCGCAATCCTGATCTGATCATTGTGCGGATTTCGGGCTTTGGGCAGACCGGGCCTTATGCGCAATTGCCGGGCTTTGGCACGATTGTCGAGGCGATGAGCGGGTTTGCTGACCGGACTGGATTTCCCGATCGGGAGCCGGTGCTGCCGCCGCTGGCGCTGGCCGATATGATTGCCGGGATTTATGGGGCATCGGCCACGACCATGGCGCTTTATGCGCGGCAACAGGGGCGGGCGCGGGGGCAGGTGATCGATCTGTCGCTGCTTGAGCCGATGTTTTCGGTGTTGGGGCCGGAGGCGGCCATTCATGCGGTGACGGGCAAGATCAAGCAGCGGGTGGGGAGCGCGTCCAATACCGCCTCGCCGCGTAATGTCTATCGCTGCGCCGATGGGAAATATCTGGCGCTGTCGGGTTCGACGCCGGCGGTGGCGCGGCGGATTTTCGAGATCATCGGACGAGGCGACATGAATGATGATCCGCGCTTTGCCAGCAATTCGGACCGGGTGAAGAACCGGGCGCTGGTGGACGAGGCGATTGGCGGGTGGTTTGCTGGCCGGAATAGCGTGGATGCGCTTGATATCATGCGCAAATCGGGGGCGACGGTGGGGCCGATTTTCAATATTGCCGATGCGATGGCGGACCCGCATTTCGACGAACGCGAAATCATCGTCGATGTCGAGGATGCCGAATTCGGGACACTGCCGATGCACAATATCGTGCCGCGCATGTCCGGCACGCCGGGCATTTGGCGGCGGCCGGCGCCGGGGCTGGGCGAGCATACGCGCGAGGTTTTGGGCGAGGCTGGGCTCGATGAAGGGCAGATCGCGGCGGCGATGGAGACGGGGGCA
>DATMSY010000110.1:0-14477 GCA_035565135.1 Devosia sp.
CCGGTCGCGGCGGTTGCCGAAGCGGCTCCCGCGCCCGAGCCTGAAGCCGCTGCGCCCAAGCCGCGCCGCGCCAAGAAGGAATTGCCGGCGGAAGGCATCGTCGTCTCCTCCAGCGCTCCCAAGGCCGAGGGCGACACGCCCGAAGAGCCGGAAAAGAAGAAGGTCGGCTGGTGGCAGCGCCGGCTCGGTCTCGGCTAGACCGCTTGATCGATAATTTCAGAAAGGCGGCACTCGTGCCGCCTTTCGTTCTTTTGGACCCCTGATATGTCCCGTGCCGCCCGCCTTCTCGATCTGCTGCAAGCCCTGCGCAACCGCTCGACGCCGGTGAGCGGGCAGGATTTGGCGCGTGAACTGGGCATTTCGATCCGCACGCTTTATCGCGATATCGCCACCCTTCAAGGCCAGGGCGCCGATATTCAGGGCGAGCCGGGCCTGGGCTATGTGCTGCGGCCCGGCTTCACCCTGCCCCCGCTGATGTTCAGCGCCGATGAAATTGAGGCTCTGGTGCTCGGCTCCCGCTGGGTTGCCGCTCGCTCGTCGGATAGCCGCCTTAGCAGTTCCGCCCAGCAGGCGCTGAGCAAGATCACCTCGGTCCTGCCCGCCGACCTGCGCGACCGCGTCGAGGCCACCAATCTATTGGTGCCGCAGAGCGCCAATGCCGACAGTATCGACGCCGCCGAGATCCGGCTGGCCATTCGGGACGAGCGCAAGATCACGATTGGCTATCGCAGTCTCGACAATGTGGTTTCCAAGCGCACGATATGGCCCTTCCTGATCGGCTTTTTCGAGGAGGCGCGCGTCGTCGCCGGCTGGTGCGAATTGCGGCAGGACTATCGGCATTTCCGCGTCGACCGGATCGAGACCGTCGAGCGCCTTGCCGAGCGCTATCCAAGGCGCCGGGCCGCCATGCTGCGCGAATGGCGAGCCACGTACACATCCAAACGGCTTTGATCTCCACTGCCGGAAACTGACAGTCCGCTTCCCTAGACTGACCTCCATCAGAAAAGGAGGTCGTGATGACCACGTTGAACTACCTGTTGCTGGCCGTTGCCGATCCGCTCAAGAGCCAGGCATTCTATTCGCGTCTACTCGGTCTGGAGCCCATTCAGAGCGCGCCGACATTCGTGCTTTATGCGCTGCCCAACGACATCAAGTTAGGCTTGTGGCTCAAGGACGAGATGGTCCCCAAGCCCCTGCCCGCTGGCGGCGTGGAAGTGACGTTCAGGGAGCCCGACAAGGACACTGTCAACGCCACCTACGCCACATGGAAGCAGCAGGGCGTCACCATCGTGCAGGAGCCAACCGACATGGATTTCGGCTTCACCTTCGCCGCTCGGGATCCGGACGGCTATATCCTGCGCGTCTTCAGTCGGGCGGCGAACCCGCGGTAACTAGCGCAGCACCTTCGCCATGCGATCAAGCGCCAGCTCAATGGACTCGCGCTTGCCCGCATAGGATAGCCGCACGAAATGGGCGCCATCCGTCCGGTCAAAGTCGATGCCGGGCGTGATGGCGACCCCGGCTTCTTCCAGCATCGATTCACAAAACGCCATAGAGTCGTTGGAAAACCTGCCAATTCCGGCATAGGCGTAGAAGGCCCCATCCGACGGGCTGCCGATATCGAAACCCAGATTGCGCAGCCCATCGTCCAGCAGCGCGCGATTGACCGCATAGTCCGCCTTTTGCTGTTCAGAATAATCGCGTTCGCCCAGGGCCGCGATGGCCGCGATCTGGCTCAGCGTCGGCGCTGAAATGAACAGGTTCTGCTGCAGGATTTCCGCCCGGCGGATCAACTCATCGGGCAGCACCATCCAGCCGATGCGCCAGCCGGTCATGCAGTAATATTTCGAGAAACTGTTGATGATGATGGCATCGTCCGTCAGCTCGAGTGCACTGACGGAGGGACCGCGATAGTCCAGTCCGTGGTAGATTTCATCGGAAATCAGCCGCACACCGAGCCGTTTGCAGGTCGCCACGATATCGGCCAGCCCGGCCCGGTCGACGGCCGCGCCCGTGGGATTGGCGGGGCTGGCAAAGAGTAGCCCCTCGAACGGCTCACGCGCATGCGCCGCCGCAATATTAGCGCCCGTCAGGCGCCAGCCATTGCCCGCATGCAGCGGAATTTCGGCGATACCAAAGCCAAGCCCCAGCAGAGTATTCACATAAGCCGGATAGCCGGGCCGCGTGATGGCTATACGGGCGCCCGGCCGGAACGCGGTGTGAAACGCCAGAATAAACCCGGCCGACGAGCCCATGGTGCACACGATCGAATCGGGATCGACCGAAACGCCATGCTGCGCCGCATAATAGGCCGTCAGCCCTTCGCGCAACTCGCCCAGCCCCTTGGCATTGGTATAGCCATGCGCATCGGGCAGCACGCGGCGCACCGCTTCGATCACCTTGGGCGCGGGCGGCGCGCCGGGTTCGCCCACTTCGAGATGGCACACCGTGCGGCCGGAAGCCTCGATAGCCTTGGCGCGCTTGAGGATTTCCATGGCGTGGAAGGGCATCAGGCCATCGGCGGGCGCGTCGGTCATGCAAGGCTCCAGTGTTTGTTCCGGCCTAGCCCGAACAGCGTTGCGTCTCAACAACAATTGATGATGAGACGTAACGTCTGTTCATCGCCGGCTGCTATTGTGCGCAAACCTCTGCTAGAAGGCAGAAACCAACTAGCCGGAGCCAGCCCTATGTCGCGCGTTACCCTTGCCCTTGTCGCCCTGGTGGGCATTCTGGCGGGAGCGCTTGGCTATTCGGTGTTCAACAAACCCGCGCCCCAGACCGACGCGGTGGCCGTGCGCGCCATTGTCGACGAGGCGCTGGCGGCGCGTGACGCGGCAGAAAAGCCCCAGGCGGTCGCGGCCATCGATCCGGCACAGCTCAATCCGCTCATCGAGCAATATCTGCTGAGCGACCCCAAAATCCTGCAGCGCATGTCCGTCGCGCTCGACAGCACGTTGCAATCCGAACAGCGCGAACAGGCCACCACGGCCATCGCCTCGATGCGCGACAAGATCTACAACGATGCCGACCAGGTGGTGCTGGGCAATCCCGATGGTGATGTGACGCTGGTCGAGTTCTTCGACTATAATTGCGGCTATTGCCGCAGCGCCCTGCCCGACCTCGCCACGCTTCTGGCCGAAGACCCCAATCTGCGCGTCGTGCTCAAGGAATTCCCCATCCTCTCCAACGAATCGATCGATGCGGCGCGCATCGCCGTGCTGGTCGGCAAGGCCGATGTCGATTACTGGACGTTCCACGAGGCGCTGTTTTCCAGCCGCGGCCAGGTGGACAAGGGCACCGCCCTTACCGCCGCCAGTGAATTGGGCCTGAGCCCGGTCACGCTGGAAATGCAGATGGGCGAGCCGCGCGTCTCCAAGGCCATCCAGACCTCCTACGAGATCGCCAAGGCGCTCAATATCACCGGTACGCCCACCTATATCATCGGCAACGAGATCATTCCGGGCGCCATCGGCATCGACGAATTGCGCGCGCGGATTGCCAATATGCGCGATTGTGGCGAGGCGCAGTGCCAAGGGTGATGGCTTCAGAAATCGCGCGGCTTTTGCCTTTTCGGTGCATTTCGTGTAACCGGCCTTGCGTCGGCCGGAATGGCCGGTGCACAAGGCAAAAATAATGGCAAAGCGCGTTCTCGTCCTCAACGGCCCGAACCTCAATCTGCTCGGCATGCGCGAGCCCGAAATCTATGGGCGCACCACGCTCAGCGATATCGAAGCCCTGTGCCGCACGGCGGCGAGCGAATTGGGCCTTGCGGTCGATTTCCGCCAATCCAATTACGAAGGCGAATTGGTCACCTGGATTCAGGAGGCCCGCAACGGCGCCGATGCGATCCTGATCAATCCGGCCGCCTATTCGCACACTTCCGTCGCCATTCACGATGCGCTCAAGGCGGTCGGCCTGCCGGTCGCCGAAGTGCATCTGTCCAATATCCATCAGCGTGAGCCGTTCCGGCATCACTCCTATGTCTCGGCCGTCGCCTATGGCGTCATTTGCGGCTTTGGGGCGGCGGGGTATAAACTGGCGCTCCACGCTTTGGCCGAAAAACTCAAATAACGCTTCGACGCGGAAAACGCGGGAGAGATAGAAGAATGACCAAGTCATCGCAGGTGGATCAGGATCTGATCCGGTCTATTGCCGAACTGCTCAATAAAGAAAACCTCGCCGAGATCGAGATCGAGCAGGAGGACTTCCGGGTCCGCGTCACCCGCTCCTACGCCAATGAAGGCGTGACCTATGCGGCGCCGCCCGTGCACTACGCGCAGCCGGCCCCCGCCCCCACCTCGATCGCCCCGGCTGGTTCGGTTCCTGCGGCCGTACCCGCCGTCGAGGATCTGGCGTCCAATCCGGGCACCCTGACCTCGCCCATGGTCGGCACCGCCTATCGCTCGCCCGAGCCCGGCAAGCCGCCTTTCGCCGATATCGGCACCAAGGTCTCGGAAGGCCAGACCGTGCTGATCATCGAGGCGATGAAGACCATGAACCAGATTCCGGCGCATCGCTCGGGCACCGTCACCCGCATCCTGGTCGACGACGCCCAGCCCGTCGAATATGGCGAGCCGCTCGTCGTCATCGAGTAAGGGGGAACTTCCATGTTCCAGAAGGTCCTCATCGCCAATCGCGGCGAGATTGCGCTGCGTATCCTGCGCGCCTGCAAGGAGCTCGGCATCCAGACGGTGGCGGTGCATTCCACCGCCGACGCGAACGCGATGCATGTGCGCCTGGCCGACGAAAGCGTCTGCATCGGCCCTAATGCGGCCAAGGACAGCTATCTCAATATCCCGGCCATCATGGCCGCCTGCGAGATCACCGGCGCCGATGCGGTGCATCCAGGCTACGGCTTCCTGTCCGAGAATGCCCGCTTCGCCAAGATCCTGACCGAGCACAACGTCACCTTCATCGGCCCCTCGGCGCACCATATCGAGATCATGGGCGACAAGATCACGGCCAAGAAGACGGCCGTTGAACTTGGCATTCCGGTGGTGCCCGGTTCGGCCGGTGCCGTCGAGACCGAGCAGGACGCGCTGCGGACAGCCAAGGAAATCGGCTATCCCGTGCTGATCAAGGCGACGGCCGGTGGCGGCGGACGCGGCATGAAGGTCGCGCTGACCGAGAAGGACCTGCTGGTCGCCTGGTCGACCGCGCGTTCGGAAGCCAAGGCGGCATTCGGCAACGATTCCGTCTACATGGAAAAATATCTCGGCAAGCCGCGCCATATCGAAGTGCAGGTGCTGGGCGATGGCCAGGGCAATGCCGTGCATCTGGGCGTGCGCGACTGCTCGCTGCAGCGCCGCCACCAGAAGGTCTGGGAAGAAGCCGGTGGCCCCACGATCCTGCCGGCGGAACGTGACAAGATCGGCGAAATCTGCGCCGCCGCCATGCGCAAGCTCTCCTATTCGGGCGCCGGCACGATCGAGTTCCTCTACGAGAATGGCGAGTTCTATTTCATCGAAATGAACACGCGCCTGCAGGTCGAGCACCCGGTCACCGAGCGCATCACCGGCATCGACATCGTCTATGAGCAGATTCGTGTTGCCTCGGGCGAAAAGCTGTCGCTGACGCAGGACAATGTGCAGTTCTATGGCCATGCCATCGAAGTGCGCATCAATGCCGAGGACCCGCAGACCTTCGCCCCCTCGCCGGGCACCATCACCTTCTACCACCCGGCCGGTGGCGTGGGCGTGCGCGTCGATTCGGCTGTCTATCAGGGCTACAAGATCCCGCCCTATTACGACTCGCTGATCGGCAAGCTCATCGTTTACGGCCGCACGCGCGAAGAGTGCCTGCAGCGCCTGCGCCGCGCGGTGGATGAATTCGTGGTCGACGGGGTCAAGACCACCCTGCCCCTGTTCCAGCGCCTCATCAAGGAGCCGGATATCCTGGCGGGCAATTACGACATCCACTGGCTTGAAAAATATCTGGCCGAGAACAAAGTCTGATGGAGGGGGCGCTGCGGCGCCCTTTCTTTTGCAAGGATCGTCCATGTCGCGGCCCAATCCCTTCGATGTCGAGATCACCCCGGAATTGATCGTGCGCGCCTATCGCGCCGGCATTTTTCCCATGGCCGAGGACGCCGAGGACGAGGACCTGTTCTGGGTCAGCCCGGAACATCGGGGCATTATTCCGCTCGACGGCTTCCAGCTCAGCACCAGCCTGCGCAAGGCGATCCGCAAAAGCGCCTTCACCATTCGCGTCGATACCGACTTCCCCGCCGTGATCGAAGGCTGCGCCACCGTGGGCAAGGATCGCAGCTCCACCTGGATCAATGCGACGATCCGCGGCGTCTATGGCGAGCTGTTCCGCCGCGGCATCGCCCATACGGTGGAAGTCTGGGACGGCCCCAACCTGGTCGGCGGGCTCTATGGCCTGGCCATTGGCGGTGCCTTTTTCGGGGAATCCATGTTTCATCGCGCCACCAATGCCAGCAAGATGGCCATGGCCCATTTGGTGGATCGCCTCAATGCCGGCGGCTTCGTGCTGCTCGACACCCAATTCGTCACCGATCACCTCGCCTCGCTGGGCGGCATCGAGATCCCCCGTGCCGAATATGAGGAGCGGCTGGCCGAGGCCCTCGAAATGCAGGGCGATTGGTTCGCCTGGGAGAATGGCGCCCAATGATGCCGCAAGGCATCCCGCCCGCCTGGGCCGCCCGCTACGCGAGCGCCCAGTGGCAGCGCCAGACGATCGGCGAATCCAATGCCCTGGTCTATCGGCTCTCTCCGTCGGACGATGCCCCGCTCTTTCTCAAAGGCGAGCGGCAGACCCCATTGGCTGAGTTACCAGACGAGATTGCCCGCTTGTCCTGGCTGGCGCAGCACGACATTGCCTGCCCATCCATTGTCGATGTGGCGGAGCATGGGGAATGGCAATGGCTGCTCATGAGCGCACTGCCGGGGCATGACCTGGCGTCTGGCCCGATCGACGCCGCCCGCCTGATTGAGCTTTATGCCGAGGCACTTCTACGACTGCATGCCATCGATATTGCCGATTGCCCCTTCGATCTGCGCCTCGATCGAAAATTGGCGCTCGCCGCTGCCCGGGTTACGGCGGGCCTTGTGGATGAGGACGATTTCGATGACGACCGCAAGGGCTGGACGGCCGCTGCAGTGTTTGAGGACCTGCAACAAACCGCCCCCGCGGCCGAAGACCTCGTCGTCTGCCATGGCGACGCCTGCCTGCCCAATCTGCTGGCGGAAAACGGCGTCTTTACCGGCTTTGTCGATTGCGGGCGCTTGGGCATAGCCGACCGCTACCAGGATCTGGCCCTGGCTCATCGCAGCCTCGTCTTCAATCTCGACGCTGCCGCGGCCGACGCCTTTCTCGACGCCTATGGCGTGGCCAAGCCGGACCGCGAACGAATGGCCTATTACAGGATGCTGGACGAGCTGTTTTGAACGCCCGCCCAGCTTCGTGCCCCTACCCTTTCACCTTGAATGCCAGCCGTGTCCGCCATTTCTCCGGGTCGGGCTCTTCACTTGGGTCGGTCTCGTAAATCTCGAGCCGGCAGGCGAAATAGTCGTCCTCGCCTTCGGTTTTCATATCCAGCTCGGTCTGGGTGAGACGAACCCAGCCGATCAGCATGGCATTTGCGCCGATCAGCCCGTCATAATGGCCGAACCAGTCGAGGGCCACGAACTTGCCGGCGGGCAAAGTGCCGGTTTGGACGCGCCCTTCGCCATCCACAAGCCTGGCAATGGGCACGCCGGCCTCGACATCGAGCGTCTTGCTCATATTGATCCGCCGGTAATTGAAGAACGGCGCGCCCACGGGCTCGATGCCGTGCTGGCCGAGCCAGGCGAAAAGGGCAGGAAAGCCCTCGTCGGCAGGCTGCTTCATCTGATCCATCCGCACGGTGAATGTGATGAAGGCATAGGGCTGGGCCGGACGCTCGACGATCTCTGGCAATGTAAGCATGGGTAATTCCTCCTGTTGAGCGGCCGAAATCGCCCCTCACCATTATGACGTGCGAGAGTCGTCGTTTTCGACAGGAGAGGCAGAAATTGTGGCTAACCGCGTGCGTCGGGCGGCGGGACCTCGGAGCTGGTTTTGCATTCGATCAGCCAGACGTCATAGACGGCGTGATCGACGGCGTTCAGCGCAGGGCTGTCGGCGAACATCCAGCCGGTGAAGATTCGCTTGGAAGTGCCTGTCAGGCTTCGCTGATCGACTTCCAGGAAGGCCGAGGTGCGCTGCGTTTCGGTGGCCGCTCGATTGTAACAAGCGCGCGGCGTGATCTCGAGCGCGCCGAACAGCACCGTCTCGTCGATATAAACGTCGAATTGGGTGATGCGGCCGGTGATTTTGTCGAGGCCGGCAAAGGTGGCGACCGGGTTTGCAATCGGCTGCGCCACGCTGGGCCCGGCGAAAGCCAAAAGCGCCAATGCCGCGAGGGGCACCAGCGCTTTGGCAGATATCGGAATGGAAGATGCGGTCAGGCGCAAATCGCCGGCTTTCTTACTCGGGAGACCACGCGTCGTAATCGCCGGTTACGCGCGGACGTTCACCCTTGTTGAGCATGCTGCCGTCAGGCCGATAGGCCGCAGCCGTGCCGGTCAGGTTGGGCTCATGCGGCTTTTCCCAGACGCGGGCCGCATAATTAGCCTGCGTCGGCACCACGTCGGTGCGGAAATGCATCCAGCCATGCCAGCCGGGCGGAATCGATGAGGCATCAGCCGGGCCGTTATAGGTCACGTAGCGCCGGTTGGCCTTCTTGTCCTGGTAGTATTTGTTGCCGAATTCGTCGGTGCCCACCAAATCGCCGTGACGCCAGATCCACAGGCGCGTCCCCCAGGTCTGGCCGTGCCACCACCGGAAGATTTCGAGCAGGAAGTCCTTCATGCCGCTAACCAAGTTCGTGCCGCGAACGGCGTTGCAATCTGGTTGGGGTGTACCATGCACCTGCCCTTGCGCCTAGCCCTGGTGGCGCCATCAACAGCTTGTGGCTGTCCACATCGCCGGGAGGCCGCCGAATAATGAACTTGACTCAATTTGTGACATGATTCGGTGCATCTGCGGGCATGGTTAATTGTCTCGATTGAGGCGGCATTGCGGCGTCCGAAGTGCCAGATTCTATGCCCCTTTAGAGCGCTGTTTTGGACTTTCGGCAGAAGGTTTCCCTGGGGGTAAAATTAGTCACTTCCGCGCTCATGCAGGGTCCATTTTGCCTTGCAGATTTTCCCCGCAATCCACATATTACACCCACTAGAGCTAGTTCTGGCCCGGCACCCCGCTACTACAATTAGTTTTTCTGTCGTTGACGCTGGGTTTGAATCGGCAGAGTGTTTTCGACGGGCCGCAGCATTCCCGTTGCGGACAAGTCCCGAAGGCGAGCGGCGGCAGCAGACCGTCGCCAAATCCGGGCACGGGGCAAGTTTCGGCAGTCCGGGTCACCGGGCGCCGGGTTGGTAGCGTCAAAACAGATTTGGATGAGAAGCCGGGGTTCGGCTCGCGGGCGTTTGTGCGCCTGCTACATTGGGGATTACGACGACAATGCGCATTGAACGCCGCTTTACGACAGAAGGCCAGGACCGTTACGGGTCCCTCGAATTCCGCTCGGCCACGAGCGAGATTCGCAATCCCGATGGTTCGGTCGTGTTCAAGCTTGAGGACATTGCCGTTCCCGCCACCTGGAGCCAGGTTGCGGCCGATATCATTGCCCAGAAGTATTTCCGCAAGGCCGGCGTCGCCAAGGCGCTCAAGAAGGTCGAGGAGAATTCCGTTCCCTCCTGGCTGTGGCGCTCCGTCCCTGACGAAGCTGCGCTCGCCAGGCTGCCGGAAGCCGAGCGCTATGGCTCGGAAATGGATTCCCGCCAGGTCTTCGACCGCCTCGCCGGCACCTGGACCTATTGGGGCTGGAAGGGCGGTTATTTCGACTCTGAAGAGGACGCCAAGGCGTTCTTCGACGAGCTTTGCTACATGCTCGCTAGCCAGCGCGTCGCGCCCAATTCCCCGCAATGGTTCAACACCGGCCTGCACTGGGCCTATGGCATTGATGGCCCCGGCCAGGGCCATTTCTATGTCGACCCCTTCACCCACAAGCTGGTCTCGTCCAAGTCGAGCTACGAGCACCCCCAGCCCCATGCCTGCTTCATCCAGTCGGTCAATGACGATCTGGTCAATGAAAACGGCATTATGGACCTCTGGGTCCGCGAGGCGCGCCTGTTCAAATACGGTTCGGGCACCGGCACCAATTTCTCGGCCCTGCGCGGCTCGGGCGAAAAGCTCTCGGGCGGCGGCAAGTCCTCCGGCCTGATGAGCTTCCTCAAGATCGGCGATCGCGCTGCCGGCGCCATCAAGTCGGGCGGCACTACAAGGCGCGCCGCCAAGATGGTGGTGATCGATATCGATCACCCCGATATCGAGGAATATATCAACTGGAAGGTCAAGGAAGAGCAGAAGGTCGCCGCTCTCGTGACCGGCTCCAAGGTCGTCTCCAAGCATCTCAAGGCGATCATGAAGGCCGCCGTGAATTGCGAAGGCACGGGCGACGATTGCTTTGACGTCGCCAAGAACCCTGCCCTCAAGCGCGAAGTGCGCGCCGCCAAGAAGGCGCTGGTGCCGGAGAATTACATCTACCGCGTCATCCAGTTCGCCAAGCAGGGCTATACCGATCTCGAATTTCCCATCTACGACACCGATTGGGATAGCGAAGCCTATCTGACCGTATCCGGCCAGAATTCGAACAATTCCGTCCGCGTCACCGACGATTTCCTCAATGCCGTCGAGAATGATGGCGACTGGAACCTGACTGCCCGTCAGTCCGGCAAGGTCACCAAGACCCTCAAGGCGCGCGACCTCTGGGAACAGGTCGGCTATGCCGCCTGGGCCTCCGCCGATCCCGGCATCCAGTATCACACCACCATCAACGAGTGGCACACCTCCCCCGCGGCCGGTCCGATCAATGCATCGAACCCCTGCTCGGAATATATGTTCCTCGACGATACGGCCTGTAACCTCGCCTCGGTAAACCTGCTGCCCTATCGCAACCCCGATGGCACTTTCAACACCGCCGCTTACGAGCACACCGTCCGCCTCTGGACTATCGTGCTCGAAGTCTCGGTGATGATGGCCCAGTTCCCGAGCCGCGCCATTGCCGAGCGCTCCTACGAATACCGCACGCTGGGTATCGGCTACGCCAATATCGGTGGCCTGCTGATGACCTCGGGCATTCCCTACGACTCCGAGGAAGGCCGCGCCATTGCCGGCGCCGTCACCGCCATCATGACCGGCGTCTCCTACGCCACCTCTGCCGAAATGGCCAAGGAACTCGGCCCCTTCAAGGATTACAAGCGCAATGCCAAGCATATGCTGCGCGTCATCCGCAACCATCGCAACGCCGCCCATGGCAATGCGACCGGCTATGAAGAGCTCTCGATCAACCCCGTTCCGCTCGACCATGGTTCGCTGAAGGACGCCAACCTTTCCGAGCGCGCCAAGATCGCCTGGGACAATGCTCTCGCCCTCGGCGAGCAGCATGGCTATCGCAATGCCCAGGTTTCGGTGATCGCCCCGACCGGCACGATCGGCCTGGTCATGGATTGCGACACCACCGGCATCGAGCCCGATTTCGCCCTGGTGAAGTTCAAGAAACTCGCCGGTGGCGGTTACTTCAAGATCATCAACCGCGCCGTGCCCCCGGCCCTGCGCACCCTTGGTTATTCGGAATCCCAGATCGCCGAGATGGAGGCCTATGCGGTCGGCCACGGCAATCTGAACCAGGCTCCGGGCGTCAACCCGTCGACGCTGCGCGCCAAGGGCTTTACCGACGACAAGATCGAAGCCCTCAACAAGGGCATGGCTTCGGCCTTCGATATCAAGTTCGTGTTCAACCAGTGGACGCTGGGCGCCGATTTCCTCAAGTCGCTGGGCGTCACCGATGCGCAGCTGGCCGATTTCTCCTTCGAGCTGCTGCCCTTCCTGGGCTTCTCCAAGAAGGATATCGAAGCCGCCAATATCCATGTCTGCGGCGCCATGACGCTGGAAGGCGCGCCTCATCTCAAGGCCGAGCATCTGCCGGTCTTCGATTGCGCCACCCCCTGCGGCAAGATCGGCAAGCGGTACCTCTCGGTCGACTCGCACATCCTGATGATGGCTGCCGCGCAGCCCTTCATCTCGGGCGCGATCTCCAAGACCATCAACATGCCCAATGACGCCACGGTCGAAGACGCCAAGGAAGCCTATATGCTGTCCTGGCGCCTGGCGCTCAAGGCCAATGCGCTCTATCGCGATGGCTCCAAGCTCAGCCAGCCGCTCAATTCGTCGGTGCTCGCCGCGGCCGATGACGAGGAAGACGAGGACGCCATCGAAGAACTGGTCTCGATGAATGCCGCAGCCCGCGCGCCGGCCGTCGCCGAGAAAATCGTCGAGCGCATCATCGAGCGGGAAGTGGAAGTCCGCAACCGCGAGAAGATGCCCGATCGCCGCAAGGGTTATACCCAGAAGGCCGTGGTCGGTGGCCATAAGGTCTATCTGCGTACCGGCGAATATGACGATGGACGCCTGGGCGAAATCTTCATCGACATGCACAAGGAAGGCGCTGCCTTCCGCGCGATGATGAACAATTTCGCCATCGCCATCTCGCTGGGTCTGCAATATGGCGTGCCGCTGGACGAATATGTGGAGGCCTTCACCTTCACCCGTTTCGAGCCCGCCGGCATGGTCATGGGCAATGACCGGATCAAGAATGCGACCTCGATCATGGACTATGTGTTCCGTGAGCTGGCCGTATCCTATCTCGACCGGAACGACCTCGCCCATGTCAATCCGGATAGTCCGACTTCGCTCAGCAAGGGCGTTGCCGAGGAGCAAGGCGTGCGGCCCCAGGCCGGCGCGTCGGCCCCGGTGCCCGCTGAGCGCTTTGTCTCCCGCGGCATGACCCGCGGCAAGGTGGCCAATAAGAGCCTGATGATCGTCTCCGGCGATCACCAATACAATCCGGTCCAGGCCATGCAGACCTCGACCGTGACCGCCCTGCGCTCGGCCACCGCCCTCAAGATCGACCCCGCCCCGACGGCCCTCAACGCCGCCGAGCTCGACCCAATCCCCTCCCCGCCGCCCTCGACCGACAAGCACCAGCTCCGGGCCGAAGCCCAGATGAAAGGCTATACCGGCGACCAGTGCAGCAATTGCAATTCCATGCGGATGAAAGTCAGCGGGCACTGCATGGTCTGCGAGGATTGCGGGACGACGACTGGGTGCTCGTGATCGGTTAGACTATCTGTAGCTGCGCATAGAATTGGTATGCAGAACAAGACAGCCCGGGAAACCGGGCTGTCTTTTGCCGTTGCTGGTTCGGATAGGCGCGTTGATAAATCCCCGAGAGCTACCGTTCCGAAGTGCTAGCTTCTATGGCAAAGAAGCATGCCATAGAAGAGCGGATATGGACCAAGTCACGGAGACATCATGGGCTCACGGCGTCTCAAACCCAACAAACCGAAGGTCCATCAGGGCAACTTACCCCGAGGCGTGCCCAAGCCCGGCGCGTATGACCGAGTGGTGAACAGGCCGCCCAATGACTATGCAGAGGCCCTTGAGCGGCTGGCGAATGCTACCGCTCAATGCATGGAGTTATCACGCCAATATGCAGGGATAAGTTCGCCGACTGGCCGTCACTACTTCGCGTCCGTGATCTTCACTAGCCTAATCACGCGAGCCGTGACGCTGGTGTTTATTGCCCCTTACAGTCCTTGGTCGAAGCGGACATTCGAGCATTGGGATTATGCATCAGTAGCGAACGTGGCGCGCACGGTCATGGAGATGCGACTGAATTTTCGATACCTGTGCAGTCAGCCAATAGATGAGGTTGAATGGGATTGCCGTTGGAACCTGTTCAACTTGCATGACTGCACCGCCCGCCTCGACTTAATGACCACATTGGCAAATGCGGCGGAAATTAAGGGCTTGAGCGTTCAGGCCGAGGAACTGCGGCAGCGCCTTCGAGAAAATGCCTATTTTGTGAGCCTAGCAGAGAAGCGGCAGCGCGACCTTCTGCGCGGGAAGAAGGCCCATCTCATTGCCTTGGAGGACATTGCTGTGGACGCTGGCCTCGAATTGAGGACCTTCAAGATGATGTGGCAACTTATGTCCTCGCACATTCATGCTCTCCCATTTTCATTTTACCGCATTGGTGAAGCAAGAGGAACGGGTGTACAGACGGAGGCGGAGGAAGGTTACACGACTTTGCTACTGTCTCTCGTATTAGTCCTGCTAGTGGGAGCGCGAGACGAGTTTCAGGAGATGTTCCTGGGGCTCGACAACCCACCCGCTGAGCCGTCAAGTGAGTAGCTTGTTGTTAACAGCGCAGTCGACAAAGCCACATGTCCGCCTTCAAGAGACCACTGCAAGAGGTCGAATGGCTGGAATGGGCTCGAAATCGGCCATTGCAAAAAAACTTATCCCCGTCCCCAAACGCTCCTGCATACTCCCCCCATCCCCGCCAGTTACGCGGTCCCGACGCAGGGCCG
>DATMSY010000111.1:0-27194 GCA_035565135.1 Devosia sp.
GATCTGCTCGACCGACCAGGGAATGGTGAAATCCAGCGTCTTGCCCGAACGGATCAGCCGCTCGGTATGCTCACGCGACTTGAAGATTTCGCCGCCATAGGCGCGCTCGCCCTCGAACACCGAGCTGGCATAATGCAGCCCATGCGTCAGCACGTGAATCTTTGCGTCCTTCCAGGGTTTGAACTCGCCGTCAAACCAGATCCAGCCTTCGCGCTGGTCCATTGGCACGCCTGCCATGATCCTCTCCCGCATCCTATGATTGTGCGTCGACCACAATGGTCTGGCGCTTTTGGCGTCGATCATGCCCCAGGCCCAAGCCCTTGGCAAACCACAAAGGCTTTGGGATAAGACTGATTGGCGTCCTGATGGAAAAACAATGGCAGCAAACCGAAAAAATGTCAACATAGCTGACATAAATTCCGTCGAGATCGATCGCGACGCGCTCCCCCTCGACATTATGGGACTGTTTTTCTTCGCCTATCGCGATTTCACCGGCGACGCCGATGCCCTGCTCGAACGCCAGGGCTTTGGCCGCGCCCATCATCGGGTGCTTTACTTCGTCAATCTGCGCCCGGGCATGCCGGTAGCCGACCTGCTCGATATCCTCAAGATCACCAAGCAGAGCCTCGCCCGCGTGCTCCGCCAATTGATCGACAATGGCTATATCGAACAGAAGACCGGCCATTCCGACCGCCGCCAGCGCCTGCTCTTCGCTACCGACAAGGGCCGCCAGCTCTTTTCCACCCTCTCGGCTTCCCAAGCCAGCCGCATCAACGCCGCCATCGCCGCCCTCCCCCCCGACGCCGCCCGCATCGTCCGACGCTTCCTCGTAGGCATGGTCGAGCCGGGCGATCGCACTGTGCTGGATCGCCTGAGCCTGACCGGCGGGCTATAGCTATTACCGGCAATCCGGATCGGCCGGCGCGATGCCGGCAAAGCCGGCGCCCCAGTTCCGCATGCTGAGCAGAACCGGCTCGAGCGAACGGCCGAGATCGGTCAGTTCATATTCCACGCGCGGCGGCACTTCCGGATAGACAATGCGATTGATGACCCCATCCCGCTCCAGTTCGCGCAACTGCAGCGTCACCATGCGCGCCGTCGCATTGGGCACCATGCGGCAAAGCGCATTGAAGCGCAGCTTGCCATTGAGCAGGTGAAACAGGATCACCGGCTTCCACAATCCTCCGATGACCGAGAGCGTCACCTCGACCGCGCAGCCGGTGCGTTCGGCCCGTCGGCGCGGGCGGGTTTGGATAGAGGTGCTATCATTCATGATAGTACATGTTCTCTTTGTACGTACTGTTGATGGATGCATCAAACCCCTATCTTCAGTGCCGAACAAGAGGATCGTCCCATGAAAGCTGCCTGGTACTCAAAAAATGGCCCCGCCCGCGAGGTTCTGGAAATTGGCGACCTGCCGGATCCGACACCCGGTCCGGGCGAAGTGCTGATCCGCGTCCGTGCGTCGGGTGTTAACCCCTCCGACACCAAGAGCCGCGGTGGACGCGGCATGGCGTTTCCGCAGGTCGTTCCCAATCAGGATGGCGCGGGCGAAATTGTCGGCGTCGGTTCCCCCGAGCTCGAAGGCCGCATCGGCGAACGCGTCTGGTTCTATGAATCCACGCTGGGCCGCTGGAACGGCTCGGCCGCCCAATTCACCACTCTTCCGGCCGATAAAGCCGTGCGCCTGCCGGATGGCGTGAGTTTCGAGGAGGGCGCATGTCTGGGTATTCCGGCCATGACCGCCTGGCGCTGCGTATTCGCCGACGGTCCGGTTAAGGGCAAGACCGTCCTGGTTTCGGGCGGCGCCGGCGCCGTCGGCCGCTATGCAATCCAGTTCGCCAAGCTGGGCGGCGCCAGGGTCATTGCCACGGTCGGCAACGCCGAGGCAGCGGCATCAGCATCGGCGGCGGGCGCCGACCTTGTCCTCAATCGTCATGTCGATGATTTGGAGACGGCAATCGCCAGGTTCACAGGCGACGCCAATGGCCGCGGTGTCGACCGCTTTGTCGAAGTCGCGTTCGGCGCCAACCTTGACCTGATCGTCAAGACAATCGCGCCCAATGGCGTCGTCGCCAGCTATGCCAGCGATGCCGTGCCCGAGCCAAAGCTTCCTTTCTGGCCCCTTGTCATGCTCGACGTAACCATTCGCTTTGTCCTGGTCTACGTGATGCCCAAGCAGGCCCATCTGGACGCGGCCGAGGCCATCAATGCGGCGCTCGAGGCCAAGCAATTGACCCATCAGATCGGCCGCATCCTGCCACTCACCTCCATCGTGGAGGCACATGAAGCTGTCGAGCACGGCGAGCTGGGCAAGACCATCCTGATCCTGCCATAAGCTAGAATTTTGCAGAGCCGAAATTGCAATGGACGTTTAACCGGCCCGCACTTCGGCTCTGCCCCTTGCCAAATGGATAGCTTTCGTCAGCCTGCACAACTCCGCTGTGCAATTGCGGCTAAGGAAATGCCTCTGGCACGAGGTCGGCACTTCCGATGGCATGATACAATTCGAGAAAGATATGGGCTAAAAGCTCGGGGGCCCATCAATCTCCTGGTTTCTCCGTTCGAAAGAAATAGCCGCTGGTCGCCATCACGTTGGCGGGCAGGCGGCGCGAACGGCCGCGCCCAGCAGGTCGGCGAGATGCCTGGCCGCCGGCGTCTCGGATTGTCCTGCATGGTGCAGCAGAAGGTCCAGTTTCGGTAAGTCCGGTAATCCATGCTCGGCCGGCACCAGAACCCGGGTCGAGGGCGGGCGGCCGATCGGTGTGCGCAAGGCCAGGCCCAGCCCCGCCGCCGTCGCAGCCCAAAGTCCCCCCACGCTCGGTGTCACGAAGGACATCCGCCAGGCAATTCCCGCCCTGTCCAATGCCTCGCAGGCAAGGCTGCGAAGAATGCAGGGAGCCTCCAGGGAGACAAGAGGGATCTCTCCAGAGAGCGCATTGTGATCGAAGTCGACGGTTGCAGAACCTATCCAGCACAGGGGAACCGCGGTCAGGCGTTCGGCCCGAGGATGGGAGCCTCCGTCGTCCAGGGCCAGCGCCAGGTCAAGCCGGCCGTCTCTTACCCGCTCGATCAATTCGGAACTGCGGGCAATGCGAGCTTCCAGACGCACCTTGGGATGCGCGCGTGCGAAACGGCCAAGAACGTCCGTCAATACCGCTTCGGCAAAATCCTCCTGCAGTCCAAGCCGCAGCCAGCCTTCCATCCCGGTGCCGCGCAGCGCCACGGAAGCTTCGTCGTTAAGGGCAAGAATTCGCCGCGCATAGGCAAGAAGGATCTCGCCCGCTTCGGTCGGTTGCAGCAATCGCCCGGACTTGCGCAGCAAGGTTGTGCCGGCCTGATCCTCAAGCTTGCGCAGTTGCGCACTCACCGCGGAAGTGGACCGCCCCAATCGGCCCGCCGCATCAGCGAAGGTGCCGCATTCGATGCCGGTCACAAAGCTGCGCAAGGCATCCATGTCGAAATTGGTGAGGCGCATTTCTCAATCCTGTTTTTTTGGACGATTGATCAAAAATAATCGCATTTTCAGGACTATTGTCTGCATCTATCATCAACGCGTCAACCCGATAGGAGCAAACCATGCCCTTCACACGTATTTCCCTTCGCAGCGGCAAGCCTGCCGAGCATCTCGCCGCGATCCGCCGCAGCCTCGACCGCGCCCTGGTCGAGTGCTTCGACGTGCCCGAAACAGACGTCTTTGTTGCCATCCATCAGCATGCGCCGGACGAACTGGTATTTGACCCCAATTACGGAGGAGGGCCGCGTTCGGCCGATCATGTGTTCTTCGAGATCACGACCGGACGCCGGCGCAGTGAAGACATGACGCGGGGCTTCTGCCGGCGGCTGGTCGAGAATCTCGGCAATGCGCCGGGCCTGCGCCCCGAGGACGTTATGGTGGTCTTCCACAATGAAACGCCGGCGGACTGGTCCTTCGCGGGAGGCCGATTGATGACGGAACTCTCACCGGCAGAACTGGGGAGGAGCGGGCTATGAACGGGCTGGTCGGACTGCCTGATGAAACGATGGTCATGCGCGCCAGTGACGGCATAAGGGAGGGCGATACCAGTGTGGCATCCGCATCTTTCCGAACGCAGATGATACTGTCAGGCAGCCTTGGCGGCGAGATGACGGCAATGCGTGCGTGGTTTCCTGCCGGGGTCGTAACCCATTGGCACAGCCATCCACGCGGACAGCTTCTCTTCGCACTGGCGGGAGAGGGACAGGCGCAAAGCGACGGGGAGGATGTCGTGACACTTCATCCGGGGGATGCAATCTGGTTCCCGCCCGGCAAGCGGCATTGGCACGGCGCGGGGGCAGGCGATGCCTTCAGTTATCTTTCGATTCAACAGATCGAGGATGGCAGCTACGTCACCTGGATGGAACCCGTCGCTGGGTCAGCCAACGCCTGAAATGCCGGGTGTCGGACACCGACCATATCGAAGCCGGTCCCATCTTGCTCGACGATCCATCTGGCAATGTCATCGGGCTATTCGAGTTCGAGAAGGACGAAGAGCGTATGGGGCTGGAGACGTCCGAGGAGCATCGGCCGGACATAGGCCCGAAAGCTGTAGCATTGCTGGCTGCATGGCGAGTTGAAGTTCGAAGCTGGAGAGCGAGTGCTCAGGCCGACCATCGTCGGAGTCAGCTCCGCTCTCCACCCCATCTTGGCCGTACCGCAACGGGATAGGCGCTCGCCGTGGCTTTCGAACCCGCGTCGGCAGAGCAGACACGCCGTGAAAACAGCGGGATAGAGTGCGCAGACAGCCGGCTCGCGAACCTACCCCCGCCCCAATTCCTCGCTCCGCTTGCGCGCCGCCGCCACCGCCCGCGCCATCAGCGGCCCAAGCCCGTCATCGGCCATCAGCACCGCCAGGGCCTCGGCCGTCGTTCCCTTGGGCGAGGTCACATTCTGCCGCAACACCGCTGCCGGCGCCGGATCGGCCTCCATCAGGGCTGCCGCGCCGATCACCGTCTGCCGCGCCAATTGCATGGCGATCGCCGGCGACAGCCCCTGCTGCTCGCCCGCCGCCGCCAGCGCCTCGACCATGTTGAACACATAGGCCGGCCCCGACCCGGATACGGCCGTCAGCGCGTCGAGATCGCTCTCGTCGCCAAACCACACCACCTGCCCCGATGCCTTGAGCAGCGCATCGGCGCTCGCCTTGTCCTCTGCGCTCACATCGGCCGCGGCTACCGCCCCGCTAATCCCCTTGCCGACCTGCGCCGGCGTATTGGGCATGGTGCGCACCACCCGGCCCGTCCCCGTCCCGCGCACCAGCCGCGCAATATCGATACCCGCCGCGATCGAGAGAACCAGCGTCTGCGGCCCGATCACCGGCCGCAATTGCTCCATCACCCCGTCGATCACCTGCGGCTTGACTGCCAGCACCAGCACGTTGGGCAGGAGCCCGCTGGCCTCGGCGTAAATCTGCAGCCCGTAATCCTCGGCAAAAGCCTTGGCATGGTCACCGGGCGTCGGATCGACCAATATCAGATTGCTCTCCGGCAATCCCGCATCGAGCCACCCCTTGGCCATGGCCAGGCCCATCTTGCCGGCGCCCACCAGCATGACCGGCCCGATATCGCGCAATGAAATGCTCATGCCTCGCCAACCGTTTCGAACATCACATGGGTCAGCGCGTCGCCCGCCGTCTTGCCGGCCCACACCACGAACTGGAAGGCCTGGTAATAGAGATCGCAGCTATCGGTGGCCGAGCGCAGCAGCGCCTCGCATTGCTGCGGCGACACTTCCGCGCCCCCGGTCAGCAGGTGCGAATTGCGGAACAGCACGACACCTTCCTTGTTCCAGATGTCGAAATGGCCGATCCACAGCTGCTCGTTGATCAGCGCGATGAGCTGCTTGATCTCATTGCGCCGCCCTTCCGGAACCTTGAGATCGAAGGCACAGGCGATGTGCAGCGATTCCAGGTCTTCCATCCAGTTGAACGAGACATGGTAGTCGCTCCAGCCGCCCCGCACCGAGATGGAAATCTCGTCCGCGTCCTGGCGTTCGAAACTCCAGTCGTTGATCGAAGCGATATGCTCGATAATGTCCACCGGGTGGACGACGCGATCCGGCTCGACTTGAAGGAGTGACATTGACGATTCTCGTCCTGGCAGCGCGTGTGTTCGAGGCATGCGGCTCGCGATGGAACCGGCACGATTTCGGGGTCGTCAGGCAACTGGCCGCAACGCATTACGCTTACGAATCGTCCTGATGTTTTGACCCTACACCGCCCCACTGATTCAGGGGACGCGCGGCGAAAGGAGGACGGCAATCTCTTGTGGATGATCGACCCGTCAACGTTAACAGTGTGTTAACAGAAAGCCGCTTTTCGCCAGGAAAAGCGGCCCGAAAGAGAACAGTTTTTGGAGCCGATCAGGCCTTGGCCGCCTTGCCGCCCTTGAGCGCCGCCAGCTCCTTGCGCAGCGCATCGATCTCTTCGCCCTGCACCTGCACCAGCTCGCGCAACGCATCGAAATCCTCGCGCTTGACCAGGTCCATATCGGCCACGAACCGCTGCGCCTGCGACTTGACGGCGGTCTCCACCTCGCGCCGCACGCCATCGGCCACACCGGCCGCTTCGTTCATCACCCGGCCCAAACCGTCGAAAAGCTTGCTGTTCTGGGTCATCGTACACCTATATTGTTGGCCGCCATCGCGGGCACTCTTTGTTGATATCTAGGCCCTTGATCCCGACTTGACCAGAGCAGGCGAAGCGGCAATGGTCCGCCCGATTGCCGCAGGAGCCGCTTTTGCCCTTCCCCAATATCGATCCCATCGCCCTCGCCATCGGCCCGCTCGCCATACGCTGGTATGCACTGGCCTATCTCTTCGGCGTGATCCTGGGCGCGGGCTACGGCTATCTGCTGCTGGCCAATACCAGGCTCTGGCACAAGGGCGAACCGCCCTTCAAAGCCGCCGATATCTGGGACTTTGCTTTCTGGACCATGCTGGCCATCGTGCTGGGCGGCCGCATCGGCTATGTGCTCTTCTATAACCTGCCCTATTACCTGGCCAATCCGCTCCAGGTCTTCAACACGCTCGATGGCGGCATGTCCTTCCATGGCGGCATGCTGGGGCTGATGCTGGCAGCCATCGTCTTTACCCGCTCCAAGGGCGGCAATTGGCTGAGCTCGCTCGATCTCATTGCCGCGGTTTCGACCATCGGCCTGCTATTGGGCCGCATCGCCAATTTCATCAATGCCGAACTCTATGGCGCGCCAACCACCCTGCCCTGGGGCGTCATCTTCCCCACCGACCCGCTCGGCGTGCCGCGCCATCCCAGCCAGCTTTACGAAGCATTGCTCGAAGGCGTCGTGCTCTTCCTGGTCATTCGTGTCGCCACCCATGTCTTCTATGCCCTGCGCCGCCCGGGCCTCGTCGCCGGCATTTTCGGCATCGGCTATGCCCTCTCCCGCATCGCGGTAGAATTCGTCCGCCTGCCCGATATCCAGATCGGCTATCTCTACGGCGGCTGGCTCACCATGGGCCAGGTGCTATCCCTGCCCATCCTGGCAGCGGGGATAGGGCTGGTGGTCTATGCCATGACGCGCAAGCAAAGCGAGCTGCGCTAATGGCCGACGACCCGACCCTTCCCGAACTCATCGACATGCAGATCCGCTCCACCGGGCCGATGTCGGTTGCCACCTATATGGGCCTCTGCCTCACCCATCCCCGCCAGGGCTATTACAAGGGCGCCGACCCGCTCGGCGCCAGGGGCGATTTCGTCACCGCGCCCGAAATCTCCCAGATGTTCGGCGAATTGATCGGCTTCTTCTTCGCCAATATCTTCCAGCAAATGGGCTCGCCCAAGGCTTTCACCCTGCTCGAGCTCGGCCCCGGCCGCGGCACGCTGATGGCCGATATGCTGCGCGTCGCCTGCCGCGTCGAAGGTTTTCGCGACGCGCTCGACCTGCGCCTCTTCGAGACCAATCCATCCCTCATCGCCGAGCAGCATGCCCGCCTCGAGCCCTATGGTCCCAAATGGATCGATAGCTTCGACAAGGTGGGAGAAGGCCCCCTGCTCGTCGTCGCCAATGAATTCTACGACGCCCTGCCTATCCGCCAATTCGTGCGCGGCGCCGAAGGCTGGCACGAGCGCATGGTCGGCCTGGTCGATGGCCAGCGCGCCTTCGGCCTCTCGCCCACGCCCATCCCGCAATCGGCCATGCCTGACGCCATTGCCGACGCCGAGCCCAATGCCGTCTACGAAGTCGGCCTCGCCGCGGGCGAAGTCACCGCCCGGCTGGCCCGCACCATTTCCACGCAGGGCGGCGTACTGCTGGCCGTGGACTATGGCTACGGCACGACCCAGACCGGGGAAACCCTGCAAGGCGTACGCCGCCACGCCTATGACGATGTCCTTGCCTCCCCCGGCGATACCGATCTCTCCGCCCATGTCGATTTCGAAGCCATCGGCAATGTCGCCCGTAAGGCTGGCCTCGCCGTTCACACCCTGCTGAGCCAGGGCCAGTTCCTCACCCGCCTGGGCATCAACGACCGGGCCAAGGCACTGAGCGGCGCCAATCCCGGCTCGGCCGCCGATATCGCCGCGGCAAAATCCCGCCTCGTCGCGCCCGATCAGATGGGCGAACTGTTCAAGGCCTTCTGTGCCGCCAGCCCCGGCCTGATGCCGCCCGGATTTGTGCAATGAACGTCCCCCACGAGCAGAGCGCCGGCCTCATCGCCATGCCCGATATGCGGCATGCGTTTTTCGGCCGCCAGGGCGGATTGTCGACCGGCATTTTCGCCGGCCTCAACACCTCCGACAGCGGTGGCGACGACCCGACTATCGTCGCCGACAACCGCAAGATGGTCATGGCCACGCTCGGCTTCGAGTCCCATCAACTGGCGCTGGTCAAACAGGTTCATTCCAACAAGGCCGTGACCTTGACCGGCCCCCATTCTGGCCCCCGCGTCGAAGCCGATGCCCTGGTAACCAGCCGCCGCGGCATAGCGCTGGGCATTCTCACCGCCGACTGCACGCCGGTCCTCTTCGCCGATCCCGAGGCCGGCGTTATCGGCGCGGCCCATGCCGGCTGGCGCGGCGCCATCGACGGCGTCATCGGCAATACCGTGGCCGCCATGGCCGCGCTTGGCGCCGATCCCGCCCGCATCACCGCCGCCATCGGCCCCACCGTGAGCGCCCCCAATTACGAAGTCGGCCCGCAATTCATGGCCGACTTCCTCGCCCTCCACCCCGGCGGCGCATCCTATTTCACCACCCCCACCGATGGCCGCGAACACTTCAACCTGCCCTCCTTCGTGGCCGACCAGATCGCTGCCGCCGGCGTCGCCAATATCGACCGGGTCGGCCTCTGCACCTATGGCAATCCCGACCGCTATTTCTCCCATCGCTATGCCACGCATCAGGGCACGACCACCGGCCGCCAGATCGCCGTCATCGCCCTGACGTGAATCTTATTTAGCCATCATCCATTTGTTGCGTTGCGAGTCTGGTTGGGACTCGCTAAAGCTGCCCGCGAAACTGGAAACGCCCCTGCTCGCGGGCGCTGTTGAGACAGGATCGCAACATGAAGCTGGTCACCGGCAACGCCAACCGTGCCCTCGCACAAGCCATCGCCAGCTATCTCGAACTCCCCCTCACAGATTGTACGGTCAAGCGCTTCGCTGATAACGAGATCTATGTCGAGGTGCATGAGAATGTGCGCGGCGAAGATGTCTTCGTGCTCCAGCCCACCAGCTTCCCGGCCAATGACAATCTGATGGAGCTGCTGATCATCACCGATGCGCTGCGCCGCTCCTCGGCTCGCCGCATCACGGCTGTCCTGCCCTATTTCGGCTATGCGCGGCAGGATCGCAAATCGGCCTCCCGCACGCCCATTTCGGCCAAGCTCGTCGCCAATCTCATCACCGAAGCCGGCGTCAATCGCGTCATCACGCTCGACCTGCATGCCGCCCAGATCCAGGGATTCTTCGATATCCCCACCGACAATCTCTATGGTGCGCCGGTCATGGTCCGCGACATCCAGGAGAATTACGGTTCGGGCAATGTCATGATCGTCTCGCCAGACGTCGGCGGCGTGGCCCGTGCTCGCGCCATCGCCCAGCGCATCGGCGCTGATCTCGCCATTGTCGACAAGCGCCGCCCCCGCGCCGGCGTCTCCGAAGTCATGAATATCATCGGCGACGTCTCCGGCCAGGCCTGTATCCTGATCGACGATATCGTGGATTCCGGCGGTACGCTGGTCAATGCCGCCGAGGCCCTGCTCAAGGCCGGCGCCAAGGAAGTATCCGCCTATATTACGCATGGCGTGCTCTCCAACGGCGCCGCCGAGCGCATCGCCGCCTCCAAGCTCAAGGAATTGGTGATCACCGACTCGATCGAGGAAACCGATCTCATCCGCGCCGCCGCCAATATCCGCCGCCTGACCATCGCCCCGCTGATCGGCGAAGCCATCGCCCGCACCGCCAGCGAACAATCGGTATCGAGCCTGCTGGACTGATCTCTGCCACGACCTCGTCCTTCGACAAGCTCAGGATGAGGTCTACTGGTTAGTCACCGCTGTCCCCGTAGACCTCATGGTGAGCCCGTCGAACCACGAGGTCGTGGCACTATTTTCCACCCCTGTCGAAATCTCCCACCCTCGCGCGACATAGCCTCGACGGGCTATGCTGCCCGCTGGAAGGAGATGCGCGATGAAATATCTGCTGATGCTCTATGCCGACGAGAAGGCCGGCGCCGCCATTCCGCCCGAGCAGATGGCCGGGTTCATGGGCAAGATGCACGCCTATCAGCAAGCCCTCGAAAAAGCCGGCGCCTTTGTCGCCACTGCGGGTCTCACGCCCACCTGGGACGCCAGGACCATCAAGCTCGATGACGGCACGCTCAAGGTGCATGACGGCCCCTATGCCGATACCCGCGAACAATTCGGCGGCTATTACATCATCGAAGCGCCCGACATGGACCGGGCCGTGGAGCTGGCCGCCCAATGCCCCGCCGCCACCTGGGGATCGATCGAAATCCGCCCGTTTCACGCCACCCGATAATTTCTTACGCCAGGAGTCGAAACCCGCCCTTCCCCTTCGACATAGTCGCATCGGGGCGCCGCTCCGACCCAAGCAACGGAGATGAAAATGAAGTTCATGCTGCTGATCCACGGGAACGAACAGGCGATGGCCGCTGCTACGCCGGTCAATCCCACCGGGATGAACCCGGAATACGCCGCCTATAACGAGGCCCTGATCAAGGCCGGCGCCCTGCTCGCAGGCGATCGCCTGCGCCCCACCACCACGGCCGCCAGCGTGCGCATCCGCAACGGCAAGACCGAAGTGCTCGATGGCCCCTATGCCGAAACCAAGGAACAGCTGGGCGGCTATTACCTGATCGAAGCCGCCGACATGGACGCGGCGATGGATTGGGCTACCCGCTGCCCCGCCGCGCAATGGGGCACGGTGGAAGTCCGCCCCGTCTGGCCGACCCAGGGCTAAAGGATAAAACCCATGCGTTACATGCTCCTCATCCATCACGACGACGAAGCCCTCGCCAAGGCACCACCCTCGCTCTGGGGCGAATATGCCGCCTTCCGCGAGGCCCTGCTCAAGGCCGGCGCCGGCACGCCCGGCGAGCGCCTGGGCGCCAGCACGGAAGGCAGGAGTGTCACCAGACGCTCCGGTGCCCCGGAAATCCTCGACGGCCCCTATGTCGATACCAAGGAACAGTTTGCCGGCTATGTGATGCTCGACGTGCCCGATCTCGACGCCGCCATCGCCTGGGCTGCCCGCTGCCCCAGCGCCCAATATGGCACGGTCGAAGTACGGCCCATCTGGCCGACCCGCGAACCGTGAGCGAAATAGGCAACGAGGCGCGCCGTGCCGCCGAACGCGTGGCGCGCGACAGCTATGGCCGCCTCGTCGCCTTTCTTGCCGCCCGCACGCGCGATGTCGCAGGCGCCGAAGATGCGCTGGCGGAAGCCTTCGCCAGCGCCCTTAAATCCTGGCCGGACGACGGCGTGCCGGACAATCCCGACGCCTGGCTGCTCACCGTAGCCCGGCGTCGCCAGACCGACGCTGCCCGCCGCCGCCAGACCCGCATTGCCGGAGAGGTTCATATTCAGCTCATGGCCGAAGAACTCGACGAGGCCGCCGCCAATCCCCAAGCCATCCCCGACCGCCGCCTGGCGCTGATGTTCGCCTGCGCCCATCCGGCCATCGAATCCGGCATGCGTGCGCCGATGATCCTGCAGACCATTCTGGGCCTCACCGCCATCGACATCGCCGCGGCCTTTCTCATCCCGCCCGCCACCATGGGCCAGCGCCTGGTGCGCGCCAAGACCCGCATCAAGGACGCCGGCATCCCCTTCGCCATTCCCGAACGCGAAGACCTGCCCGAGCGGCTCGATGCCGTGCTCGAAGCCATCTATGCCGCCTATGCCAAGGGCTGGACCGAAATCGGCGATACCGCTGCCGACCGCCTCGCTGACGAAGCCATCTGGCTCGGCCGCCTGGTCGTCTCGCTATTGCCCGATGAACCCGAAGCCAAGGGCATGCTCGCTTTGATGCTCTATGCCGAAGCCCGCCGCCCCGCGCGCCGCGACCCGCTGGGCGGCTATGTCCCGCTCGAACAGCAGGATGTCGAACTCTGGGATGAGCCCCAGATCATGGCCGCCGAAGCCCTGCTCCGCGCCGCCAACCGCGCCGGCCCCACCGGCCGCTATCAGATCGAGGCGGCCATCCAGTCCGCCCATATCGCCCGCCGCGTCACCGGCCAGGCCAATTGGCCGACCGTCGTCCAGCTTTACGACATCCTGCTCGGCCTCACCGAATCGCCTGTCGTAACCCTCAACCGGGCCGCCGCCCTGGCCCATGCCGAAGGCCCCGAAGCCGCCCTCGCCAGCCTCGACACCATTGCCGGCGACAAGCGCATGGCCGACTACCAACCCTATTGGGCCGCCCGCGCCCACTTCGCCGCAGCCGCCGGCCGCAAGGACGAGGCACACGAGGCCTTCACCCTGGCCATCGGCCTATCAAGCGACGAAGCCGTGCGGCAATATCTGACGAGCCAACGCGCGGCACTGCAGAACGGCTAAAGCCCGACCGCCTTCTTAAGCACGTCGTTCACTCGACCCTGCCAACCTTTCCCGGACGCGCGAAGCCGATCAAGAACGTCAACGTCCAGCCGTAAGGTCACCTGCCTCTTGGGACGATCAACTGGCGGGCGGCCCCTGCCACGTTTGAGGTTTTCCGCCAGCTCAGGGAGGACCTCCCCCAGCGGCCGAAGATCGGCCGCCTCAGCATCGGTTAGAGGCCGCTCAATCTCAGGATCGGGCCCAATCAAGTCGCCCGTTGCATCATCCACCCACCAGCCGTCTTCGTCCTGATGGACCCCACCGGCGGCAATGAGGGCCTTCATTTCCTGGTCGTAGATTATCCAGCGGCGCTGCATCTCCGCGTCGCCTTCTTCCGTGGTCATGTCCAAGTCAACAGTTACAAACGAAGGCCACGCCTTAGCCATTTGTTCGGCTCCTTCTTTTCGGTTCGCTGGCCGCATGGAAATGACCGAGATCGCCTCCGATCCGAGCGAACGATAAATCACTGCTACCACCGACACGCCGCCGATTTCGCCAACGGCAACAAGGCGCCCCTCACGGGCCACTTCAGTATGAGCCAAAAGGAAGAACTCTTCGGTGAGGTCGGCAAAATCGAGCCCATGCTTCGCGATATTCGCCCAGCGCTTGGGTTCGTCCCAAATGATCCTCATGCATTATTTGTAACGCCATTTAATCTGGCCGACAAGAGCATGCACATCGACCTGTGCGTGAGCATGCTTGCCCCCAAGGTCCCTTTCAGCTATAGCCCGCGCCATGAAGCGCTCGTCACCCCTGGAGGACGGGCGCGTATGTCGTTGTAGTGGCGGCATACACCAACCCAGAATGGATATTTCCATGGCTGCGACCAAAGTGCTCAAGGCACAGGCGCGTGAGGGAGTGGGCAAGGGGGCCGCTCGTGAACTGCGTCGTCAGGGACTCGTTCCCGCTGTTATCTACGGTGACAAGAAGCCCCCCGTCACCATTTCGATCGCTTACAAGGACGCGATGAAGTCCATCTATGCCGGCGGCTTCCTCAGCCACGTCATCGAACTGGACGTCGACGGCACCAAGCATCAGGTGATCCCGCGTGATTATCAGCTTGATCCGGTCAAGGACTTTGCCATGCATGTGGATTTCCTCCGCATCGGCAAGGGCGCCAAGCTCAACGTCCAGGTGCATGTGAACTTCATCAATGAAGAAGCAAGCCCGGGCCTCAAGCGCGGTGGCACGCTCAATATCGTGCACCACACGCTCGATCTGACCGTCGATGCGGCCAATATCCCCGAAGAAGTGGTCGTCGATCTGACCGGTCTCGATATCGGCGACACCATCCACATCTCCAACGTCAAGCTGCCGGCCGGTGCCACCGACCACAGCCACGAAGCCGATGTCACCATCGCAACCATCGTCGCTCCGTCGGCCCTCAAGTCGTCTGAAGGCGGCGAGGCCGAAGCCAGCGAAGGCGAGGGCGAAGCAAAGGCCGAGTAATCGTCCTTTCGTCTGTCTCTGCCAGACTATTGGGGCGGCCTTCGGGTCGCCTCATCCATTTTAGGAGCTTTTCCAATGAAGCTGCTCGTGGGCCTGGGTAATCCGGGCAATCAATATTCCGAAAACCGGCACAATATCGGCTTCATGGCCATTGATGCGGTCGCACGCGAGCACAATGCCGGTCCCTGGAAAAGCAAGCATTCCGCCCTGCTGTCGGAAGCCACTATCGACGGCGAAAAAGTGCTGCTGCTCAAGCCGCAGACCTTCATGAACCGCTCCGGCGACAGCGTGCAGCAGGTCGCCCAGTTCTACAAGATCGCGCCTGCCGACATCA
Organism: Devosia sp.; assembly: GCA_035565135.1. Taxonomy (GTDB): domain Bacteria; phylum Pseudomonadota; class Alphaproteobacteria; order Rhizobiales; family Devosiaceae; genus Devosia. The sequence continues at coordinate 14,876 of DATMSY010000111.1, forward strand.
TCGTGCTCTATGACGAACTCGACCTCGCCCCCGGCAAGGTGCGGGTCAAGACCGGCGGCGGCAATGGCGGGCACAATGGCCTGCGCTCCATCGATCCGCAGATCGGTGTCGATTACAAACGCGTGCGCCTCGGCATCGGTCATCCGGGCAAGGAATTCGTCACCCATCATGTCCTGGGCGATTTCGCCAAGGCGGACCAGGCCTGGGTCGCTCCCCTGCTCGAGGGCATCGGCAAGCATATCGGGCTTGTGCTCAAGGGCGATGACAATGGCTTCATGAACAAGCTGGCCTTGGCCACCGCAGCCGATCCTGCCCCAGCCAAGCCCGCCCCCAAGGCCCAGAGCCATATCCGCCAGGCGCGCCCCGCCAAGCCGCAGGTCGCGGTGCCGGATAGCGGCCCCATGGCCGCCATGCTCAAGAAACTCTTCAAGAGCGAATAGCACTGCGCCGGCGTCACAACTGCGCGACCTTTCCGCCACACACGGGCTAAAGTTATCATCCGGTAATGATTTTTTGGCCTATTTGGGTGCATGGTGAACGAAATCTTCCGGGGTTCGATTTGCTCAAGTCTAGTCTAGCCAGCCTCGCCGCGATTGCGGCGCTGTCGTCTGTTTCAGCGGCAGCACTCGCTTGCGAGGATTTGCGCATGGCTCCCGGCGGCATCGTGACCGAAGTCACCGACGGCGACACCGTCGTGCTGGATAATGGCCTGGTCGTGCGCATGATCGGTACCCAGGCCCCCAAGCTTCCGCTGGGCCGCGAAGGCTTCCCGACCTGGCCGCTGGCGCCCGAAGCCAAGGCGGCCCTCGAAGCCATGGCGCTCAACAAACCCGTTCGCCTGGGCTATGGCGGCGAAGAGGTCGACCGCTATGAGCGGGCGCTCGCCCATGTCTTCGTTGAAGGTCCGGACGGCGAAATCTGGGCCCAGCAACAGATGGTGGCGCAGGGTCTGGCCCGCGTCTATTCCTTCCCCGACAATCGCAAATGCCTCGACTTGCTGTTTGCCGCCGAAGGGCGTGCGCGCCTGGCTGGGCTTGGCATCTGGGCCGATCCCTATTACAGCACACGTCAGGCGGACCGGCCGGCCGATCTTCTGGATCGGCAGGGCCATTATGAGCTTGTCGAGGGACGTGTCCTGCTTGCCGATCAATCCGGCGGGCGGGTCTATCTGAATTTCGGCCGGTTCTGGAAAGAAGATTTCACCGCCGTGATCGAAGCCGCCGCGCTCAAGCTTTTTGCGGCGGACGGGTTCGATCCATTAGCCCTAGAAGGGGCGCTCATTCGCATCAGAGGCTGGGTAGACGATCGGGATGGCCCACGCATCGAGGTTACACATCCCGAGCAGATCGAGGTTCTGGCAGCACGATGACGCGCACCAAGCACATCATCAATAAGGGTTTGCGCAATGGCTTGCTGGCGGTATCGCTGCTGGCGCTATCGGCCTGTACCAGCTTTACCGGCTCCCAGATCGCCGTGACGCAGACCGGGGATATTCCCGCACCGACCGTCGTTCCCGAGGGCACCGATCCCGAAGACGTGGTCATCGGCCGCCGCGAGCATCCGCGCATCATCGCAGCCTATGGCGGGGTCTATTCCGACCGCGCCGCCGAGATCATGGTAGCCCGCATCGTCGGGCGCCTGCTGGCTGCTGCCGATCAGCCCAATGCCCAGTTCCAGGTGACCATTCTCGACACCTCCGAGGTCAATGCCTTCGCCCTGCCCGGCGGCTATATCTATGTGACGCGCGGCATCCTGGCGCTGGCCTCCGACACCAGTGAGCTGGCTGCGGTGCTGGCGCACGAAATCGCCCACGTCACCCTGCGCCATGCCCGCGCCCGCACCGACCGCACCCGCACCACGGCAATCGTCGACCGCGTCATCACCGGCGTTCTGGGCGGCGACACCTCGACCGACGCCACCGCCAACCGCACCCGCCAGTCCATGGCCGCTTTCGGCCAGCAGCAGGAGCTTGAAGCGGACCGCGAAGGCATCAAGTTCGCCGGCAAGGCCGGTTACGATCCACAGGCCGCCGCGCGCTTCCTGGGCGTCATGAGCCGCTTCGCCACCTTCTCGGCCGGCCAGAACGGCAATAGCGACGGGTTCTTGTCCTCGCACCCGTCCACCCCCGCGCGCATCCAGAAGGCGCTCGACACCGCCCGCACCATGTTCGGCCAGGCCCAGGTCGGGGAAACCGACCGCGCCGGCTATCTCGACTCCATCTCGGGCCTCACCTTTGGCGACAGTCCCGCCCAGGGCTCGATCGTGGGCCGCAAATTCATCCATTCGGCCAGCAAGTTCACCTTCACCGTGCCTGATGGCTATACCCTGCAGAATTCGCAGAGTGCGGTCGTTGGCGTGGCCGGCGACGGCGAAGCCGTGCGCTTCGACAGCGCCGACGTGCAGGCCAATGTCGGGCTCGCCGATTACCTCAAATCCGGCTGGATCGCCGGCCTCAAGACCGACAGCGTCACCACCCAGACCGTCAATGGCATCGAGATGGCCTCGGGCGTCGCCCAGACCGATCAATGGTTCTTCCGCGTCTCGGTCGTGCGGCTCGACGGACAGGTCTATCGCTTCATCTTTGCCGCCAAGGCCGATAGCGCCCGCTTTTCGGCCGGCGCCCAGGCGACCCTCGCCAGCTTCCGCCGCACCGATAGCAGCGATCTCGGCGCCATCCGCAAGGTCGCGGTGCGCGTCGTCACGGCCAAGGCCGGCGACACCGCCGATAGCCTGGCGCGGCAGATGGCCGGGCTCAATCGCGGCGCCGAACTGTTCTACATTATCAATGATCTCTATCCGGGCGATCCGGTGCAGCCGGGACAGAAATACAAGGTCGTCGCGCTGCAATAGGGGCTCGGGTGCCGGCGTTGGGTTCGCCCCACCCCAAGGCATCCTCGGGCGCTCGCCTCAGAGACTATTCGCCTGCTCGCCAATAATCGCTGCAGCGCCGCCCGGCCCGACGCCAAACAGATTGGTCAGGCTATCGCCCAATGCTGCAAAGGCCGCCAAGAGCGCGACAGCGATCAACCCGACAAGCAGGCCATATTCAACCGCCGTGGCACCTGTTTCGTCCCGGAGAAATTGCAACAACGCCCTCGTCATGCCTACCCCCGAATAGTCGGGTTATAGAAGATCGCAGAGTGCAGCGATCAGCGGTTCGTCGGCTGGCGGCATGGGATAATCGCGCAGGGCCTGCGGTCGCACCCATTTCAGGGCGGAATGTTCCTTGGCTTGCGGCTGTCCTTGCCACTTCCGGCAGACGTAAAGTGGCATTAACAGGTGAAAACTCTCGTAAGAATGGCTGGCGAAAGATATCGGTGCCAGACAGGCCGTCTTGGTCGAGACACCCAGCTCTTCCTCGAGCTCGCGGATCAGCGCCGCTTCGGGGCTTTCCCCCTGCTCCACCTTGCCACCGGGAAATTCCCAAAGCCCCGCCATCGACTTGCCTTCGGGCCGCTGGGCAATCAGCACCCGGCGATCAACGTCAACCAGCGCGCAGGCGACGACGAGCAAAAGCGGCAAATCCGTCACGATGCCGCCCCAGGAATGCGGTAGCTATAATCGTACTGATGCCTATAGCCGAGCGAACCATAGAGCGCCTTGGCCGCAACATTGTCCGCCTGCACATTGAGCGCCGCCACTGTCGCGCCCTGTTGCTTCGCCCAGGCCAGCCCGGTGCGCATCATGGCTGCCGCCAATCCCTGCCGCCGCCGCGTCTTGTCGGTGATCACATTGCCGGTAACGACAATACCTTCGCCCACCGCCATCAGGCCGGTGGCGACCGCTTCGCCATCGCGATAGACCACAATCCCCGTTGCGGGCACGGCCATGACGGCCAGCAGCGCCCGCAAGCGCGCCAGGTTCTCGTCGCCATAACCCCGCAGCCCCTGCTGCGCCGCGAGAAATTGCGGATCAAGCACTTCGAACAGCTTGCCCTCGGGGTCGGGTTCGTTATCGCCCAGCGGCATGGCGTAGAGATGGCTGTGGTCGATCGTCGACCACCCTGCGGCGTCAAGCGCGGCATGGAGTTCGGCGCTCTCCAGCGGGGTCGTGCGGACCACCGGCGGCAGGCCGCGCGCGATGAACCAGGCATGGGCGGCTTCGAGCCGGGCGGCGGCATCCCCGCCATCGCTCACATCAAAACACTGCATGGAATTGGCGCGCTTGGTATAGCCGCCGGCGGCGCGGCGCACCCAGGCGCCATCCCATTCCACCTCGATTCCCGGCCAGGCCACCAGGCCCGCCCGCTCGAATGCGCGAATATCGGGCAAGCTCATATCAGCTCCGGTAATCGCCATTGATGGTGATATAGCCATGCGTCAGATCGCAGGTATAGACACTGGCCTTGCCCTCGCCCAGGCCGAGGCTGACCGTCAGCTCAAGGTCCTCGCCCTTCATATAGGCCGATGTGGCGGCTTCGTCGTAAACGGCGGCGCGCTCGCCATCCTTGGCCACCAGCAGGTCGCCAAAGCGAATGGCCAGCTTGTCGCGGTCGGCCGGCTCGCCCGCCTTGCCCACGGCCATGACCACGCGGCCCCAATTGGCGTCCTCGCCGGCAATGGCGGTCTTGACCAGCGGCGAGTCGGCAATCGCCTTGGCAATGCGGAAGGCACTCTGGTCCGAGGTGGCGCCTTCGACATGCACGGACACCTGCTTGGTCGCGCCCTCCCCGTCCCGCACCACCTGGATGGCCAGGTCGAACAACACATCGGCCAGTGCAGCGCCAAAGGTCTCGGCGCGCGGATCATCGAGGCTGGTAATCGCCTCGACGCCCGCCTTGCCCGTAGCAAAAGCCAGCAGCGTATCGGAGGTGGACGTGTCGCTATCGACCGTAATGGCATTGAAGCTGGTCTGCACATGCCGCGCCAGCAAGGCCTGCAACACGGGCGCGGCAATCGGCATATCGGTGACCACGAAGCTCAGCATCGTCGCCATGTCCGGCGCGATCATGCCGCTGCCCTTGGCAATCCCATTAATCTTGACCTCGATACCGTCGATCTCGAAAATCGCGCCGCTCAGCTTGGGGAAAGTATCGGTGGTCATGATGGCCTTGGCCGGCTCCATCCACGGCCCCGCATCGACACGGGCCGCCATGGCATCCAGCACGCCGGCAAATTTGGAGGCGTCGAGCGGCTCCCCGATCACCCCGGTCGAGGCCAGGAAAATCTCCGACGGCGCGCAGCCCAGCGCCTTGGCCGCATAATCGGCCGTCAGCTCGACGCTCTTTTGCCCCTTGATGCCGGTAAAGGCATTGGCATTACCCGAATTGACCACCAGGCCCCGCGCCAGCCCGCCGGGCAGATTGGCCCGGCACCAGTCCACCGCCGCCGACGAGCATTTCGAGCGCGTCAGAACGCCGGCCGCCGTCGTGCCCTCGTCGAACGCCATCAGCAGCACATCCGTCCGGTTCTTGTACTTGATCCCGGCCTCCGCCGTCGCGAAACGCACACCGGCAATCGCCGGCAGGTCCGGATAGGATTTGGGGGCGAGCGGGGAAACGGGATGGGCCATCTGGGCTGTCCTCTTGGGGGCAAGTTCAGCCCCCGGTGTGCCTCAAACGCAAGACGTCCGCAAGACAGCTCTGCGGATGTCTGCGCGCCAAGCATCTTGGAAGATGTAGCAAAATGACTTTATTCGTTTATCCTCTTTGTCTAAGTTGCGCCCGGCTGGCCCCGTAGCTCAGCAGGATAGAGCACAGGATTCCTAATCCTGGGGTCGTGGGTTCGAATCCCGCCGGGGTCACCATCGCAAATCATCGGCGCACAGCGAGGCCGCTGCGTCAGTCGCCCGCCGAAAACACCAGCCCCAGATAATGCTCGCCCGAGCGCACCACGTGGTCCCGCATGGCGCGTTCGGCGGCTTCGACCTGCCCTGCCGCTATCGTCTCGGCGATCAGGCTGTGTTCGGCCAGCGCGCGGGCGCGTTCGTCGGGGTCCGAATGGATGATCCGCCGCGTCCCCTCGTCGTAAAAACGCTGCCGCTCGATCAGCCGCGCCAGGTAGACACAGTGCGAGGCGACATGGATTTGTTCGTGGAACGCCTCGTTCAGCGCGATCAACCGGTCGGCATCGCCTGCCGAACTGGCTTCGGTCATGGCCGCCACGATTGTCTTGAGCGCTGCTATGCCTTCCGGGTCGATCCGCCGCGCCGCCAGGTGGGCAATCATGGATTCGAGCGCCGCCCGCGCCAGGATCATCTCCTCCGCCCAGGTGCGGCTATAGAGCACGACAATGCCCCGCCGCGGCAGGGTCGAGATCAATCCCTCGGTCTCCAGCTGCCGCAGCGCTTCCTTTAGCGGCGTGGTGCTGACCCCCAGCTCTTCGGCCAATTGCCGCTCATTGAGCTTTTCCTGCGGCGCAAACCGGCCCGACAGAATCGCCATGCGCAGCGCCTTGTGCACATGATCGCGCAGGGTCAGGCTGAGTTTGGGATCAAGCCGTTCCAGCCGCGCCTCACCATGATCCTGCATGCCAATTCTCCGCACCAAACCCGGCTGGTATATCAAGTTCTGGCGCGCCTGGCATGCCCTACGCCGCCGGCGCCCACCCTTGATATTTCGGATGCGCAGCATCCAGCGGCAGCGCGATGTCCAGCCCGGTCTCGGACGAATGATAGATCGCCGTCACCAGCTCCAGCGCCTGCCGCGCATCCGCTGATGTCACCGGCAATGGCCCACCCGTAGTGATCGCCTGATGGAACAGCTTCAACTGCGTCGTATGCCGCGACGGCACGAATTGCCAATCGGCCAGCACCGTTTCGATCGCAGCCCCAATCTCCGGCGTCTTGGGAATGATCTGCCATTCTGCCGCCCCCGGCTGGTACGGCGCATGGTCGCTCTCGATCGTCAGGTTCTCGAAAGCCAGCCGGATGCGGGTCAATTGATCCGCCGACCCCAGCGTCGCCGTCAGCGACACCAACGCGCCATTCTGCATCCGCAATGATGCCGAGAGGCAATCCTCCACCTCGATATCGTTGACCCGTGTATCCACCCGGCCGAACACCCGATCCACCGGCCCCATGAGATAGGTCATCATGTCATGCGGATGGATGGCATGGGCCATCAGCACGCCGCCCAGTTCGGTCTTCCATTTGCCGCGCCAGGGCACCGCATAATAGTCCGGCCCGCGCCGCCAGAACGTCTCGACCGTCCCGGCATAGGCCTTGCCCGCCAGCCCCGCATCGATGATCGCCTTGGCCTTGGCCACCCCATTGCCATAGCGATATTGAAACACCGGCATCAGCCGCCCTGCGGAACGCGCTTCGGCCGCCATGATCACATCGATCTCGGCCAGCGAGCCCACCAGCGGCTTCTCGCACACCACATGCTTGCCCGCCGCCAAAGCGGCCAGGCTCTGTTCCAGATGCAGCCCGGGCGGCGTGCAGATGTCGATGACATCCAGCTCCGGCATGGCCAGCAAATCATCGAACGACGTCGTCCGCCCCGCAATGCCGAACTCGTCGCCCACCGCGGCCAGCCGCTCGGTATTGAGGTCGCACAGCGCAACCACCTCGAACAGGTCCGCATTGGGCACATAGCCCTCGACCAGATGCGTGCGCCCCGCCCCGCATCCAACGATCCCGACCCTGAGCTTGCCTGTGCCTGTCATATCAAATCCAATTGTAGCGGCGCCCGATTCACCGCGAACCGGGCGCCATCAGGCCTTTTAGCCGCGTCCGACGGCCTGCGCCATGCCAGCCAGCAGATCGGCCGCGCCTTGCTCGGTCGATTTCGCCTCGAAGGCCACTTCCTCGGCAACGCTCATCAACACCGTCGTCCCCTCGCCCGCCCCCTGCGGCGGCGCCGGCGGCAAGGTGCCGATCACCGAAGCAATGCTGTCGAGATAGGTCAGAGCCGCCTGCGAGGGTTCATCCAGCGACGGCAGGATGGCCTGCCGCGTTGCTGGAGCTTCTGGCGCGCCGCGCTCGACACCCAGGATCTGCATGGCCTCGGGATTGTTGATGAAGAAATCGAGGAATTTGCCGGCCAGCTCCGGATTCTTGGTCTGCGAACTCAGGCTGAAATACATGGACGGCTTGAGATATTGCCCCGGCTTGCCACCCTCGATCACCGGAATGCTGGTCATGCCCAGCTTGTCGGTATTGGCTTTCTGGTAGCTGACCAATTGGTTGGACTGGGCAATGCCCGTCGCGGCCTTGCCCACCGTCACCACGCTGGTATCGACATTGCCCTGCGACAACGCCTGGATTTCGGCCGGCACACAGGCCTTTGCCCTGCGCATCTCGGCCCAAAGATCGAGCCAGGCCTTGGCGTCGGTCTCGTCGAACCCCAGGCTGCCATCATTGGCATAGAGCGCCTTGCCGCGCTGGCGCAGATAGGTCTCGAACGAAGTCTCGTGCCCGCTGGCGTCCTGCGTGCCGTAAAAATCCGCGCGCTGCGTTTTGCTGCTGAGCTGGATGCAGAGATCGGCGAACTGCTCCCATGTCGTGCCCACTGTGGGCGGCTCGAGCCCCGCTTCTTCCCAGGCCGAAAGATTGAGGATCACCGCCCCGGTATTGGCGCCCAGGCTGACGCCATAGACCTTGCCATCCACCCGGCCGACCTCGATCCGCTCTTCCGGCCAATTGGACAGATCGATCGTCGACGTCATCAGCTCGTCGAGCGGCAGCAGCACGCCGCGCCCAGCATATTCAAAGATATAGCGGTAATCCATCTGGATCACGTCGGGCGGATTGCCGCCGGCGGTCTGCGTCGCCAGCCAGGTCCAGTAATCGCCGCCGCCCGGCAGGGTCTGGCCCTCGATATCCACCCCGGCATTGGCCGCCTTGAACAGATCGACGACCTTGTTGGTTCTTTCGGCCCGTTCGGCATTGCCCCACCAGCTCAGGCGCAGCCGGCTCTCCTGGGCAAAAGCCCGTCCACTTCCCACCAGCCCCGCCAGCGTCAGCGCAGAACTCGCCGCCAGAAAACTCCGTCTCGTCAGCATTTCGGGTTCCTCCTCCCCACTAAAATGTGAAATCTGATATATCAAATTTACAATTCGGGTCAAGACTAGTATGGAAGCGGCAAACGGCCAATAAGAACTCTGCTGGAGGAACAAAAATGGCATCAGTCGAGCAGAGCGCGTCCCGCAAACGGCCCGAGGATTTGCGCAGCGCCCGCTGGTTTGCGCCCGACGATCTGCGCGGCTTCGGCCATCGCTCCCGCCTGATGCAGATGGGCTATAGCCCCGAGGATTGGGTCGGCAAGCCGGTCATCGCCATCCTCAATACCTGGTCGGACACCAATCCCTGCCACGGCCATTTCAAGCAGCGCGCCGAGGACATCAAGCGTGGCGTATTGCAGGCCGGTGGCTTCCCCATCGAACTCCCCGCCCTCTCGGTCTCCGAGACCTTCCTCAAGCCCACCTCCATGCTCTATCGCAACATGCTGGCCATGGACGCAGAGGAGATGATCCGCGCCCATCCGGTCGATGGCGTGATCCTGATGGGCGGCTGCGACAAATCCACCCCGGCCCTCTTGATGGGCGCCACCAGCGCCAACCTGCCCACCATTTTCGTGCCCGCCGGCCCCATGCTGCGCGGTAACTGGCATGGCAAGGAACTCGGCTCCGGCTCCGACGCCTGGAAATTCTGGGATGAGCGCCGCGCCGGCAATATCACCCAGCAGGATTGGAACGAGATGGAAGGCGGCATTGCCCGCAGCGCCGGCCATTGCATGACTTTGGGCACGGCCAGCACCATGACGGCCATTGCCGAAGCCATCGGCATGACGCTGTCCGGCGCCTCCTCCATCCCCGCCACCGATTCAGCCCATATCCGCATGTGCGCCAATGCCGGCCGCCGCATCGTCGACATGGTCTGGGAAGACCTGGTGCCCACCCGCATCCAGACCCGCCCGGCCTTCGAAAATGCCATCACGGTCGCCATGGCCATGGGCTGCTCGACCAATGCCATCATCCACCTGATCGCCCAGGCCCGCCGTGCCGGCGCCGATATCGGGCTCGACGATTTCGAAAAAGCCAGCCGCCGCGTTCCGGTCCTCGCCAATATCCGCCCCTCGGGCGACCGCTATCTGATGGAAGATTTCTACTTCGCCGGGGGCCTCCGCGGCCTAATGAACCGGCTGGGCGACCACCTCCATCGCGATTGCCTGACCGTTGATGGCAAGACGCTGGGCGAAGTCGTGGCCGATGCCAAGGTCTACAATGACGACGTGATCCGCCCGCTCGACAATCCCGTCTATGCCGAAGGCGCCCTCGCCGTGCTGCGCGGCAATCTCGCGCCCGATGGCTGCGTCATCAAGCCCAGCGCCTGCGACCCGCGCTTCCTGCGCCATTCCGGCCCGGCTCTGGTGTTCGACAGCTATCCCGAAATGAAAGCCGCAGTGGAAGACGACAATCTCGACGTCACCGCCGACCATGTCCTCATCCTGCGCAATGCCGGCCCCCTGGGCGGCCCCGGCATGCCCGAATGGGGCATGCTGCCCATCCCCCGCAAACTGGTAAAACAAGGCGTGCGCGACATGGTCCGCATTTCCGACGCCCGCATGAGCGGCACCAGCTACGGCGCCTGCATCCTGCATGTCGCGCCGGAATCCCATATCGGCGGCCCGCTGGCCCTGGTCCGCACCGGCGACATCATCAGCCTCGACGTCGCCGCCCGCACCATCAATATCGACACCTCAGCCGACGAACTCGCCGCCCGCCGCGCCGCCTGGCAGCCCCCCGCGCCGCACTATCATCGCGGCTATGGCTGGATCTATTCCCAGCACGTCCAGCAAGCCAACGAAGGCTGCGACTTCGATTTCCTGCGCACCGAATTCGGCCCGGCAGCGGGTGAGCCAGCGATCTATTAGCGTGACAAAGGCTAGAGGGCCCCGATCCCTCCCCTCCCCCTTGAGGGGAGGGCTAGGGTGGGGGTGTCGTGGCTTCCACGAATTCAATGCTGGTGGGTAGTCCGACACCGCTCCCTCATCCAACCACAATGTCATTCCCGCGAAAGCGGGAACCTCCGTTTTGCGATGCCGAGGAAGTAAACAGAGGTTCCCGCTTTCGCGGGAATGACGCCGTGGAGATAGTGGCACGGCAGGCTCCAAAAGCCCGCCGCGCCTTGTTGCTTATTGCCCGGCAGCCTGCGCCGCATACATGTTGCTGTCCTAGGTATATTCAGCCACCCGGAACCATTCGAAGCTCTCGTCGCGGAACTTCTTCCAGCTCGGATAGATCGCCGCCCATTGCGGGTTGTTGGCGCTATATTCCTCGTAAAGCTCGAACGTCGCCTTATAGGCCGCGTCGAGCACATCACGCGGCAGCGGACGCAGCTGCACGCCCTTGCCCACCAGCGAGCGGATCGCCGCGGTGTTCTTGACGTCATACAGCGCCTGCATGTTGATATTGGCCGCCTTGCAGGCCGTATCGAGCGCGACCTTGTAGGTCTCCGGCAGGGCTTCGTACTGCGCCTTGTTGATATAGAAGTGGATGGTCAGCCCGCCTTCCCAATAGGCCGGATAATAGTAATAGGGCGCGATCTGATAGAAGCCCAGGCGCTCGTCGTCATAGGGCCCGACCCATTCGGCCGCATCGATCGTGCCGCGTTCCAGCGCCGGATAGATATCGCCGCCCGGCAGCTGCTGCGGCACGACGCCCAGCCGCGACATGACTTCGCCGGCCACGCCCGCAATACGCATCTTGATCCCCGAGAGATCGGCGAGGCTATTGATTTCCTTGCGGAACCAGCCACCCATCTGCGCGCCGGTGGCGCCACCAGGAATGCCAACAACGCCATATTCCTCGAGGAACGTATTGTAGAGCTCGTTCCCGCCGCCATGATAGAGCCAAGCATTCTGCTGGCGGGCATTGAGGCCGAAGGGAATGGTCGAGCCGATGGCGAAAGTGGGGTTCTTGCCGGTGAAATAATAGCCGCAGGTATGGGCGATTTCCACGGTATTGGACTGCACCGCATCGATCGCCTGCGCGCCCGGCACCAGCTCGCCCGCCTGGAACACCTGGATCTGGAACTTGCCCTCGGTGATTTCCGACAGCGCCTCGGCCATCACGACCGCGCCGCCATAAATGGTGTCGAGATTATTCGGGAAACCCGAAGTCAGCCGCCAGCGCAGGGTCGGCAATTCCTGGGCGATGGCCGGGGTGGCAAGCACGGTGCCGGCGGCGGCAGCAACGCCGGCAACGGCGCCCTTGCCCAAAAAGTTACGTCGATTGAGATCGGTAGTCACGTTCAGTCCTCCTCAGGATGTTTTTAGGCGATCAGGGTGCCGGAGCCGCCGGAGCGGGTTCGGCGCCGAAACTGGGCGCGGCCGGAGCCGCATCTGGAGCAGGCGCACCAAAGCTGGGTGCTGCCG
>DATMSY010000112.1:0-13878 GCA_035565135.1 Devosia sp.
GATCGGCGTCAAAATCTTCTTTTCGAGATCGGCGCAGAGCCTGAGGAGCTTGCCTTCCATCTTGAGATCATCGTCCAGCAAGCCAAGCTTGGACGAAAGGGGATTGGAATAGGTCATCCTTTAACTCCGACACCGGCGAACCCTGTATTCATGTTCCGCCGCAATAGAAAATATACGCCGACCGCCGGCGCCGCGTAGATGATGGAATAGGCCGCCAGGAACCCGTATTGCACGGACCCTTGCTGACCAAAGGCCGCGTAAAGACCGACCGACATGGGAAAGCCGGCCTCGACGCGGGAGAAGATCAGGGGCAGGAGGAACTCGTTCCACGCCCCCGTGAAGCTGAAGAACCACACCACTGCAATACCGGCACGTGACATGGGCAAGACAATCCGCGTCACGATCTGAAACAGCGAGGCCCCTTCCACATAAGCGGCCTCTTCCAGCTCGATCGGTACGGTATCGAAGAAATTCTTCAGCAGCAGCAGCGTGAACGGCAGGTTCAAAATCGTCAGCGCGATGATCACGCCAAACTGGTTGAGCAGACCACCGCGCTGCGCTGCGAAATAGAGCGGCACCAGCACACCCGCCGATGGCAGCATGCGCAACAGCACCAGCGTCCACAGGAACGCATTGCGCCCCGGGATCTTAAGCCGCGACAGCGGATAGGCCGCGGCAATCCCCACCACGACGCTGAGCGTTGCCGTGCCGGCCGCGATCAGCATGGAATTAAGGAACTGCCGCCCGGCATTGCCGCTGACGGCCAGGGCGAAATTGTCGAGCCCCACCGATTGGGGAATGGCCAAATTCCCCGTCGCCGCCGGGTTGAAGGCATTGATGAAGAGCCAGGAAAACGGGCTGACCCAGATGACGGCCATAAAGGCCAGGGCAATCGCGGTCAGTCGCGAATGAGCGGGATTGGCTTCCATCTATTTAGGCTCCCGCAGCATGCGCAGATAGACCAGCGACAACAGGCCCACAATGACCAGCATGGCCACCGAAATGGCGCTGCCAAAGCCCAGATTGCCGCGCGAAAAACTCTGATTGTAGAGGAACACCGCCAGCGTTTGCGTCTGCGTGCCCGGCCCGCCGCCGGTCATGGCGAAAATCAGCGGGAAATAGGTGAAGGTCCAGATGGTGATAAACAGCATATTGGTGGCGATATGCGGCCTTATGATCGGCAGCATCACCATCCAGATGCGCTGGAACGGGGTCGCCCCATCCACCTTGGCCGCCTCCACCACTTCGCGCGACACCGAATCCAGCGCCGCCGAAAACAGCAGATAGGACCACGCCGTGCCCTTCCAGATATTGGCGATCGTCACCACCGGCAGGGCATAATCATTGATGAAATTGATCGGCGCAAAGCCCAGCGGCACCACGATCAGCGAATTGACCAGACCCGTCTGCGAGGTCGTTGCCGACCACAGGAACGCCGCCACGATATCGGGCAGCAGCCAACCCAGCATGATGCAGACTTCGACCACGGTACGGATCGTCGACTGCGTGCCGCGCAGCAAAGCCGCGAGCAGAAAGCCCAATACCGATTGGCCCACAATGGCCGAAAAGAACACGAAAATGACCGTGGTCCAGAGCGATTCAAGGAACCCGCGCCGCGTGAATAGCCGTTCGAAATTCTGCAGCCCCACCCAGCTCCATTCCACCGACTTGCGCCCCACGAGAGCCAGATCGGTAAAGCTGAAGGCAAAGGCCCAGGCGGTGAAATAGAGCAACACGCCAATCAGCAGCATGGCCGGCAGCATGCCCAGCCCCAGGACAAGCAGATTGCTGGTAAGCCAGGGATTGGCCTGGTTTTTCATCAAACTCATTCGCCCGCCTAACGTACCGCGCGTATCAAAAAAACTCGATCTGGTCTCACCTCGCCCCTCCGGGGAGAGGTCGACGGCGAAGCCGGCGGGTGAGGGGTGCAATGCTGCGACGAGCGTGATGTCCCAGCATGGCGCCCCTCACCCTGACCCTCTCCCCGAAGGGGCGAGGGGACGATGGACCTCAACATCGGTGCCGCCTCGCGAGCGTTGCAACGCCCAAAAAACACCCCGTCACGGCGGCCTCCATTCTGGAAACCGCCGCGTCGGGGAGGTCTGGATTATTCGTAGGTGATGACCTTGTCCTCGCCGAACTCGTCGACCAGGGCGTCATGATATTCCTGCACCACGTCCTCGACTTCGGCGCCATCGAGGATCTGCGCCGTCATCTGCTGCACCAACGCCGAAACCGTCTGGTAGCCGGGAACCGTATCGCGGCCGGTTGTGTCCGCGGCCAGCGCCGTCGCCTTGGCGAGATAGGCGTCCTCCATATATTCCGGCGATTCCGAGATATCGGTGCGCACCGCCATGCGGTGATTGGCCAGTGTCCAGGCCTTGAAGTTCTCGACGTCGAAAATGGTCGTCACCAGCTGGAAGGCCAGGTCCGGATTGGCGGCCTTGGCATTGACGCCAATGGTCCAGCCACCCGAAATATTGGTGGTGGCCTTGGCGCCGGGCGCGCCCGAACCGGGCCATGGGGTCCACCCCACCATGGCGTCGCGCTCTTCGCGGCTCGGCAAGTTCACGCCATTGCAATCCCACAGGCACGCATCTTCCCACGAGCCCGAGGCATGGATGCCGAGCTGGTCATTAGCCAGGGCCTCACGCACCGCCACACCGGGATCGGCGGCATAATTGAGGTCCGCCGGCATGCCCAGCTCGCCATAGACTGTCTTGTAGAATTCGAGCGTCCGCCGGATCGCCGGGCTATCGCCGATCCACTGGCCGGTTTCCCGGTTGAGCAGGCGGTTGCGATCGCCCTCAGGCACATCGGCGCCCAGCAGCAGCATATAAAAACCCTGCATGGTGGCAGCTTCGCCCTGCTTGGTGCCGGCCGGCAGCTGGAAGAAATACTGGACGCCCGCATCCTTGAGCTTCTGCGCCGCATCGAGCACGTCAGCCCAGCTCTTGGGCTCCCACGGCACGGCAATGCCGGCCTTTTCGAAATTGGATTTGTCGTACCACAGCATGCGCACGTCGGTATCGGTGGGCAGGCCATAGACCTTGCCGTCATAGGAGGCCACTTCGAGCAAGCCGGGCTGGTAATATTGGAACTGATCCCAGCCCGCGCCCTGTTCGTTGAGCGGATGCAGATATCCGGCCGAGGCCAGCTCGGACACCATGAAACTGTCCATCTGGATCACATCGGCGGCTGTGCCGGCGCTGAGGTCGAGCGCGATGCGCTGGTCATAGCCCTGGCCGGGCAGCTTGATGGCGTTGACTGTCTCCCCCGTCGCCGCCTCGAAATTCTTGATGCCGGGCTCGACCAGGGACGAGAGCCATTCGGCATACATGATCGTCACTTCGGCATGCGCCGGCATGACGCTCATCGCGCCCATGGCCATGGCGGCCACCGTCGTCAGCAGATTCCTTTTGAGCATCAACTCCTCCTCGAGTGCTCGCGCCGCGACACTGCGCGGCCTCCCGCGCCAGACCCTCCCCCGGCGCGGCCCAAGGTAAACACAGGAGCTGCAACGTTGCAAATCCTAATTCTATCATGCTCTTATGCGCACAGGGCCGGCACATTTTCTCCGGGAATTTCCGGTATTTTGGCGTATGTTAGCCTGTTGAATACATTCTGCATCGTTGCAAGCTGAACAGGATTTGGAATATCGGGCAGCCGGTGTAAAAGAGTGTCGGGGACCTATAAAACCATGAGCCAGAAACCAAAGCCGGGTTCGCGGCAAGGCACAGCACATCAGCGTGTCACGCTGAAGACCCTTGCCGAGCTGACCGGCCTCAGCCTGTCGACCGTGTCGCTGTCACTGCGCGGCGGCACCACGCTCAAGGAAGAAACCCGCCAGCGCGTGATGGAGGCGGCGCAGTCGCTGGGCTATGTGCCCGACCGCGCCGGCGTACGCCTGCGCACCGGCAAGACCAATGTGGTCGCCCTGGTGCTCGATGGCGCCGAGGATTCCATCGACTTCTCCCGCCAGATGATCCAGGGCATCGGCCACGCCATCAAGAATACCCGCTACCACCTGACGGTCATGCCCGAATTCGAGCGCCAGCTCTCCACCGACACCATCCGCTATATCCTCGATAACCGCACTGCCGATGGCGTCATCATCACCCATACCGGCCCGCGCGACCGCCGGGTACAGATGCTGATGGATGCCGACTTCCCCTTTGTCAGCCACGGCCGCACCGAATTTTACAGCCCCCACGCCTATCACGATTTCCATTCGGAAACCTTCGCCGCCATGGCCGTGGAGCGGCTGGCCAAAAAGGGCTGCAGGAATGTGCTGCTGCTGATCGGGGATGACAGCACCACCAATTACCACAATATCGTCACCACCTTTCACCGCGCCACCGCCCAGGCCGGCATGACCGCGCGCATCCTGGGGGGCGCCATCGCGCTGGGCGGCTCGGCCGATGTGCGCCGCCTGGGTCAAGAGCTGGCCCTTTCTCCCGATCGCCCAGACGGCATCGTCAGCGACAGCGAAATGCGCACCATCGCCCTGGTCGGAGGCCTGCAGGACGGCGGCCTCCAGATGGGACGCGATATTCAATTGGTCTACAAGCAAACCTCCGACATCCTGCCCACCCTCTTCCCCAATCTCGACAGCATCCAGGAAGACGTCTTCGCCGCCGGCGTCGAACTGACAAGGCTGCTGCTCAAGCGCATCGACGGCGAACCGGTGGAAACATTGCAGACCCTGGCCGAACCCGCCCCGCAATGGCGGAGCTGAGGCCAGCCCCTCAGCCTACGCAGGGATAATTCCGGCGGGCACCACCCATCCTGCCCATCCCATCCTGCCCATCCTGCCCCTCCGGCCATCCTGCCATCCCCCATCCACCCCCAACCACCGCATCTCCCTCGGGCCTGACCCGAGGGCCGCTACCAACATGGCACAAGCGGCGAATGACCCTCGGGTCGAGCCCGAGGGAGATGCAGTGGGTAGGCAACATCAAAGCTCACCCAGCTGACCTCATCGAACCACGAGATCGTGGCACCATGCAGCTCACCCACTCATGCCAGCCCCTAATTCCGCCCTCTCCTCCCCACAACGTCATTCCGGCGCAGGCCGGAATCCATGCTGCAGACCATCCCCGCGCTGGATGGCGCAAGCCGCCACGGACCTGGATTCCGGCCTCCGTCCGAATGGCCCGGCGATGATTATCAACACCGCTGGAGGTCCCTCCACCCACCCCACGCAACTCACTTTACATATAATAGTACTTTATATATCGTCCTCTCATCGCCGGAGGTGAATACGCCCTGGCGCCACATTGGGAGGACATCGTGAACATCATCAAAACGCTCGCCGTCGCGGCGGGCCTCGCTACCGCTTTGACTTCTGTCAGCTTCGCGCAGGACAACCTCAACGGCCTGGTCGTCGGCTTCAGCCAGATCGGTTCGGAATCGGGTTGGCGCGCTGCCGAAACCTCGGTCACCAAGCAGCAGGCCGAAGAGCGCGGCATCGATCTCAAATTCGCCGATGCCCAGCAGAAGCAGGAAAACCAGATCAAGGCCATTCGCGGCTTCATCGCCCAGGGCGTTGACGCCATCCTGGTCGCGCCCGTCGTCGCTACCGGCTGGGAAGATGTGCTGACCGAAGCCAAGGAAGCCGAAATCCCGGTCATCCTGCTCGATCGCGGCGTCGATGCGCCCGAGGATCTCTACCTCACCTCCGTTGCTTCCGATCAGGTCAAGGAAGGCCGCGTCGCCGGCGAATGGCTGGTCAATGCCGTTGGCGCCGAGCCCTGCAAGGTCGTCGAACTGCAAGGCACCGTCGGCTCCACCCCGGCCATCAATCGCAAGCAGGGCTTTGAAGAGGCCATCAAGGGCCACGACAACATCACCATCGCCCGCAGCCAGACCGGCGACTTTACCCGCGCCAAGGGCAAGGAAGTGATGGAAGGCTTCATCAAGGCCGAAAATGGCGGAGCCGATATCTGCGCTGTCTACGCCCATAATGACGACATGGCCGTCGGCGCCATCCAGGCCATCAAGGATGCCGGCCTCAAGCCCGGCACCGATATCAAGGTGGTCTCGATCGACGCCGTCCCCGATATCTTCGCCGCCATGGTGGCCGGGGAAGCCAATGCCACGGTGGAACTGACCCCCAACATGGCCGGCCCCGCCTTCGACGCCCTCGCCGCCTATCTCAAGGACGGCACGGCGCCCGAAAAGTTCATCATCACCGAATCCAAGCTCTACACCCCTGCCGACAATCCGCAGGGCGAATATGACACCCGCAAGGGTCTGGGTTACTAATCCAGGTAGCTTGGCTAATCACCGGACGGCACCTCCCCCGTGACGGGGGAGGTTGGGAGGAGGTGCGGAAACCCCGGTATTGGGGCCAATCCACCCCCTCCCTGACCCAGCTTTTTCGCCTGCGCGAAAAAGCAGACCCCGCAAGGGGGAGGGTGTCGACTGCGAATACGGTGAGGCTACTCGCGGGGGGACTTGCATGACCGATAGCCCATACGTGCTCGAAGCGCGCGGCGTGACCAAGATTTTTGGCAATCACACCGCGCTTCAGGCCATCGATTTCGGCCTCCGCCCCGGCGAGGTCCATGCCCTTCTGGGTGAAAACGGGGCCGGCAAATCCACCCTGATCAAGGTTCTGACCGGCGCCTATCAGCCCGATGCCGGCGGCGTCTTCGTCGATGGCGCCCCGGTCACGCTCGACAATCCCCTGCACGCCCAGACCCATGGCATCGGCACGGTCTATCAGGAGGTCAACCTCCTGCCGAACCGCTCGGTCGCCGAAAACCTCTATCTCGGCCATCAGCCCACCCGCTTTGGCCTGGTCGATCACCGCAAAATGGAAAAGGCCGCCCGCGTCCTGCTCGAACGCTATGGCCTGGCGCTCGATCCCGGCAGCGAATTGGGCAGCCACTCGGTCGCCGTGCAGCAGATCGTCGCCATCGCCCGCGCCGTCGAACTCTCCGGCAAGGTGCTGATCCTCGACGAACCCACGGCCAGTCTCGATCGCAACGAGGTCGAGCGCCTGTTCGAGGTCATTGCCGACCTGAAGAAAAGTGGCCTCGCCATCATCTTCATCACCCATTTCCTCGATCAGGTCTTCGCCATTTCCGACCGCGTCACCGTGCTGCGCAATGGCAAGCTGGTCGAAACGCGCGAGCTCGACAGCGTCACCCGCACCGATGTGGTCCGCCTCATGCTGGGCAAGGACATCGCCTTTTCCGGCGCCACCGATCTCGAACCCGAGCGCCCCACCACCGATGTGCTGCTCGATTTCAAATCCTATGGCCGCAAGCGGAGTGTGCATCCCTTCGATCTCACCATCCACAAGGGCGAGGTGATCGGGGTCGCCGGGCTCCTCGGCTCCGGCCGCACCGAAATGGCCCGCCTCATGTTCGGCGCCGATCCGGCCGATCAGGGCAGCGTCGCCGTCGCCGGCAAACCCACCACCATTCGCACCGCCAGCGACGCCATCCACCACGGCTTCGGCTTCTGCCCCGAGGACCGCAAGGCCGAGGGCATTCTGGGTGATCTTTCCGTGCGCGAAAACATCATCATCGCGCTCCAGGGCAAGCTGGGCTGGTTCCGCGCCCTCAATCGCGATGAACAGCTCGAAATCGCCGGTCGTTTCGGCGAGGCCATGGATATCCGCGCCGCTTCGCTCGACATGCCGGTCAAGCTGCTCTCGGGCGGCAATCAGCAAAAAGTCATCCTCTCGCGCTGGCTCGCCACCGACCCGGCCTTCCTCATTCTCGACGAACCCACCCGCGGCATCGATGTCGGCGCCCATGCCGAAATCGTCCGCACCATCAATCGGCTGCGCGACGACGGCATGGCCATGGTCGTCATCTCGTCCGAGCTGGATGAGGTGGTCGCCTATAGCTCGCGCATCGTCGTCATGCGCGATCGCGAAATGGTCGCCGAATTGCGCGGCAAGAACATCAATCCCGGAGTGATCGTGCAGGCCATCGCCAATTCCGCCGACGAGGCCCAGCCATGAAGCGCCTCCATCTCGAACGCCTCGCCAATCCGCAACTGCTGGCCCTGGCCGGCGTGCTGCTGATCAATTGGCTGCTCTTTCCCAATTTCTTCCGCATCACCTGGCAGGACGGGCGCCTCTTCGGCAGCCTGATCGACGTGCTCAATCGCGGCGCGCCCGTCGCTATCCTCGCCATCGGCATGACCGGGGTCATCGCCACCAAGGGCGTCGATCTCTCGGTTGGCGCCATCATGGCCGTCTGCGGCGCCGTCGCCGCCACCATGGTCGTCGCTGGCTACCCCACCCCCGTCGCGGTCATCGCCGCTCTCGCCGTCGGCATTGCCTGCGGCCTCTGGAACGGCTTCCTCGTCGCCGTGCTCGATATCCAGCCCATCGTCGCCACCCTCGTCCTGATGGTCGCCGGCCGCGGCATCGCCCAGCTCATCACCGAAGGCTCCATCGTCACCTTCAACGATCCCGCGCTGATCTTTATCGGCACCGGCTCGTTCCTGGGCTTCCCCATGGCCGCCGTCATCGCCCTGGCCCTGCTGATCCTGGTAACCCTATTGGTCCGCAAGACGGCCATCGGCCTCTTCATCCAGGCCATCGGCGTCAACCGCGCCGCAGCCTCCCTCGCCGGCATCCGCAGCCGCATGCTGCTCATGCTGGTCTATGCATTGAGCGGCTTCTGCGCCGCCATTGCCGGCATTGTCGTCGCCGCCGACATTCGCGGCGCCGATGCCAACAATTCCGGCCTCTGGCTCGAGCTCGACGCCATCCTCGCCGTGGTCATCGGCGGCACCTCGCTGCTCGGCGGCCGCTTCTCCGTCCCCATGGCGGTGGTCGGCGCCATCATCATCCAGGCCATGAATACCGGCATCCTCATGTCGGGCTTCCCGCCCGAATTCAATCTCATCGTCAAGGCCGGCATGATCATCCTGATCCTTTTGATCCAGTCGCCCTTTGCCGCGCGCCTCTTCACAAGGCAGCGCCTCGTTCCCACCAAGGCGGGCCCCAAATGAAACGCAGCCTGCGCCCCCTGGCCGCCACCGCCATCATCTTCATCATCGCCTATGCCGCCGCCGTGCTGCAATTCCCCGGCCTGCTCTCGACCCGCGTCTTGGGCAATTTCCTCACCGACAATGCCTTTTTGGGTATAGCCGCGGTCGGCATGACCTTCGTCATCATCTCGGGCGGCATCGATCTGTCGGTCGGCGCGGTGATCGGCTTTACCGGCGTATTGGTCGCCGTGCTGATTTCCTGGCTGGGCCTCCACCCCCTCCTCGCCTTCGTCATCGCACTGGGCGTAGCTGCGCTGTTCGGCGCCGCCATGGGCCTCACCATCCACTATCTGCAAGTGCCCAGCTTCATCGTCACTCTCGCCGGCATGTTTCTCGCCCGCGGCGGCGCCTCGGTGATCACCCAGGATTCGGTGCCCATCAATCACGAATTCTATAGCTTCCTCACCGGCCTCATCATTCGCCTGCCCGGCGGCGGCCGCCTCAGTTTCATTGGCCTGTTGATGATCGCCGTCTTCCTCATCGGCGCCCTCCTGGCCCACCGCACCCGCTTCGGCTCCTATGTCTATGCCCTGGGCGGCAATGCCGTCTCGGCTTCGCTCATGGGCGTGCCCGTGGCCCGCACCACGGTGCAGATTTATACGCTCTCGAGCGTGCTGGCGGCCTTGGCGGGAATCGTCTTTTCGCTCTACACCTCTGCCGGCTATCCGCTGGCCGCAGTGGGCGTGGAACTTGACGCCATCTCGGCCGTGGTGATCGGGGGAACCCTGCTCACCGGCGGCTATGGCTTCGTGCTGGGCACCTTTGTCGGCGTCATGCTGCTGGGCCTCGTGCAGACCTACATCATCTTCGATGGCACGCTGTCGAGCTGGTGGACCAAGATCGTTATCGGCGTGCTGCTCTTCTTGTTCATCGTCCTGCAGCGCATCATATTCGCGGCCTCCGCCCCAGGAGAGAAAGCACCCGAGAAAGTGTAGCATGATCGAGCCAGGCAGCCTTATTCGCTCGCTTTCCGGGCGATCCGCTGCACGGAATTTCCACACCTTCGTCATCAACGAAATCGGCCATGGCATCGTCACGGGCAAATTCCCCGTCGGCTCGATTCTGGCCAGCGATGCGGTGATGATGGAGACCTATGGCGTCTCGCGCACCGTGCTGCGCGAGGCGCTCAAGACGCTTGAGGCCAAGGGCCTCGTCGAAGCCCGGCCCAAGGTCGGCACCAAGGTCTCCCCCGCCAGCCGCTGGAGCTTTTTCGATCCCCAGGTGCTGTTCTGGCACTTCGACGCCAAACCCGACCGGCGCTTCTACGAAAGCCTCTTCGATATCCGCGAATCCCTCGAAACCCGCGCCGCCGACCTTGCCAGCCAGCGCCGCACCGCCGAAGATATCCGCATCATGAAATATTGGGCGCACCAGATGGACGTGGCCGAAGACGGCATCGAACCCCATCTGCTCGCCGCCCTCGAAATCCACCGCGCCATCGCCGAAAGCTCGGGCAATGCCCTGCTCCGCTCGGTCACCGGCGTCGTCGAACTGACCATGGTCCTGGCCTCAAAATTCGCGCCGGATGACAATATCCGCCAGCGTCACGCCGATTATGTGGAACTGCACAACGCCCTCGTCGCCACCATGGAACGCGGCGACAAAACCGCCGCCATGCAATTAATGCTCGACATCATCACCCGCGACAAACAGCAGACCATGAGCGTGTTCGGGTAGGTGGAATTCCAGAGATCGTGGCTCTCACCACCCCTCCCTGACCCTCCCCATCAAGGGGAGGGTGAACCCGGTGTGGGGGGCAAATGGTGCCAAGTACTCGATGTCACCCTCCCCTTGATGGGGAGGGAAGGGTGGGGTGGAGGGAAGCCCCTATCCATCCGCCCTCATGCAATTCTTGCTCAAATCCATTCCACCCACGGTGTCATTCCGGAATCCAGGTCCGTGGCTCACCACAACCATCCAGCGCCGGGATGGCCTTCAGCATGGATTCCGGCCTGCGCCGGAATGACCCTCAATTCTCGCTAACCCGCTCCCCACTCGCCGCATCGAACACATAAACATGCTGCGGCGCCGCGCGCACCGTCAGCGCCCCATCAAACGCCGCGTCCTCCTCCCCGCTGACCACCACAGTCACCGGCTTCCCACTCACATCCAGCGTCACAAAGGTCTGGCCACCGGTCGGCTCGACAAAACTCACCTGACCCGTAATCGCCGTCCCCTCGCCCGCCAAGGACAAATGCTCGGGCCGCACGCCCACCACCACCGCCTGCCCCTCGGCCAGCTGCTGGCTCGGCTTGAACACGAAATGCGTGCCATCGCCCGCCCGCGCCACCCCGCCCTGCATCACCGCATCGACAAAATTCATCGCCGGCGAGCCGATAAATCCGGCCACGAAAATATTGGCCGGCCGCCGGTACAATTCCATCGGCGACCCCGATTGCTGGATCACACCTTTGTTCAGCACCACGACCCGATCGGCCAGCGTCATCGCCTCCACCTGGTCATGCGTCACATAG
This sequence comes from Devosia sp., assembly GCA_035565135.1. Taxonomy (GTDB): domain Bacteria; phylum Pseudomonadota; class Alphaproteobacteria; order Rhizobiales; family Devosiaceae; genus Devosia. The sequence continues at coordinate 11,496 of DATMSY010000112.1, forward strand.
ATCGAGGTCACCCCCACCTTTTTGTGCAGCGCCTTGATTTCCCCACGCATCTGCACCCGCAGCTTGGCGTCCAGGTTGGACAGCGGCTCGTCGAACAAAAACACCGACGGATCGCGCACGATAGCCCGCCCCATCGCCACGCGCTGCCTTTGCCCACCCGAAAGCTGGCTCGGCTTGCGCTCCAGCAGCGGCTCCAGCTCCAGCATCCGCGCCGCCTGCAACACCCGCCGCTCGATCTCGGCTTTGGGCTTGCCCGCCAGCTCAAGATTGAAGCTCAGATTGCGATAGACGCTCATATGCGGATAAAGCGCATAGCTCTGGAACACCATGGCGATATTGCGCTCGCGCGGCGTCAGGTCATTGACCACCCTGTCGCCGATCAGAATATCGCCGCCGGTAATCTCCTCCAGCCCCGCCACCATGCGCAAAATCGTCGATTTCCCGCAGCCCGAGGGTCCCACCAGCGCCACGAATTCTCCATCCGCAACGCTGAGGTTGATGTCCTCGATCACCGAAACCGAGCCATAGCTCTTTTCGAGATTCCGTAGTTCCAGTCCCGCCATGAAGTGCCTCCTCCGCCGCGCCGCGGACTATTTGACTGCGCCGGCGGTCAGGCCGGCAATGATGTGCTTCTGCGCCGCAAAGAACACGATGATGGTGGGCAGAATGGTGAGCGTGATGAATGCCAGGATCAGCTGCCAATCGGTGCTGAATTCCCCGCGATAGACCATGATGCCCAGCGGCCAGGGATATTTGCTCTCCGAATTGAGCATGATCAGCGGCAGGATATAGCTGTTCCAGCTCCCCACGAAGGAGATGATCCCCACCGTGGCGATGATCGGCCGGCTGAGTGGCAGCGAGATATGCCAGAAAAACCGCAGATAGCCCGCCCCATCCACGAACGCCGCGTCGAACAGCTCGGTCGGCAGGTTCTTGAAGTAATTGCGGAACAGCAAAATGCTCATCCCCAGCCCGAACGCCACCTGCGGCAGCACCACGCCCCAATAGGTATCGAGCAATCCCAGATCGCGAATGCGGATGAAGAGCGGCAGAATCGCCGTCGCCGCCGGAAACATCAGCCCGATCAGGAAGTAATTGAGCAAAAAGTCCGAGCCGAAGAATTTGACATGGGCAAAGGTAAAGGCCGCCATGGAGGCGAACAGCAGCGTCAGGAACACGGTCAGCCCCGCGATCAGCAAGGAATTGCCCATCTGCATCCAATAGCGCTGGCTGGTGAGGATATTGCCGTAATTGCTCCACTGCCAATCGGCCGGCAGCCCGAACGGATTGCCGCGCAGATCGCCCAGCGTCTTGAACCCGCCCAGAGCCGTGGTCAGCAGCGGAATGATGACGATGGCCGCCACAATCAACATGGACACATAGAGATAGGTCTGCGTGCCGGCGCTGAGCCGCCTGCCGCTGCTGGCGGCCGTTGCCGCGTCGATGGGAGCTGCTTCAGTCATTTCGCATGAATATCCGCTTGTAGCCAAAGGCGAGGGTGACGCAGATGATGAAGAGCACGACACCGACCGCCGAGCCGAACCCCACCTGCATGCGCATGACGCCGAAGGAATAAAGGAAGGTCACCAGCGTCTGCGTTGCATTCGATGGCCCCCCGCCAGTCAGCGGCATGATCATGTCGAACAATTGCAGCGACCCCACCACGGCAAAGAACACCGAAAGCCGCACCGTTGAGCCCAGCAGCGGCAGGGTGACCCGGTAGAACTTCTGCCAGCCCGTCGCCCCGTCGATATCGGCCGCTTCGAGCACGCTCTTGTCGATGGCCTGCAGGCCCGCAATGAAAAGCATCATATGGAAGCCGAAATACTTCCAGACGATCACCCCCAGCACGGCGTAAAACGCCACCTGCTTGTCAGCCAGCCAGAAGGGCGGCGCCGCCCCGAAAAAGTGCCAGATGCCCGCAACCAGCCCGAATTCGCCGTCATAGACAAAGCGCCAGATCATGCCCGCCGCCACATCGGCCAGCACATAGGGCAGGAAGAAGATGAGCCGGAACGCCAGCGCGCCCTTGATACTGCGCGACACCATGGTGGCCAGCCACAGCGCCAGCGGAATCTGGATGCAGATCGAAATGACGATGATCAGCCCATTATTGACCAGCGCATTGCGGAACGCCCCATTCTTGAAAATCAGCTCGTAATTCTTGGTGCCGATCCACTGCGTCGGCAGGCCATAGCCATTCCAATTGTAGAACGAATACCAGGCCGCCTCCCCCATGGGCAGGATGACAAAGACCGTGAACAGCAGCAGCGCCGGCGGCAGGAACAGCACCAGCACCGGCGGATCTTTGAGCAAAGTGCGCGCGATCGCCACCCGCTGCTTCTCGCCGCCGGAGAGCTTCAGGCCACGCTCGCCGACGCGC
>DATMSY010000113.1:0-16783 GCA_035565135.1 Devosia sp.
CCGGGGGCGGCGGGTCAACTGCCGGCACGCCCGCTCCCAGCGGCGGCAGCACCGGCGGCCAAAGTGGCGGCGGCTCCTCCGGCGGCGACAATCGCATGGTCTCGATCATGGGCCCGCTCGGCGACACCATTGCCAATGCCGACGCCAAGGATGGCTGGGAACTCTTCTTCGAGGACAATTGGCTGGTCCTGGTCAATTCGGCCAAGGCCTCGAGCGAACTGGCCTATAAGGTGCCGGTGGGTCCGCTCAATTCCGGCCAGCGCGTCACCAGCCTCAATGTCGGCATCCTGCCGCCACAGGGCCAGAACGCCGCCGATTTCGGCAAATCCGCCGCCGGCATCCTGATCGAAAGCAGCGATGGCAGCAGCTCCTGCATCGGGGAAATCACCGCTGCCCGCGACGCCCTGGTGCTGTGCTTCGGCCCCGACGGCAAGGGCAGCGAAATCGGCCGCCTCAATGGCGCGGCCCAGGGCGATGGCAAGGACGTTCTGGAATTCGTCGAACGCCCCGGCTCTGGCGAATTCCGCCTCAATGGCCAGGCCATCGGCCAGGTCGAGGGGCACCCCGCCCTGGGCGCCGATATCGGCATCCTGGCCTATGAGCGCGGCGAATTCTATGTCGGCGGCTTCACCATCTCGACCAGCGCCAATACGGCCTCGGCCGGCAGCACGCCCGCTTCGGGCAATACCGCTTCCGTCGGCGGCGGCGTTCCAATGTTCGGCAATGACGAAGCCCGGCTGATCGGGGTCTATCTGGGCCTCACCAACAGCATCTTCATGCACGAATTCGGCCATGCCCTGATCGGAGAATTGCAGATCCCCTCCACCGGCCCTGAAGAAGATTCGGTCGATATCTTCTCCGCCCTCAAGGTGGTCGAGCCGACCATGTACCCCACCGAGGACGAAAGCATCAACGCGATCGGCCGGGAAGTGGCGACCTATTCGGCCCTGCAATGGTATTATAGCGGCATGGTCGCCCAGCAGCAGGGGGCCGGCGAAACCCCCTGGCAGGATGAGCACACGCCCGACCTCAAGCGCTTCCGCAACGTGTTCTGCGTCATGTATGGTGGCAATCCGGGGATTTTCACCAATCTGGCCGAGCAGATCGGCTTCGACGACCGGACCCTGGGGCGCTGCGAGGGCGAGTTCAACAAGCAGAACCGGGCCTGGCGCACGATCCTGGCGCCCCATACCAGGGTGGATGCCTGGTTCCCCGAGGGGCAATTGCCGGCCGACGCGCCCGGCTCAAATGTCGAAGTGACCTTTGAGCCGACCAAGAGCGAGATCGGAAACTTCCTGACCACCGCCTTCGGCGATGGTCTTCGCGGTTTTGCGGACAATCTCAGCAAGACCTATGCCCTGCCCCGCCCGATCCAGGTCACCTACAAGGATTGCGGCGAGCTCAACGCCTGGTACGACCCGCGCGAGGGCAGCATTACCATGTGCTACGACCTGATCGAGCACCTGGCCGTCATGATCTCGGATATCGAAATGGGCGGCGACCAGGGCGCGGCCAGCGCGCCGCCGGCCACTACCAAAACCGCCGATCTCACCAATACGAGGACTGCCCCTTCGGGCAATACCTCGGCCGATGAACTGGCCGATCTCGGCATTCCGGCAACCAATGTGCTCTTTCCCGCACCCTATAACGGCCCGACGCCCGCCAGCCACACCAAGGCCGTGGTCTTGACCACCGAAGACCTCGCCGCTGCCCTCAATGAGGGCAGCCAGGTCCTGCTGGTCGATACCAGCGGGCTGGCCGAGACCATTCCCGGCGCGCTTTCGGTCGTCGATGCCGGCAAGGATGGCAGCCTCACCGACGGCTTCCAGAGCGCGGTCGACGCCTGGCTCAAGGAACAGACCGCCAGCGACACCAAGATGCCGGTGGTCTTTTTCGGCAAGGGCCTGCAGGACCGCTCCGCCTATAACGGCGCCCTGCGCGCCGGCGCCCTGGGCTGGAACGCCTTCTGGTATCGCGGCGGCGTCTCCGCCTGGCAATCCAACGGCCTGCCCCTGGCCCCGGTCGACTAGGTCGAGTCGACGTTCAGCTTTTTCTGGTAGGCGGAAAGCCCCGATGCAATCCCCTCCCCCTTGAGGGGAGGGCTAGGGTGGGGGTGTCGTGATCTCCACGAACTCTATGCTTGTGGATAATCCGGCACCCCCACCCTCAATCCCTCCCTCAAGGGGGAGGGAGGTCAGCTTTTTCGCATATGCGAAAAAGCGGGGATCGGGGCCCCGACCTCAAAACTGAATGTCGATTGGTCCTAGCGCAGGCGCTGGCCCGTGCCCTTGTCGAAGAGCAAGGCACGGGCTGCATGAAAGCCCGTTTCCAGCGTCTGCCCCGACACCAGATCGCGCTGATCGCGCAGCTCGATGGTCAGCGGGTGCTCGGTGCCCGAACCGGCATAGGCAAACGAGCCGCCGCCCAGATGCTCCATCAGGTCGATATCGACCGCCAGCGGCACATCGCCCGCCGCGTTGAAATGCTCCGGCCTGATCCCCAGCAGCAGTTCCTGGCCCGGCGCAGGCGGAGCCGCCAGCGTCAGCGGCACTGCGACACCACCGAAATCGGGCAGGGTCGGCTGCCCCTCCACCATCGCCGCCCGCAGGAAATTCATCCGCGGCGAGCCGATGAAACCGGCGACGAAGAGATTGTCGGGATCGTCATAAAGCGCCAGCGGCGTGCCCACCTGCTCCACCTTGCCCGCCCGCAGCACCACGATGCGATCGGCCAGCGTCATGGCCTCGACCTGGTCATGGGTCACATAGATCATGGTGGCGCCGAGCTGCTGGTGCAGCCGGGCGATTTCGAGCCGCATCTGCACCCGCAATTCGGCATCGAGATTGCTGAGCGGCTCGTCGAACAGGAAAACTTCCGGATGCCGCACAATGGCCCGCCCAATCGCCACGCGCTGCCTTTGACCGCCGGACAATTCCTTGGGCTTGCGCCCGAGCAATTCCCCCAGATGGAGGATCGCCGCGGCCTCCTCGACCTTGCGCGCCACCTCCGCCTTGGGCATGCCATTCATGCGCAGGCCAAAGCCGATATTGTCGGCCACATTCATATGCGGATAAAGCGCATAGGACTGGAACACCATGGCGACGCCCCGCTGCGAGGGATCAAGCTCGGTCACATCGCGCGAGCCGATGGCAATGCTGCCGGACGTGGCCGTTTCAAGCCCCGCGATCATGCGCAGCAATGTCGATTTCCCGCAGCCCGAAGGCCCCACGAAGACCACGAACTCGCCATCGGCAATGTCGAGATCGACGCCGTGGATGATGGCAGTGTCCCCGAAGGATTTTTTGACGCCGCGCAGCGACAGACCAGCCATGACGTTTCTCCGAACTAGCCCTTGATGCCCGCGCCGGCGAGCCCCTGCACGTAATAGCGTTGCAGCGGCAGCAGCAGGGCGATGGGAATGAGGGCGGTGATGACCGAGACCGCGAACAGCTGGTTCCAGATGGTCTGGTATTGCTGCTGGAACGCGGCCATGCCGACCTGGATCACCTTGAATTGCTGGCTGGGCATGGCCAGCAATGGCCACAGGAACGCCTCCCACTGGAAGATGAACAGCAGCAGCGCCGCGCTGATACAGGTGGGCATGGACAGCGGCACATAGATACGCAGCAGGATATCGATCCAGCTCACCCCATCGAGCCTTGCGGCTTCCATATAGTCCTTCGGCACCTGGCTGAAGAATTGGTAGAACAGGAACACGGCCAGCCCATTGGCCACGCTAGGCACGATCAGCGCCAGCACATTGTCCAGCCACCCCAATTGCTGGGTCACCGTATAGAGCGGCAGCGCAATGGCCTCGAAGGGCAGCATGAAGCTGATGATGATCAGCGACAGGATGAGCTTCTTGCCCTTGAAGTCGAACATGGCAAAGGCAAACCCGGCCGCGCCATTGACGATCAGCCCGGCCACCATGGTCACCAAAGCCACGAACATGGTGTTGGCGATGATCATGCCGAAACCGCGCTCGAACACCCCGGCATAGGCCTCAAAGGTCAGCGGCGAGGGGATCAGCGCCTTGGGCGTCACCGGAAAAATATCGGCAAACACCTCGGCATTGGGCCGCAGCGATGAGACAATGGCCCACCACAGCGGCAGCACGAAGATGAAGGCGATGAGCGCATAGACCAGGTGCCGGGCGCCCAGCCCCGCACCGCGCCTGATCTGCAGCGACCTGGCTGTCATCGTTTCGCCTCCCTGCGGCCGGAGAGCAATTTGAACTGCAGCCCGACAATCACCAGCAGGATCGCCACCACCACCACGATGACCGCCATGGCCCGCCCCATATCCCCGAAGATGAAGCCCGATTTATAGGCCTCATACATCAGCACATTGGTCGAATCCGCCGGCCCGCCCTGGGTCAGCATGAAGATCGGCGCAAAGAGCAGGAAATTGATCGACACATCGGCCACCAGCACGAAAAGCAGCGTCGGCCGGAGCAGCGGAATGGTGATGTAGACCAGCCTTTGCCAGGGCTTGATGCCGTCGATCCGCGCCGCGTCATAGATTTCGGGCGAAATATTCTGCAAGCCGCCGATGATGAAGATCATCCAATAGGAAATGCCCTTCCAGGTGGCGATAGCAATGATCGAATAGAGCGCCAGCGCTTCCGAGGTCAGCCAGGGCTGCGCCGGCACGCCCGCAATGCCGATGACGCCATTCACCAGCCCATCCTGGCTGAGCATGATGCGCCAGATCAGCACCGCCGTCGGCAGCGACACGCCGATGGGGATGAGGAACAGCACGCGATACAGCGTCACGCCCTTGAAATTCTGCACATAAAGCAGCGCCAGGCCCAGCGCGAGCGCGATCTGGATCGGGTTGATCAGCAGGTTGAACCAGAAGGTGACCTTAAGCGAATTCCAGAACACGGAATCTGTCAGCAGCGCCACATAATTGTCGAGGCCCACAAAGACCGGCTGGCCGCGCAGTACATTGAAAAAACTGTCATTGGCCGCCAGCGCGATTGGGTAGAGCCGGAAAACGACAAGCCCGATCAGGGCCGGCGTCAGCAGCGCCGCAATCAGCAGAACAGGTGATCGAGATCGGGTCATGCCGTCTTCCGGTAGAGGCGCTTCCGGGGCAGATCCGGAAGCGCCGGATGATGTCAGGGCGCCACGCGCGCCGCTGCGGCTTCAAACTTCTGCACGGCGCTCGCCAGCGCATCCTTGACCGCCACGCCATTGGCAATATCGACGAAAGCCGTGCGGAACGCATCCTGCAACTGGCCATAGGCCGCCGTCACCGGCCGCGCCTTGGCGGTATTCAGCGAGTCATAGACGCCCAGCCGGAACACATCCTGCGGGAAGCTGTCGAAGGCGGCAGCGGTGCTGATTTCATCGAGCAGCGGCTTATAGGTCGGCAATTGCTGCAGCGAGTCGAACCAGGTCTTGGTGCCCTCGGCCGAGGTCGTCAGATACTTGGCGAAATCGACCGCTTCGGCCTGGTTGCCCGAGGCCGCATTGACCCCGACATACCAGCTGCCGGTGGGTGTCACGACCTTCCCACCCTCGAAATAGGGGTAAGGCGCCACGCCGAAATCGACCCCGCTGGCTTCGAGTCCGGGCAGGTTCCAGGTGCCGCCGGCCATCATGGCAAGCTGGCCATTGCCGAACAATTGCGCCGCTTCGCCATAGCCCAGGCTCTTGGGGCTCACGCCCCATTCATTGTAGAGATTGGCCCAATAGGTCGCCGCCTTGGTCCAGGCTTCGCTGTCGAGATACCCCTTGGCGGTATAACCATCGGGCCCGATCACGTCGGTGCCCAGCGATTCCCCGAATGGCTGCAGCTGATAAAGCTCACCGAACTGTTCGACCGTGAAACCATAGGTCGTGGTACGCCCGCCATCCTTGACCGTGAGCTTCTGCGCCGCGTCGGCCACCTGTTCCCAGGTCCAGCGCTTGGTCGCCGCCAATTCATCCACCTGCGCCTGGCTTGCCGTCTCGCCCGCCGTCAGCCCATCGGGCGGGGTGATCCCGGCATTGGCGAACAGCGTCTTGTTGAAGAACAGCACCTGCGCCGAATTGTTGATCGGCAGCGCAAACTGGTTGCCCTCATACTTGCCCGCGTCCAGCGCGCTGGTCACCAGCGTGGAGGTATCAACGCTGGCATCGAACGGCGAGAGGAAGCCGCGCGAGGCATAGCTCGCCACCAGCGGCGCATCGACATAGACCAAATCGATCCCCGCATCCTTGGACCGCAGGCGCAGCTCGGCCACCTGGAAGAATTGCGCGAAGGGATAGGGCTGCAGATTGATCGTGACGCCGGGATGGGCCGCCTTATAGGCATCGGCAACGGCCTGCATGGCCGTGGTATCGCCGCCCTCGATGACGATCATATTGAGCGTCTTGTCCTGCGCCAGCGCAGTGCCGGCAAGCATGCTGGCCACAAGGCCGGCGGCGATGGCAGTCTGGATAATCTTCATGATGCACCCGTGATGCTGGGGATTACGACTGGGCAGAAAGGCGGCCGGCGGCCCAGATCAAAGCCTGGGTCACCAGAGTGGCAAAGCGTTCGGCATCGGCCGTCATGGCGACGCCGACATTCTTGTTGCGGCGATCGTGAGCCGGGTCCTGCGGGCGGATATCGATCAGCGTCTGGCCATAGCTTTCATCATCGCCCACGATCACCTCGCCCGGCAATTGCCGCACCTCGAACAGACTCGGATCGATGAGGTAAGCAATGGCGCAGGGGTCATGCAGCGGCGCGCCGGGCTTGTCGGCGCCCGCGAAGCGGTAATAGGTGCCGCAATAGAAATCCATGATATCGGCCACGGCATTCTCGCCCGGATGCGCCGCCCGCACAGCGGCGATATCCTGCCGGCGCAGCAGCGTCTGATGGGTGAGATTGAGCCCGAACATCACCAGTTTGACGCCCGAGCGGAACACCATGCGCGCGGCATGCGCATCGGCCCAGATATTGAATTCGGCCGCCGGGGTAATATTGCCCTCCGTGGCCGAGCCGCCCATGAAAACGATCTGCTTGATCTTGCCCGCCAGGTCCGGCCGCAGCCCGAAAGCCAGCGCCAGATTGGTCATGGGGCCGACAACGACCACCGAAATCTCGCCCGGATTGGCATCGACCAATTCGATAATGGCCTGCACGGCATGCTTGGCCTCGGCCTTGCGGGTGGTCTGGGGCAGATCGACGCCAGCGCTATCCAGTCCCGACGGACCATGAAACTCGGCCGGAAACTCGTAGCGGTTGAGCAGCGGCAATTCGGCGCCGCGATAGACCGGCACATCGAGCCCGAATGCATCGACGATCCGCAGCGCATTATTGGTCGTATTGTCGACCGAGGCATTGCCGCAAACCGTGGTAATGGCCTCGATCGTGATCGTCTCGTGCCAGGCCGCCAGCAGAATGGCGGCCATGTCGTCATGGCCGGGGTCGCAATCGATGATGATCCGGTGCTTGGTCACTTGAGGCTCGCTCGCAGATATTTGGTTCAAAAAGCTGCGTCATAACCCAATGATCCACCGGCCGGAAAACCGGCCCGATCCTGCGCCAAGCCCACAGTTGATAGGGCTGAGCCTAGGATGGACGACACTTCTGTAACAGCGTAGAATTCCGCCATTCGGTTGAGTTTTTCTCAAGGATAACATGCTCCATTTGCTCAATGCCGTGCGCGCCTTCGAGGTCGCGGCGCGGCTCGGCAGCGTGCGCAAGGCCGCCGAGGAACTCCATGTCACCAGTGGCGCGGTCAGCCGGCATATCAAGAACCTCGAAGACGAGTTCGGCATCGAATTGTTCGAGCGCGGCAATCGATCCATGCGGCTCACCCCGCAGGCCGCCGCCTTCGCCGCCACGGTAACCGAGGCCTTTGCCTCCATGACCCGTGGCGCCGAGCATTTGCGCGCCGCCTCCAGCCAATCGACCATCATGATCACCGCGCCCGATACCTTCATGCTGCGCTGGCTGGTGCCGCGCCTGCAAAGCCTCGAGCGCGCCCTGGGCGGCATTTCGGTGCGCCTCACCACCTGGACGCGCGAGATCAACCCGGCCGACCGCTCCATCGATATCTATGTCGGCGTCGGTCCCCTGCTCGACATCCCCGGCATGACGGTAACCGCCGTCGCGCCCGAAACCTTCGGCCCCGTCGTCAGCCCATTGCTTGTCCGCAACCGCCAGGTCACCCCCGAACTGCTCTGGAGCCTGCCCCGCCTCGACATCCGCTGGCCGCCCGATATGTGGACCAATTGGGCCCGCGAAGCCGGCATCCAGCTGCCCCCGCGCGAAACCATCTGGTACGACGCCCTGTCCTTCAGCGTCCAGGCCGCCGAAGCCGGGCTCGGCGTCGCCATCGGCCCCGGCCCCGCCATAACCGACGCCCTCGACCACGGCCGCCTCATCGCGCCCCTGGGCATGGTCACCCGCAATGGCAGCTGGTTCCTCGCCTGGCGAAACGACCGCTCCAGCCGCACCATGCACCTGGTCCGCCGCTGGTTCCAACAACAAATGGCCCTCGACAAAAGCCTCGGCCGGCAAGCCACCCACGCTTGATGGCACACCATCGCCCACCATTGGCTTTGTGGCCCCCTACCAGCTATCAAGGAAAATCCTATCCGCCGGCCCAGAACCGATATGTCATGACCAGTCCGACCAATGAGACCCGCAAGCGCCCGGCAACCATTATCGATGTCGCACGCCTGGCCGGCGTCGCCATCGGCACCGTGTCGCGCCATCTCAACGGCCAGTCCGTGCGGGCCGGCAATCGCGACCAGATCGAGCAGGCCATCGCCGCGCTCGGCTACCGGCGCAATTCCACCGCCGTCGCCATGAAGACCAATACCAGCCGAATCGTCGGTTTCCTCGTGCCCTCGCTTGGCGAGTTCCACGCGGCCATGCTCGAGCAATTGTCACGCCAGATGCGCCTTTCAGGGCGCGCGGTACTCTCGTTCTGCCATAACCTGCAGCCCGCTTCGATCCGCGAAGCGCTCGAATTCTTCGCCACCCATCGGGTCGATGCCCTGGTCATGGACGGCGATGAGACCGCACGCCAGGAATTGCTGCGCCATGTCGATGACGGGCTTGTCGTCGTGCTTTACGACAATGACATCCCCGACCTGCCCGCCGACCGGGTCTTTGTCGACAATCGCAAGGCCAGCGCCCGCGCCGTAAGCCATCTGCTTGATCTCGGGCACCGTCGGATTTCCGTCATCCACGGCAGCCAGCGGGATTCGGCGGGCCGGGAACGCCTGCAGGGCTATCACGATGCCTTTGCCGCGCACGGGCTCGTCCCGGACCCCAGTCTCATCATGGATGGGCAATGGCTGGAGGCCCGAGGCTATGACTGCATGCGCAATCTGCTGTCGCTGGCCGAGCCGCCGACCGCCGCCTTCATCGCCAATTACAACATGACCCTGGGCGCCCTAGCCTATCTGCATGAAGCGGGTATCGAAATCCCGCGCGATCTGTCCCTTGTCAGTTTCGATGACGTGCCGGCCTTGCGGCTGCACAATCCGGCCATCACTGCCGTCGGCCAGCCCATCGCCGAGATTGCCCAGGCCATAGCCGGCATTGTCGATGCGCGCCTCGCCAATCCCGCCGCCATGGGCCGGCAGAATATGCGGATCGATTGCGGCATCACCCTGCGCGATTCAACGCGCCCCCTCAAATAGCCGCCCCGCTTAGCTCCCTTCGACAAGACCCGAGCCAACAACCCGCAAGGCAACGCCGAAACCATGCGCGGCGCCATCCGGCACGGTGACGTGAAGCCCCTGGGCATCGCGTTTGAAATCGAGCGCCTCGGGATGCCCAACGACTTCCACGCGATGGATCTCCCCACCCGCCAATTGACCGGCATTGCCCAGCGACGTGATACTCAGCGCACGCTCGGGCCGCCCCAAAGTCGTCGCATAAAGATCGGCGCTCTTGGTGGTGAAGCGAATATCCTCAGCAGTAAAGGGCTTGGCCGCCTCCTCCCCGAACTGGCCCGAAGCCACATGTGTCGGCCCCTCCCCATGGATGCGCCAGGGGCGCGTGCCATGGATGGCCTCGCCGAAGCGGCTCATCCAGTCGCCCACGGCGGTGACGATGGCGCGTTCTTCGGAATCGATCGTGCCATCGGGCTTCATCGGGATGCTCAGCAGCAGATTGCCGTTCTTGGCCACCACGTCACACAGCCGGTGAATGACCGCATCGGCCTTCATGTAGGATTTGCGTTCGAAGATTTCGCGCTTGTAGTGCCATTCCCCGATACAGGTATCGGTCTGCCAGGCATGCGGCACGATATCGGAGCGGAAGCCGCGCTCCACATCCTCCACCAGCGCCCCCTGCCGGTCCTCCGGCAATTCCTTGGTATTGAGAACCACTTCGAGGGCACCGTGCCGGGCGATCGAAGCATTGTAGTAATGGGCAGCGATATCGAGCCCCGCCTGGCCGAGCGGCAGATCGAAATTGTCGAAATAGAGCAGGTCAGGCTCATATCTATCGACCAGATCCTTGCAGCGCCGGTACCAGTTGCGCACGAATATCGGATTGGCGAGCGGCGGCTCCTCATTCCAAACCCGGTCATTGGCGTCGTGCCAGGCCTGGCCCGCCGCGATATTGTCGATCCCGCCCGGCATGGGCATTACGGCCCCGCCATAGACCTCCTGCGGGTCAAGACCCTCCCACCACTGGCCCGCACCATCCCGGCGGCTCAGCCGGAAGGCGTCATAGCGCTCGCCGGCCCGCGGCCCCTCGGCATCATAGCCATAGGCCGTCTGGAACCAGTGCCAGGCATGGGCGGCGTGATTGCTGACCCCGAAGCGCAGGCCATGCTCACGCGCCTTCTGCGCCCAGATGCCGATGATATCGCGCTTGGGACCCAGCCGAACGCTGTTCCAGTCATGCCAGCGCGAATCCCAGGCGTCGAAATTGTCATGATGATTGGCCATGGCCACGAAATACTTGGCCCCCGCCCGTTTATAGAGCGAGAGCAGATCGTCGGGGTCCCAGTTCTCGGCCTGCCATTGCCGCTGGATTTCCATGAATCCCACATCGGCAGGATGACCGTAATGGGCCAGGTGATGTTCATATTGCGGCGTCCCCTGGATATACATGTGCCGGGCATACCAGTCGCCCGCCTCGGGAACGCATTGCGGCCCCCAATGCGCCCAAAGTCCGAACTTGGCATCGCGATACCAATCGGGCGTGCGATACCCGGCCTTGAGCGAATCCCAATTGGCCTCAAACGGCCCCTCCAGCCGCTCATCACCCGCAGCATCCACGCCCCTCACCACCGAATCCCGCGTCATCGCAATCTCCAAAAAGCAATTAACTTGAAACGTTATCAATTTCTGGATCAGGCACAAGGGTATTTGTTGCGGCGGCTCGAGGCAGAGCCAGATTCCCGCTGCGGAGAGCGGGCCGTCGCCTATTATCTCAAGGCCGCGACGGGCGAGCCAACGCCCCCCTTGCCAGAGGCCAGCCGGTGAAAGCGCTGCTGGCGACCGGCGCCGCGCTCACCCTCCTGGCATATTGCCTGCTGCCAACCGCTTCGTCTCCAGCGCAGACCAAACTTGCCACCAGCGCCGATGCGGCCGAAGACCTGCTCCGGCGTGCCGATGCCCAATTGCGGCTGGCCGAAATATTCGAGCAGGGCGAGGGCGTCGCCGTGGATCTCTCGCGCGCGCGGTTGCATTACGAACAATCCGCCCATGCCGGCAGCGACACGGCCAAACTCCGGCTTGGCCAGATGCTGGTCGCCGGGCTGGGCGGCCCCCGCGACACGTCCCAGGGCTTGCAGCTGATCCGCTCCATTGCCGGCACGGGCAATAGCAATGCCCAGGCCCTGCTGGGCGACCTGCTGTCCGGCGGCACCCTGGGCTATGTCGATGCCGATGGCGCTATTGCCGCCTATCAGCAGGCCGCCAATAGCGGGAGCGTGGCCGCCATGCTGAGCCTGGGCGACGTCTTCCGCTCCGGCGCCATTGTCGCGGTCGATTTGCCGAAATCCTTCGACTACTACGCAGCCGCTGCGGCCAGGGACAGTGCCTCGGCCAGACTGGCACTCGCCGAAATGCGCGCCAGCGGACAGGGCGTCGCCCGGGACGCGGCATCCGGCCTCGCCACGCTACGCGCGGCGACCGCCAAAGGCGATGGCGATGCCGCCATGGCGCTGGGCGATCTCCTGCTGGCCGGCGACGCCGGCCAGATCGACGCGGCCGGGGCCATTAAGGCTTATGAAACAGCCGCAGCGGGAGGCCGAACCGACGCCTATCTGCGCCTGGGCGACCTGTTCCGCGATGGTTATTACACGCGGCGCGATGCCAAACGCGCCGTCTCCTATTACCAGATGGCCGCCAATGCCGGGGAGAGTTACGGCCTCTACGCTCTGGGCCCCGGCTATCTCGATCGCGATTTCGGCGCCCTGGGCTCCACCGCCCAGGGCCTGGACCTGGTGCAGCGGGCCGGCACGGCCGGCAACCAATATGCCGTGACGGCGATTGCAGGGGCCTATCTCTTCGGCCAAGGCGGCGTTGATGCCGATATCGAACGGGGCCTCGCAATCCTTGCCGAGGCGGCCACCGCCGGCAACACTGTCGCCGCACTCGACCTCGTCGCCCTCTATCGTGACGGCTTGCAGAGGAATGGAAAGCCCGTACTGCGCCGCCGCGAGCAAATGGCCCACCAGACGCTGGCATCGGTGCAAAGCCAACTCGATCGCGGGTCTTATCTCTACCAGACCCTACTGCTCGACGCCGTCCCGGACGGCTTCACCGACCCGCAAAAGGCCCTCGACCAGCTCGCCGAACTGTCATCGCGGGACCGTCGATCGCTGGTCGTCCGGCTGCTCGCCGTCAACCCCAACGCCTTCGTCACCTGATCCAGCTGCGCCTCAGTTCGCGCGAGATCGTCGATGCCGAGCGATCCAAACGCGTAGCGATCTGCTGGATCGTGTGCCCGTCTGCTCGTAGACCGGCAATCGCCCATCTCTCATCCAGCGAGAGCTGCTCGTAGTAGGTTCCCATTGCAACATGACCTTAGCAGCCTGTTGCACTTCGTTTGTGAGTCTAGCGAATCCATGTCCGCATATTCCCACAACCACCGGTGCTAGTGGATGCTTCACAGCATGGATTCCGGCCTCCGCCGGAATGACACCGTGGATAGTTTGAGTCTTGAGTAAAAACTTATCCCCGCCCCCGAAACCCTCCTGCATACTCCCCTCATCCCCGCCAGTTACGCGGTCCCGACGCAGGGCCGGGTGGGGAGACCGTGGGAGAGGGGCGCCTCTCCAGTGGGGTTGGAAACTCGGCAGCCGGACCTGCAAGAATGGTACCGCCTGAACCGGACCTTGCACAAAAGCGGATCGTAACGGGCGGCCATTGGTCCGTTCTTTAGTCTTCGGAAGGCCCAATGGCCGCCCGTTACCGTATATAACCGCGACGCCTCAGGGCCGGGCGGCGTTTTCGGCTGGGCAGGGCTTGCCCGGCCGCGGGAATACCGTTGCGCCCGCGCCACAAAACCTGCTCACAACTTTGCGAGCAATTGCTCCTGTTAAGGTTTGCAAGTTATTGCTCTTGGTGCCCCGCCGCCTGCCGAATCGGGTGTAGGCGCGGCCTCGCATAGCCGTGCATGGAGCTCGCATGAACAGGATTACGGTTTACCTCCTCGCCGCCCTTGCCGGCGTTGGCAGCGCTTTGCCCGCTCGTGCCCAGGATGTCGCGAGCCTCGCCGTAACCCCGGTGGTGATCGCGCCCGCCCAGTCCGATCTGGGCCGGACCATCAAATCGGCGCTGGCCCAGGCCTATTATGGCGCCCCCAAGGCATCCCTGGCCTATCGCGAGGCCCAAAAGCTCTATTTCTTCTATGGCGCCCGCCATTTCGAGCCCATCTGGCTGACCGAAGGGCCTGATGGCGCCGTGGCCTATTCCGCCGCCGCCCAGAAGATCATGAAGCTCTTCGGCGCCGCCGCCAGCGAAGGCCTACGCCCCTCGGACTATCTCACGCCCGCGCTCGACGTGAATTCGGTCGGCAGCGACCCGGCAAAAATGGCAGCGCTCGAAACCGCCTTCTCGGCGGCCACCATGCGCTATGCCACCCATATCTATACCGGCCGTATCGAGCCGCTTTCGATCGATCCCAATCTCGATATCCAGCCCAAGCAGCTCGACCAGTCGGCGCTGATGCTGGAGCTGGCCTCCAGCGACGATCCCGCCGCCGTGCTCGCCAAGCTCGAGCCGACCCATCCCGAATTCCTGGCCCTCAAGGCCAAGCTGGCCAGTTTCGATGCCGCGCCGGCCGACCGCCCCATCACCATTGCCAATGGCAAGACGCTCAAGCCCGGCATGAGCGATCCGCGCGTCCCCACGCTGCGCCAGCGGCTCGAATTGCCCGCTATGGATGGCCTCGTCTATGACGAAGCCCTGGTGACAGCGATCAAGACCTTCCAGCTCGGCGCGGGCCTCGAAGACGATGGCGTGCTCGGCCCGGCGACGCTCACTGCCCTCAATGGCGGCGTTCCCGTGACGCGGGAAGATATCCTGGCCAATATGGAACGCTGGCGCTGGATGCCGCGCGATCTCGGCCAGTTCAACGTCTTCGTCAACATTCCCGAATATCGCCTCACCATCAATCGCGATGGCGCCGAGACCTACGCCACCCGCGTCGTGGTGGGCAGCACCAAGAACCAGACCCCGATCTTCTCGGACAATATCCGCCACATCGTGGTCAATCCTTATTGGAACGTGCCATCCTCGATCATCAAGAACGAGATTGCTCCCAAGACGCGCAACAATCCGGGCTATATCGCCAGCCAGAACATGGAGCTGATCTATCAGGGCAATGTGGTCAGCGCCTATCAGGTCAATTGGGCCGCCGTGGGCGACACTTTCCCCTTCCGCGTGAGGCAAAAGCCCGGCCCGGGCAATTCGCTGGGCCAGATCAAGTTCCTCTTCCCCAACAAGCACGACGTCTATCTGCACGACACCCCGTCCAAGAGCTTGTTCAACCGCGCGTTCCGGGCGGCCAGCCATGGCTGCGTGCGCGTGCAGAATCCCATGGAATTTGCCGCCGCGCTCACCGCCAACGAAACCAATATCGACCGCGCCTCGCTCGAAGCCATGTTCGGCCCGTCCGAGCGCTGGGTGAACCCGGAGCGTCAGGTGCCGGTGCACCTGGCCTATTTCACCGTGCGCGTGGGCGCCGATGGCGAATTGCGCTCCTATGCCGACGTCTATGGCCACAATGCCAAGCTGATCAAGGCCATGGGCCTGGGCGACGCCGCTCCGGTCCCCATCATCGCCGAAGCCGCCCCCGCCGATACGGCGCTGTCGCCCTGAGGGCAGGCTGGCGGGGGGGTGATCTCTTAACCCCCGCTTTACAATTTCGCCTTGGTTCAGCCGGGTTTTCCACGTAATAACAGAGCCGTACAGGGGGCCTGTTGACGGGCCATTTGACATCTCGTTAGCGTTAATAAAATCGAGCGATTTTGACGCTAATGTCGGACGACAACTGGCAATCAACCGGGCAGAGTTTGGCGTGACGGGGACTTACCTTTTGATACGGAACCATATTGTGCGCGCCGTCATGGCCGT
Organism: Devosia sp.; assembly: GCA_035565135.1. Classification (GTDB taxonomy): domain Bacteria; phylum Pseudomonadota; class Alphaproteobacteria; order Rhizobiales; family Devosiaceae; genus Devosia. Next base: position 15,537 of record DATMSY010000113.1, read on the forward strand.
CCTTATGAGCCTTTCTGTGATCCTGCCATCGGCTGTGGTTCCGGCCCACGCCGCCACTGAACGCGCCCTCTATCTCTATTATACCCATACCAAGGAAACGGCCCGCATCGTCTTCAAGCGCAACGGGCAATATGTGCAGTCCGGCCTCAACGAGCTGAACCGCTTTCTGCGCGACTGGCGCCGCAACGAACCGGCCCGCATGGACCCGCGCCTTTTCGATCTGGTCTGGGAAGTCTATCAGGAAGTGGGCGCCACCCAGCCCATCAATGTGGTCTCGGCCTACCGCTCACCCAAGACCAATGAAATGCTGCGCGCGACCTCCTCCGGCGTTGCTGAAAATTCCCAGCACACCAAGGGTCACGCCATGGATTTCTTCATCCCCGGCATCCCCCTCTCCAAGCTGCGTGCCGTGGCCATGCGCAAGCAGGTCGGCGGCGTCGGCTTCTATCCCACTTCGGGCAGCCCGTTCGTGCATCTCGATACCGGCTCGGTCCGCGCCTGGCCGCGCATGACCCGCGCCCAGCTCAAGGACCTCTTCCCCGACGGGCGCACCATGCACCTGCCCACCGATGGCAAGCCGCTGTCGCAGGAGGGTTATCAGGTTGCCCTGGCCGAGTGGAAACAATGCCATTCCTATCCCTGCAATGGCGGCAATTCGGGCACCCGTGTCGCCAGCAATGGCGGCGGCAATGGCCGCACGCTGATGGATATGTTCTTTGGCGGCAATGACAGCCAGCCTGCCGCTGCGCCCGCGCCGGTACAGGTCGCCGCCGTCGCCCCCCAGCAGCAGACCGCAACGCCCGCGGCCGCTCCCATGCCCATGATGCGTCCTGCCGATCTGGGTGGCGCGCCCACCGCCGTGGCCGTTGCCGATATTGCGCCGCAACCGGCTGCCCCCGGCGCCATTCCCATTCCCTTCTCGACCCGGGGCAGCGCCCCCCTCGACGCGGCCGAATTGCTGCCCGAGACCAGCGCACCCATGCCGGTCATGAAGTCCGAAACCCTGCGCGTGGCGACGGCTTCCGCCCTGCCCTCGGGCGATGCGGTCACCGCGCTCGCCGCCCTCACCGCGCCAATTCCCCAGCCGCGCCTCATCATGTCCGAGCCGCCCGAAGGGGTCACCGCCTATCTGGCGCCGAACCCCGATGCGCAGCGGACCCTCGAAAATATCATCGAGCGCAACACCAGTGTCACCGCCGCGGTGCCGCCCCAGCCGGCCGACCGCCTGCCTCCGCTGACCGCCGCGA
>DATMSY010000114.1:0-15535 GCA_035565135.1 Devosia sp.
ATGTGCTGTTGTCGGTTGTGGTTTGTCTCATTGGCCTTTATCTCGGGCTTTTGGTGACCAGAGGCAGCCCGGCATGAGTGCGGTACAACAGCGGCAGGTAAGCAGCGACGAAGACGGGATGCGTCTCGATCGCTGGTTCGCGCAGAATTTTCCGCAGCTCGGTTTCGGGCGGCTGCAAAAGCTCATTCGCAATGGCGAAGTGCGGGTCGACAAGGGCAGGGTGCAGACCAGCACCCGCCTCGTCGCCGGGCAGACCGTGCGCATTCCCCCGATCGATGACGCCGAGACGCCCAAGCCGGTGCGCGTCAATTCGGGCGATGCGCAATTCCTGCGCGACATCATCCTTTATGAAGACGAGGACATTTACGTCTTCAACAAGCCCCATGGCCTGGCCGTGCAGGGCGGCAGCGGCACATTCCGCCATCTCGATGGCATGCTGAAAAGCCTGCCCAACAAGCAGGGCGAAGCGCCGCGCCTGGTGCACCGGCTCGATCGCGACACCTCCGGGTGCCTGGTCGTCGCCAAGACGCAATCGGCGGCCAGCCATTTTGGCGAAGTCTTCCGCTCGCGCTCGGCCCGCAAGATTTATTGGGCCCTGGTGGCGGGCAATCCGACCCCGCGCCAGGGCGAAATCTCGTGTTTCCTCGCCAAGCAGGCCACGACCGATGGCGAGCAGATGGTGGTGGTCAAGAATGGCACGCCGGGCGCGCAGCATTCGATGAGCTATTATTCGACCACCGACACGGCCAGCCGCCGTTTCGCCTGGGTTACGCTCAAGCCCGTGACCGGCCGCACGCACCAATTGCGTGTGCATATGGCCCAGCTCGGTACGCCGATCATCGGCGACCCACGCTATTTCAATATCGAGAACTGGCAGGGCGCGCCCGGCCTGGGCGAGGGGCTGCACCTGCATGCCCGCCGCATCGCCTTGCCGCTGCGCAATGGCAAGCGGCTGGACGTCTCCGCGCCCCTGCCGCCGCATATGCGCGAAAGCTTTGACGCCCTGGGCTTCGATCCCGACCGGTTCGATGTCAGCAAGGACCCGGAGGACGGCGCATGACCCTTGTCATGTTCGACATGGATGGCACGCTGATCGATACCCAGGCGCTGATCACCGAGCATATGGCGACGACCTTTGTCGGCGCGGGCCTCGATGCGCCCAGCCCCGCTGCCTCGCGCCGCGTCATCGGCCTCTCGCTGCCGGTCGCCCTGGCGCGGCTGGCCCATACCGACGATCAGGCGCTGATCGACAAGCTGGTCGAGGACTATCGCAGCCATTACCGGGCGTCGGTATTGACCCATAACGATCGCGAGGGCCTCTTTCCCGGCGCGCTGGAAGCGCTGCAGCGCCTGCGGCAATGGGGCGGCATGCAATTGGGCATTGCCACCGGCAAGGGCCTCAACGGCGTGCATCGCATCACCGGCAACCACAATATCGCCGATTATTTCGTGACCCTGCAGACGCCCGATCACAACCCCTCCAAGCCCCATCCCGGCATGCTGCTCCGCGCCATGGCCGAGACCGGCGCCACCCCGCGCGAAACGGTGATGATCGGCGACACGACCTTCGATATCGAAATGGGCAAGGCCGCCGGCGCCTGGGCCATCGGCGTCACCTGGGGCTATCACGAGGCCACCGAGCTGATCGCCGCCGGGGCCGATATCATGATCGACCATTTCGACGACCTCGATGCGGCGATCCGCAAGGTATTGGAGTAGGCCATGCGCGACCAGTTGGAAGACGCCCAGAAGCATATCGATGACGGCTATGGCCGGGCGCAGCACGCCAATCGGGTCGAGCTGCCCAAGCGGTTCTACAAGGATGTGGGCGTAGCCCCCGTCGATGGCGGCTTCGTCGTGACGCTGGATGGAAGGCAGGTGCGCACGCCGGGCAGGAAAATCCCGATCGTCATGCCGGCGGCGGCCATCGCGACCGCCATGGCCGAGGAATGGGCGGCGCAGGGCGAGTTCATCGATCCGGCGACCATGCCCATGGTCAGGTTGATCAATTCGGCGGTCGAAAGCGGGGAGGAGACAATTCCCGCCTTCCGCAAGGAGATCGTCAAATTCGCCTCGGGCGATCTGATGCTCTACCGCGCCGATGCGCCGCAGGAGCTGGTCAGTGAACAGGAACTGGCCTGGGACAATGCCCTGGTGCGGCTCGCGCGGCACTTCGGCGTGGCCTTCCAGCCCACCATCGGCGTTATGCATCAGCCTCAGCCGCAGGCCACGCTGGACAAGTTGGCCGAAGAGCTGGAGGGCGAAAACCTGCTGGTCCTCACCGCCCTGGTCAACATTGCCGGGCTGACCGGGTCGGGCCTGCTGGCCATCGGCCTGTGGCATGAGCTGTTTACGCCTGACGACGTTTGGCGGGCCGCCCATGTCGATGAGGATTACCAGATCGCCCAATGGGGCGAGGACGAGGAAGCCGCCGAGCGCCGCGCCAAACGGCGGGTGGAATTCGACACCGCCGTCGCCGTGCTGGATGCGCTCAGGGCCTAGAGAGCGGCTAGCCGATAATCTTAGCCCCATGCAGCTCAATGATTTCCGTTATTTCCGCCGCCTCGTTGCCCTCCAGCGGGCGCACGATGACCGCGCCTGCTTCGATAGCTTGGTCGATCACCAAGGCCCGGCGGCTGGCTATCGCAATCGGGGCCGCAATTCCCGCAGCGATCAATATCTCGATCGCTGGCACGATGCGGTCCAATTCGCGCTGGATGCCAATTGTATCATCGGCCACCACTTCGATGATTTCGGCTCCCCCGGTCAGGGCCTCCCTGGCGCGTGACACGATATCGCCGCCTGTGGCGATACGGGCAATGACGGGCGGTTTAGATGCGGAAGCAGCCATGCCGTAAGCCTTAGCCGCCAGCGCTACCTATTGCCAGCCGCGCGATTCCAAAGTCGATTTGAGCACCAGCGTCGCCACCGCGATCAGAGCCAGGGTCGAGGCCGCCGCGAAAGCGCCGGTGACGTTGAAATCGTTGAACAGCTGGGAAATCTGCAGCGGCAGTGTATTAGTCTGGCCCCGGATAGAGCCGGAAACGACCGAGACGGCGCCGAATTCACCCATGACCCGGGCATTGGTCAGCACTGCGCCATAGACGATGGCCCAGCGGATATTGGGCAGGGTGACGAAGCGGAACATCTGCCAGCCATTGGCGCCCAGCGAAAGGGCCGCCTCCTCGTCTTCCGTACCCTGTTGCTGCATGAGCGGGATCAGCTCGCGCGCCACGAAAGGCGCGGTGACGAAAAGGCTGACCAGGATGATCGCCGTGACGGTGAACATGAGCTGGATGCCCATGCCCTGCAGCACCGGTCCAAGCAGCCCCTGGCCGCCATAGAGGAAGAGATAGACCACGCCCGCCACGATCGGACTGACCGAAGCCGGCAGCTCGATAATGGTGATGATCAACTGCCGGCCACGAAAGCGGAAGCGGGTGACCAGCCAGGCGACGCAGACGCCGATGACGATATTGATCGGCACGACGACAAGTGCCGTCAGCACGGTGAGGCCGATGGCGTGCAGCGTGGTGCGCTCCACAATATTGGCGAAATAGACCCCGACGCCCTCGCGCAGCGCATACGCGAAGATGAGGGCGATCGGAACCACCAGGATCAGCGCCGCCAGCACGATGGCCAGGGCGATCAGCGTGATCTCGGCGGGGGAGCGGGTGTGGACGCGCGTCGTCATGCTCACGTGCTCCTTTCCGCATAGCGCACTTGCCAGGATTGGATCGCATTGGTGGCCAGCAGGGTTGCAAAGGCGGCGAGGAGCAGGATGAAGGCGAGCGCGGCGGCGCCTTCATAGTTGAACTCATCGAGGCGGATGAAGATCAGCAGCGAGACGATCTCGGTCAGGCCCGGCAGGTTGCCGGCGATGAACACCACGGCGCCGAATTCGCCCAGCGAGCGGGCGAAGGAGAGCACGCAGCCGGTCATGAAAGCGGGCAGGATGGTGGGCCAGATCACCCGCGCAAACACCTGCCAGCCGGTGGCGCCCAGCGTCTTGGCGGCCTCCTCATAGCTGGCCTCCACGTCTTCCAGCACCGGCTGAACGGTGCGCACGACGAAGGGAATGGAGGTAAAGCTCATGGCCATTATGATGCCGAGCTGGGTGTAATTGACCTTGAAGCCATTGGGCTCGAGCAATTGGCCATACCAGCCGGTCGGCGCGAACAGCGTCACGAGGACGAGGCCGGCAACGGCCGTGGGCAGGGCGAAGGGCAGGTCGACCAGCGCATCGAGCAGGCGCTTGCCGGGAAAGCTGTAGCGCGTCAGCACCCAGGCGAGCAGCAGGCCGAAAAAGCCGTTGAACACGGTGGCCGCCAGCGCCGAGCTGAAGGTAATGCGATAGGCCGCCAGCGAACGGTTGGACGCGACGATGCGCCAGAACTCGGCCCAGCCCATGCCGCCCACCTTGAGCAGCATGGCCAGCAGCGGTAGCACGATAATGATGGTCAGATAGAGCATGGAGACGCCCAGCGTCAGCCCGAAGCCGGGCAGGAGGTGCTTGCTGCGTCGCGATGCCATCATGGTCCTTCAAACGGTTTTGGCGTGGCACGAGGCCACGCCTATGCGGGCGCTTTTGCCCGATGCTACTCATAACCACCGTGTCATTCCGGCGAAGGCCGGAATCCATGCTGGGAATGCGGTGCTTGATGAGGACCTTCAGCATGGATCCCGGCCTTCGCCGGGATGACATCGTGGGGAGGATACCCCTCAGCGCTACTGGTTCAAAAAGACCTTATCGAGCAGGCCGCCATCGGCGAAATGCTCTTCGCTGACCGTTTCCCAGCCGCCAAAGGCGTCTTCGACGGTGACCAGGCGAATGGCCGGGAAGTCGGCGGCATGGGCGGCGGCGACGGTCTCGTCATTGACGCGGTGGAAATTGGCGGCGGCGACTTCCTGGCCTTCGGGGGTAAAGAGGAAATCGAGATAGGCCTTGGCCAGATCGCGGCTGCCGCGGCTATCGACGACCTTGTCGACAATGGCGACGGGGAATTCGGAGAGGAAGCTGACCGAGGGGATCACGGCGTCATATTTGTCGGCGCCCAGCTGCTTGCGCACGCCGAGCACTTCGGCCTCGAAGGTCACCAGCACGTCGCCCAGCTGGCGCTCGGTAAAGGCGGTGGTGGCAGCGCGGCCGCCGGTTTCGAACACCGGAACATTGTTGAACAGCTTGGTGAGGAAAGCCTCGATCTGGGCTTCGTCGCCCTTGTATTCCTCATTCGCCCAGGCGCGGGCGGCCAGATAGGTGTAGCGGCCGTTGCCCGAGGTCTTGGGATTGGGGAAAATCACCTGCACGCCATCGGCGGCCAGGTCGCCCCAGTCCTTGATGCCCTTGGGATTGCCGGCGCGCACCAGGAAGGCCGGGAAGGAATAGAAGGGCGCGGCATTATTGGGGAATTGCGTTGCCCAATCGGCAGCCACGAACCCGCCATCAACGAGCTTTTGGATATCGGTCACCTGGTTGAAGGTGACGACGTCAGCGGCCAGGCCCTCGAGCACAGCGCGGGCCTGGGCGGACGAGCCGGCATGGGACTGATTGACGGTCACCGTAGCGCCCGAAGCGGCATAGGCGGCGTTCTCGGCCTCGAACAGTTCGCGGGCGATATCGTAGGAGGCGTTGAGAATGTCGGTGGGCTGGGCGAAGGATGGGGTCGCACCGAGGCCGAAGGCCAGGACGGCAGTAGCAAGAAGCTTGTTCATGTGACGCTGAAACTCCGAAGGCGCGTGTTGGCCATTTTGATGCAATAAGCGCGATTGCGGCGTCAAAGGCTAAAGTCTTGGTTTGGATGAGTAATTTATGGCGCTGGGCGGCAAGGCAAAGACGTTGCGCGGCGATGGCTGGCGGCGGGATAAAGTTCCGGCGGGGTAGGCGTCATCGGTAGCCAACACTTAGCCCTTGCGCTAAGTGTTTGTGCCGTGATACTTAGCCTTATGGAACAGTATCAGCAACTCGACAGCATTTTTCAGGCGCTGGCCGATCCGACGCGGCGGGCGGTGCTGAGCCGATTGGGGCAGGGGCCGGCCAGCATCAGCGATCTGGCGCGACCCTTCGACATGGCGCTGCCCTCCTTCATGAAACACATCCGGTTTCTGGAGGGGAGCGGGCTGATCCACACGCATAAGGCGGGGCGGGTGCGCACCTGCGCTATCGACAAGCAGCGGTTTGCGGCGGTGGAGGCATGGCTGGCCGATCAGCGCGCACTCTGGGAAGGCCGCGCCGACCGGCTGGAGCAATTTGTTATCGCGGAACAGGACAAGGCAAAATGAGCAACAAGAATTCCGAACTCGACCTCACCATTACCCGTGTCATCAAGGCGCCGCGTGCCGCCGTGTGGCGGGCCTGGACCGATCCCGCGCGCTTCGAGAAATGGTGGGTGCCCGAGCCCGCCCTGTGCAAGGTGGTGGCGATGGAGTTGCAGCCCGGCGGGGCCTTCACCACCCAGATCAGCGAGGATGGCGGCGCGTTCGGGCCGCATATCAATGGCTGCTTTCTGGCGGTGGACGAGGGTGAGCGCATCGTCTTCACCAATTCACTGGTCGATGGCTGGCGTCCCGCGGCGCAGCCCTTCATGACCGCCATCATCACCCTGGCCGATCATCCCGAGGGGACGGAATATGTGTCCTATGTGATGCACAAGGACCGCGCCGACCGCGACATGCATGCCGAGATGGGATTTTACGACGGCTGGGGCACGGTGATGGGGCAATTGGCGAGGTTTGTGGAGGGTTCTCAGTAGACCTCATCCTGAGCTTGTCGAAGGACGAGGTCGTGGCACCCAAGCTTCAGCGCGCCCGACCTCGTGGTTCGACAAGCTCACCATGAGGTCTCATTGCGCTCCGATGCTTCCCCCAACGCGGTGTCATTCCCGCGAAAGCGGGAACCTCTGTTTACTTCACCAACATCTCGGAACAGAGGTTCCCGCTTTCGCGGGAATGACACTGTGGGATGGGGTGTCGTGGTGATCGCTGATAGCAAGAAAAAGGCCGCTCCCATGCCGGGGCGGCCTTTTCAATTTGAATCCGAAAACGGACCTAACCCGTTCCTAATTCAGCGCTTTCGCCGGTTCAGCAAACAGATCATATTCATCGCTACCGGTCACCGTCACCGAAACCAGATCGCCCACCTTGATGCCATCGGCCTTGTTGACGATGACCTGGCCGTCAATATCGGGCGCGTCCCACTTGGAGCGGGCGATGACGCGGTTATTGTCGGGATCGACATCGTCGACCAGCACGTCGATGGTGCGGCCGACTTTCTTGGCGAGCTGACCGGCGGACACGTTCTGCGCCACTTCCATCAGCTGTTCCCAGCGATCCTGCGCCACGTCGTCGGGCACGATGCCGTCGAGTTCGTTGGCTGGGGCGCCGGTCACGGGCTCGTATTTGAAGCACCCGGCGCGGTCGATTTCGGCTTCCTCGATGAAGTCGAGCATCATCTCGAAGTCTTCGTCCGTCTCGCCGGGGAAGCCGACGATGAAGTTCGAGCGCACGGTGAGGTCAGGCACCTGGCGGCGCCAGTCGAGAATGCGATTGAGCGTCTTTTCCTGGTGCGCCGGGCGCCGCATGGCCTTGAGGACCTTGGGCGATGCGTGCTGGAAGGGAATGTCGAGATAGGGCAGCACCAGGCCTTCGGCCATCAGCTCCATCACCGCGTCGACATGGGGGTAGGGGTAGACATAGTGCAGGCGCACCCAGGCGCCGAGCTGCCCCAGTTCCTTGGCCAGGTCGTAGAACTTGGCCTTGACCGGACGGCCGCGATAATTGCTCTCGGCATATTTGATATCGACGCCATAGGCGCTGGTATCCTGGCTGATGACCAGCAATTCCTTGACGCCGCCGCGGATCAGGCCCTCGGCCTCGCCTAGAATGCCGGCGGCGGGACGCGATGCCAGGTCGCCACGGATCTGGGGGATGATGCAGAAGGAGCAGCGATTGTTGCAGCCCTCGGAAATCTTCAGATACGCGTAATGGCGCGGCGTCAGCTTCAGCCCGGTCTCGGGGACCAGGTCGATGAACTTGTTGGGCACGGGCGGCAGATGCTCGTGCACTGCCGAGACCACGTTCTCATATTGGTGCGGGCCGGAAATGGCGAGCACGGACGGATGGGTCTGGCGGATCAGCTCTTCTTCGACACCGAGGCACCCGGTGACGATGACGCGGCCGTTTTCGTTGAGGGCTTCCCCGATCGCTTCGAGCGATTCCTGCTTGGCGGAATCAAGGAAGCCGCAGGTATTGACCAGCACGATATCGGCGCCGGCATAGTCGCGCGAAAACGAATAGCCCTGCGAGCGCAGGGTGGACATGATGCGCTCGCTATCGACGAGGGCTTTGGGGCAGCCGAGGCTGACGAGGCCAATTTTTGGCGCTTGGCTCATGTGAGCAGGATTTCCAATGCGTGGATTTGTTGGCTGGGTCATACAGAAAGTTTGACGGTTACGCAATGTGACCGTCTCCCGCCAGGCGCGGGGCTGACCTGCTGATTGTGGCGAACACGGCCTCTTGAACACGCGAAAAGGTGAACAGTGCGTGCGGTATTGTTCGGGTTTTTGCTTGCAAGAGCCTGGGTTAGTGGAGACGTTCTCGGTGCGTCACCGGGATTCTCCAGTCCCTGCGCAGCCCTATAACGCTCAAAAAGGAGCACAAATGTTCGATCGTCTCTCCGCCTATGCGCCGCAGGCCCTCGCCGTGCTGCGCATCGTTGCCGCCCTGCTGTTTCTTGCCCATGGCACGCAGAAAGTGCTGGGCTTCCCCGCCACCGATATGAGCCCGCCCGCCTTCTCGATCTTCTGGCTTGCCGGCGTCATCGAAATCGTCACCGGCATCCTGATCGCCATCGGCTTCTTCACCCGTCCGGCGGCTTTCATCGCTTCGGGCACCATGGCCTTTGCCTATTTCATGGTGCATGCGCCGATGAACTTCTTCCCGGTCAACAATGGCGGCGACGCGGCGATCCTGTTCTGCTTCTTCTTCCTGTACCTGGTGTTTGCCGGTCCGGGCGCCTGGAGCGTCAACAAGCAATAGGCTTGCGATAGACAGCAAAAAACCCGCCGGGACATGGGTCCTGGCGGGTTTTTTGTATTTTGGTGTCCGCTGTCAGCTGACGTCTTTGGGCGGCGGCGTGCGCTTGGCGGTGCGGCGGGGCTTGAACACTTCGCCGGATGTGGTGGCCGGGGCGCGCGGGGCATCCGCAGAAGGCTGGGCCGGGGGCACGTAAGGGGCGGGGTCGGTGGCCGGGGTGATATATTCGTCGGCCTCGGCATAGTCGGTGTCTTCGCCTTCCTCGGCGAGATCGCGAATGGCGTCGCGCACTTCATCGAGCAGCGAAGCCGAATAGCGCGAGCGATTGACCGTTTCCCCGCTCGCCTCATTGGTCTTGAACCACACCAGCAGCGCTTCGCAGGCAATGCGCAGACTGACCAGCGAGAGCAGGCCGAATACGGCGATCTCGAGCAGCCCCCAGAGCCCATTGCCGAAACCGAAGCCGAAGCTCCAGAACAAATGGCTGACCGCCCAGAGCAGAATGCCCGCCAGCCCCAGCGCATAAAGAATCGGCACCAGCTTTGGCGACAGGATGGCATCGAGCCGGAACAAGGTCTGGCGCGTGAAGAGGCGTTTCAGGTCATCTAATGTCATGGGGCCCTCGATAGTCTTGCCATAGCGGCCTGCAAATGGCGCTTTCCTGCGCTTTATCTACGCCGTGTAGCCGCCAAAAGTCGATGGTTTGCTGATGCTTAATTCCCCCACACAGTCATTCCCCGCATCCCCCACGGTGTCATTCCCGCGAAAGCGGGAACCTCCGTTTCGGGATGCATGGCAAGAAAACAGGGGTTCCCGCTTTCGCGGTAATGACATTGTGGGTGGGCTTGGGAGCGCGGTTTGTCCCTAGAGAGCTAGGCTTTCCGCAGCGGATTGAATCGTCGGCCCAAACCGCCGCTCGAAACAGCTCCGCAGCACCGAATCGACCTCCGGCATGGAAACCAGGTGGCCCAGATCCTCGAAACTGGTCACGCCCTGGTCCGTGATGCCGCAGGGCACGATGCCGTCGTAATGGCTGAGATCGGGGTCCACATTGAGCGAAATGCCGTGGAAGGTGACCCATTTGGAGACGCGCACGCCGATGGCGGCGATCTTGTCCTCCTTCTGCGGCCCCTTGTCCGGTCGGTTGACCCAGACGCCGATCCGGCCTTCACGGCGCTCGCCCTCGATATTATAGGCGGCCAGCGTGTCGATGACCCAGCCTTCCAGCCCCTGCACGAGGCACCGGATATCGCGCCCGCGCTCGCGCAGGTCGAGCATGACATAGGCCACGCGCTGGCCGGGGCCGTGATAGGTATATTGCCCGCCGCGCCCGGCGTCATAGACCGGGAAGCGATCCGACAGCAGGTCGCCCGGAACCGCCGAGGTGCCCGCCGTATAGAGCGGGGGATGCTCCAGCAGCCAGATGGCCTCGCCCGCCGTTCCGGCGGCGATGGCCGCCGCGCGCGCCTGCATGGCCGCCAGCGCCGTGGGGTAGGGCACCGGGGCGGGCGAAATCAACCATTCCACCGGCTTGCCGTCGGAGCGGATGAGTTTGCTGCTCGTCTCGCAGCCGCCGGAGGGGTTCGTTAACACTTCCATAACCATAAGGATCCAAGGATCGTGGGGTAGAGATTCCGCGCGCCTATCGTGCAGCGGGCGAGGTGGCCGACTTTATCTATGAGCACATTAGACAATATTGAAGTGGACATCACCGTCGAGCTCGGCGCGACGACCATGCCGATTCACCATTTGCTGCGCATGGGCCGCGGCGCGGTGATCGAACTGGACGCGATGGAAAACGATCCGCTCAATATCTACGCCAATAACACACTGGTCGCCCATGGCGAAGTCAGCGTGGAAGAAGGCCATCTCCGCGTGCTGATTTCCGAAAAGGTATTCAAGCGGGGCTAGACGCGCCGCTGTCCGCACTTGCGCAACCGCGCCATCAGTGTAGCTTGTCTCATCGAGGAGACAAAAATGCTGCAGTGCAAATTCGTAATCGTAGATGGAAGGTGCATGGTCCGGTAGCGGAAGCCATTCCGTTCGCCATGCGCCCCCGAACACTCGTTCGGGGGCTTTTTTGTTTTTGGGGGTTCAAAATGATGCGCAAAGCCAGCGCCCCGCCGGCCCTGACGACACTAATCCTGATAACCGCCACCTCGACGGTAACGCTGAATATGATCGTGCCGTCGCTGGCCAATATCGCACGCGATCTCGAGGCCGATTATGGCCTGGTCAGCCTGGCGTTGGGTGGTTATCTCGCCGTTACCGCCGCCGTCCAGCTTGCGGTGGGGCCGCTGGCTGACCGGATCGGCCGCCGCCCGGTGCTGCTGGTGGCGCTGGTGGTGTTCACGCTGGCATCGCTGGGCTGCGCAATGGCGCAGAATGTCTGGATATTGCTGGGCTTCCGCATGCTGCAGGCGGCAGTGGTCTCAGGCTATGTGCTGTCGCTGGCCATCGTGCGTGATACGAGTGCCGGGGCCGATACCGCGCGGCTATTGGGCCGCATCGGCATGGCCATGGCGCTCGCCCCCATGCTGGGGCCGATGCTGGGCAGCGTCCTCGACGCGGCCTTCGGCTGGCGCACGGTCTTCCTGCTCTATGCGATGGCCGGGGCGGGGCTGTTCTGCCTGGCCTGGATGGATGTGGGCGAAACCCTGCGACCCGCCCCCGAAGGGAGCCAGACCGGCCGGCAACTTCCCGCCTTGCTGGGGCAACCGGTTTTCTGGTGCTACGCCTTGTGCACGGCCTGCTCGACCGCGGCCTTCTACGTGTTTCTGGCCGGCGCGCCCCTCATTGCCAGCAGCGTTTTTGGAATCGGCACCGCCGAACTCGGCATATTCATCGGCAGCATCACGGCGGGTTTCGTGGCGGGTAGTTGGCTGGCAAGCCGTCTCGCCGGGCGATACCGCCCGGCAATGCTCATGCTGACCGGGCGGATATTGGCCTGCCTCGGGCTGACAATCGGCCTTGCCCTGGTCGCCATGGGTTATCTGACGCCGATGCTCTATTTCGGATCGACCATCTTTGTCGGGCTGGGCAATGGCATGACCATGCCCAACAGCAATGCCGGCGCCATGTCGGTGCAACCCCTTTTGGCGGGCAGCGCCGCGGGCATAACCGGCGCCTTGACCGTGCTGGGCGGCGCGCTGGTGACGACGCTGACGGGCATGGCCCTGTCCGGCAGGCCATCGCCCATGCTCCTATTGGCCTTGATGCTGCTGGCTTCGTTCCTGGGCCTGCTGGCAGCGGTCGCCGCGATCAGGCTGCACAAGCCCAATTCACAGCTTTCGCGAAATCTCGATTTAAGCGCTTGAGGTTGGCCAAGACCTTTGCTACATCCCCACTCGCTTCGGGCCTTCGGGCAGGGAGCCTACCAAGCGTGCGGTCGTGGCGGAATTGGTAGACGCGCAGCGTTGAGGTCGCTGTATCGCAAGATGTGGAAGTTCGAGTCTTCTCGACCGCACCAAAAATCAAAAAAGCCGTGTGATCCTTGGATCGCGCGGCTTTTTGATTTTCAATGATTTGTCCGGATTCCCACAGGAGCGCGATAATGCCTGATCTTACCCAGCTCGCCCTCTATTTCGGCGCCTGCCTGTTGCTCGCCATCACGCCGGGACCGGGCATTTTCTACGTCGCCGCCCGCACCCTGGCTGGTGGCCGCGCCGAGGGTGTGGCGTCCAGCTTCGGCAATGGGCTGGGCGGCATGGTCCATGTCCTGGCTGGGGCGCTGGGTGTTTCGGCCATTGTGCTGGCCAGCGCGGAGCTGTTCACCGCGCTCAAATTCATCGGCGCCGCCTATCTGGTCTGGATCGGCATTCGCACCATTCAAGCAGCCCGGCGCGATGCCAATGCGGTCGGTGGGCTGTCGGCGTCAGCCGTGGGCGCCAAACGCGCCTTTCGCGAAGGCGTATTGGTCGAGGCGCTCAATCCCAAGACGGCGGCCTTCTTCCTGGCCTTCATTCCCCAGTTCATCGATATTTCGGCGGGCAATGTGGCGCTGCAATTCGTCGCGCTGGGCTCGGTCTCGGTCTTGCTCAATACGCTTGCCGATATCGTCGTGGCCTTCGCCGCCGGCCGCATCCGGGAGGGCGCCGCCTCCAATCCATCCATTGTCCGCCGCCTACGGGAGGCCTCGGGCGGCGCGATGATCGCGCTGGCGGGCGTTCTGGTCCTGGCGCGGCGTCCGTCCTGACGTCATCACAGCCACAAAGAAAAAGGCCGCTCCTTGAAGCGGCCTTTTCGTCATTATGGGGAAGGGGTCGCGGGCGCCGGTTCGGCGGGCGGCGGCGTGGTTGCCGGGGCGCTGGTATCGGCCGGCGGAGTACCGCCGCCAGCGGGCGCGTCGCCGCCACAGGCTGCCAGGGCAAGGGCCATCAGCAGGGCCGCAGGCGCGAGGAGGAATTTGGACATGGGATCACCTTTGTTGTTTGATCTTGGTCTTCACACATTGGTGAGCTAACCGGCATAATCGGGCAAAGTTGGGGCCTGTGCGCCAATTGTTGCCAATCGAGCCGCTTTTGCCGGCCGATAGGCGCCGGTTATCGCGCCGCAACAGCGGGCGTCGGGCGCTGCGCTGCCAGTGTTTTGGGGGCCTTGAAGCGCCAGGCATCTTCCAGGCGCAGCGAAAGTTCTTCGTCTGCTATCGCGGCAAGGCGGATCAGCACGGCGGGGTAGCCGATATAGTGGGCCGTTTCGAAATAGATTTCGGGCGAGATTTCCATCAACAGCGTCTTCTGCTCGGCCGGACACAGCAGCACGAGCGTGTCCGAATCTTTGAGGCGGACGATGAGCTTGCCGCGCACCTTGAGGGCAGGGGTGCCATAGCTGGTGGAGCGGGTCACGCCCGGCAGATTGCGCGATTGAGCCAGGGCATGCACGCGTTCGAATGCGGTATCGAGGTCGCCGGCGTCGCTCATCGGTCTTTCCTCCCAATGCTCTGATTTTCCGGTGCTAATGGACCGAAAAACGCCGCCCCCAGTCTGGCGCATTGCAAGCCGATTGGCTACAGGTGGGCTTGCCCCCGAAACCCGCGACACAAAGGGCCCCCAGTGAGCACAGATACCGAAACCGCGCCCGGCCCAGAGGTCGGGATTGATCCCAATGCGCTGCGCGATGCGGAAGACCGGATCAGTCCGCTCTGGCTGGAACGTTTACGGGCCTATTTGGATGCGGGCAGGGCCGACGACGTCGCCGCCGTCATGGAGCCGCTGCATGCCGCCGATGCCGGTGACGTGCTCGAATCGCTCGATGCCGAGGAACGGCTGGCGCTGGTGCGCATGCTGGGCGACCGCTTCGACTATTCGGCGCTGACCGAGGTCGACGAAAGCGTTCGCGTCGAGTTGATGGACGAGCTGCCCAATGCCGACATTGCGCGCGGCGTGACGGGGCTCGACAGCGACGACGCGGTGGCCATTCTCGAAGATCTCGAGCAGGAAGACCGCGACGAAGTCCTGTCCCAGCTGCCGACTTTCGAGCGGCTGAGCCTCAAGCGCAGCCTCGATTTTCCCGAGGAATCCGCCGGCCGGCGGATGCAGACCGATTTCATCGCCATCCCACCTTTCTGGACGGTGGGCCAGACCATCGATTACCTGCGCACCGAGCCGGACCTGCCCGACGAATTCTACCAGATCTATGTCGTCGACGCCGCCTATCAGGTGCTGGGCACCATTCCGCTCGACAAATTCCTGCGCGCCAAGCGGGCGACATCGATCGAATCGCTGATGAACACCAATCTGGTCCTGGTCGACGCCAATGAGGACCAGGAAGAAGCCGCCCGCGATTTCGAACGCTATGACCTTGTCGAAGTGGGCGTGGTGGACGAGAGCAAGCGGCTCGTCGGCGTTCTCACCATCGACGACATCGTGGACGTCATCCATGAGGAGGCCGACGAGGATATCAAGCTGCTGGCCGGCGTGGGCGACGAGGATATTTCCGACACCACGGCCGATACGGTGCGCAGCCGCGTGCCCTGGCTGGTGGTCAATCTCTTTGCCGCCGTGGCCGTATCCTTCGTCATCGGCCTCTTCGACGGCACGATCGAGCAGATGGTGTCGCTGGCCGTGCTGATGCCCATCGTGGCCTCCATGGGTGGTAATGCCGGCACGCAGACCATGACCGTGACCGTGCGCGCCCTGGCCATGCGCGAGCTGGATGGGCGCCGCCTGCGCCGCCTTATCACCCGCGAAATGGTGGTGGGGTTGGCCAATGGTGTCATCTTTGCCGTGCTGATTGGCCTCGTCACCTGGTTGCGCTTCGGCAATGTCGAGCTGGGCGGCGTGATCGGGCTGGCCATGGTCATCAACCTGATCGTCGCCGGCACGGCGGGCATTCTGATCCCCCTGGCGCTCGACAAGCTCAAGGCCGACCCGGCAATCGCCTCGGCCGTGTTCGTGACGACCATCACCGACACGGTGGGGTTCTTTGCATTTCTGGGCATTGCCGGGCTCTGGTTCGGGTTGTTCTAGATGGTTATTGTCTGAGACCACGCACCACCACGGTGTCA
>DATMSY010000115.1:0-10357 GCA_035565135.1 Devosia sp.
GATCTGCCTCCCTCCCCCTTGAGGGGAGGGATTGAGGGTGGGGGTGTCGGGCTATCCAGCGACATAGAGTTCGGGGAGGCCACGACACCCCCACCCTAGCCCTCCCCTCAAGGGGGAGGGGACTGGATGCTGGCTCTCGACCTCTCGGGGAAGCTGAAGGCTTGCGAAGTAGCGTATAGGTCAGGCTAAACCCGCCCCTCCATCGCCCGATCAAATATCTCCAGCGCCCGCGCCTTGGTCAGTTCCACCGGATTACCACCCGCCGTGGGATCGACAATCGCCATATCCCCGATCAACTCGCGCTGGCTGCCATCCACCTTGAACTCAGCCAAAGTATGCGGCACGTCGAGCCGCAGGCGCAGGCCGATGATGGCGTGGAGGAACGCTTCGAAGGTGGGCGAGAGGCCGAGATAGGCCGCCAGCCGGGCGATCTTGGCTTCGATGGCCGGTTTATTGACCACCAGCACATAGGGCATGAACACCGCATTGGTCATGCCGTGATGGGTGTCATAAAGCGCGCCGACCGGGTGGCTCAGGGCGTGAATGGCGCCCAGGCCTTTCTGGAAGGCGGTGGCGCCCATGGCGGCGGCGCTCATCATATGGCCGCGCGCTTCCACGTCATTGGGGTCGGCCACCACCTTGGGCAGGTTCTCGAAGACGAGGCGAATGCCTTCCACGGCAATGCCGTCGGCCAGCGGGTGATAACCGGGCGCGCAATAGGCTTCGAGGCAATGGGCCAGCGCATCCATGCCCGTGCCCACGGTGATGAAGCGGGGCATGCCGACGGTCAATTCGGGATCGGCGATGACCACTTTGGGCATCATCAGGGGGTGGAAGATGACCTTTTTGGTATGGGTCGTCTCGTCGGTGATGACGCCGGCGCGGCCGACTTCGGAGCCCGTGCCCGCCGTGGTCGGCACGGCGATGATCGGGAAAATGCCCTTGGGATCGGCGCGGGTCCACCAATCGCCGATGTCTTCAAAATCCCACATCGGGCGGGTCTGGCCGGCCATGAAGGCGATGACCTTGCCGACATCGAGGCCCGAGCCGCCGCCAAAGGCGATGACACCATCATGCCCGCCCTCGCGCAAAACCTTGATGCCGGCTTCCACATTGGCCGAGATGGGGTTGGGCTTGACCTCGGCAAAGACGCCGACCGGGATGCCGGCGTCCTTGATCAACTGGATGGTCTTTTGGGTGACGGGCAGATTGACCAGGCCCGCATCGGTGACCAGCAGGGGCTTGGTGATGCCATTGGCCTTGAGGACGTCAGGCAGTTCGGCGATGCGGCCGGGGCCGAACTTGATGGCGGTGGGGTAGTTCCAGTTGGCTTTGGTCATGACGATGCCTTTTCTCTCACGGTGTCATTCCCGCGAAAGCGGGAACCTCCGTTTTCTTCCTTTGCGTCCCCAAACAGAGGTTCCCGCCTTCGCGGGAATGACACCCTGTTTGGGGCTGAATTTCGCTAAACCCGCTTCAGATGAAACGACTTGGGCTGGCTGAGGTTCGCATAGCCGATTTCGCTGAGCGCGCCGCCTTTGCCGGTATCCTTCACCCCGGTCCAGACCAGGGCCGGATCGAGATAGTCGCAGCGATTGGCGAAGACCGTGCCGGTCTCGATTTTCGCGCCCAGCCTGGCGGCGGCGTCGAGATCCCTTGTCCAGATCGAGGCGGTGAGGCCATAGGGGCTGTCATTCATCAGCGTCACGGCTTCGGCATCGTCCGCCACTTTCATGATGCCGACGACGGGGCCGAAACTCTCCTCGCGCATGACGCTCATCTGGTGATTGACGTTGGTGAGCACTTCGGGCGCGAGATAAGGCGAGCCGGATGTGTCGAGCGCGTGGCTGGCATTGAGGTGCCGCGTCGCCCCGCCGCGCACGGCCTCTTCGGTCTGCTGGCGGACATGGTCGGCAAAATTGCCGCGGGCCATGGGGCCGACAATGGTCTCGGGGTCGAGCGGATTGCCCAGCGTCCAGCCCTTGGCATTGTCGATGAAGCGGGCGACGAAATCGTCGTGGATCGAGGCATGCACATAAATACGCTCGACGCCGCAGCAGCTCTGGCCGGAATTGAAGAAGGAGCCATCGACCAGGTTTTCGACAGCATTGGCCACGTCGGCATCTTCGCGGACATAGGCGGGGTCCTTGCCGCCCAGCTCGAGGCCGAGTGTGGCGAAAGTGCCGGCGGCAGCCTGCTCGATGCGGCGGCCGCCTTCGACCGAACCGGTGAAATTGATGTGGTCGATTCCGCCCGATGCGATCAACTTTTCCGTGTCGGCATGGCCGAGCACCAGGTTCTGGAAAATCCCCTCGGGCATGCCGGCCTGCCGGGCAGCGGCGGCGAAGCGCTCGCCGGCAAGAAGGGTTTGGCTGGCATGCTTGAGCAGGATGGCATTGCCCGCCATGAGGCCCGGAATGATGGAATTGACCGCGGTGAGGAAGGGGTAGTTCCAGGGCGCGATGACCATGACCGTGCCCAGCGGCTCGCGGGTGATATAGCGGGTAAAGCCTTCCTTGCCAGTCTTTTCGGCGGGGGCCAGAGCCTCGGCGGCCAGATCGATCATATAGCGGGCGCGTTCCTCGACGCCCCGCTTTTCGCCGCCAAAGCGGATCGGGCGGCCCATCTGCCAGGCCAGTTCCGGCACGATCTCGTCATTCATGGCCAGGAGCGCATCGAGGAAATGGGAGACGATCTTGCCGCGCTCGGCAATGGTGATCTCCCCCCAACCCAGCCGTGCCGCCTTGGCGCGGGTGACGGCCGCTTCGATTTCAGCGCCGGTGGCGAGCGGCCGCTCGGCATAGATGCTGCCATCGATAGGGGAGATGATTTTTACAGTGTCAGTCATGTGTTCCGAACTCGTCCAACCCACGGTGTCATCCCGGCCTTGAGCTGGGATCCATCCTGAGATTTGTGTCTTGCCGCCAGGTGGTTCGTTCGAGCGACCTTGCGGCTGCGGTGCTATCTCGGGATGGGCCCCGGCTCAAGGCCGGGGTGACACCGAGTATGTGTTGCTTTCTGTGGCAGTGAGGAGACATTAGCTCCGCTCGAACCCGCGTTTGAGTTCCCAATCGGTCACGCGGCGATCATATTCGAATTGTTCCCATTCGGCCGTATGCACGTAATGGCCGACGACCTGTTCGCCGAACGCGTCTTTGAGCATTTTGGATTTGCGCAAGGTCTCGGTGGCTTCGCGCAGGGTCTTGGGGATTTCACGCAGTTTCTTGGTCACATAGGCGTCGCCAACAAAGGCCGGTTCGAGTTCGAGCTTGTCCTCGATGCCCTTGATGCCCGCCGCGATCAATGCGGCGATGGCGAGATAGGGATTGAGATCGGCCCCGCCCATGCGGCATTCGACGCGGATGGATTTGGAATGCTCGCCACAGAGGCGGAAGCCGGCGGTGCGATTGTCGGGGCTCCAGATCGCCTTGGTGGGGGCGAAGGTGCCGGCCTGAAAGCGCTTGTAGGAATTGATATAGGGCGCGAGGAAATAGGTGATGTCGCGCGCATAGGCCAATTGCCCGGCCATGAAATGCTTCATCAGCGGGCTCATGCCGCGCTCGTCCTTATTGTCGACGAACATGGGCTTGCCCGACTTGTCGGCCAGCGACATGTGGATATGGCTCGATGAACCGGCCAGCCCAAAATCCCACTTGGCCATGAAGGTCACGGCCTTGCCCTGGGCATGGGCGATTTCCTTGGTGGCGTTTTTCAGCACGACATGGCGGTCGGCCATGGTGAGGGCGTCAGAATATCTAACGTTGATTTCTTCCTGCCCCGGGCCCCATTCGCCCTTTGAGCTTTCCACCGGAATGCCCGAGGCCTGCAGATGCTTGCGCAGGGCGCGCATCACGCCTTCTTCCTTGGTGGTCTGGAAGATGTGGTAATCCTGAATGTAGTCGCCCGCCGTCTGGGCGCTGCGATAGCCTTTCTGGCTGATCGTGCGATAGTCCTCGTCGAAGAGGTAGAATTCCAGTTCCGTCGCCGCATTGGCGGTGTAGCCCATGGCCGATAGCCGCTCGATCTGGGCCTTGAGAATGGCGCGCGGGCTATGCGGGATGGGCTCGTGGTGGTGATGATCGCTGAGATCGCACAGCACGATGGCCGTGCCTTCGAGCCAGCTCGCCTTCATCAGCGTCGTGAGATCCGGCTTCATGACGAAATCGCCATAGCCCTTGGCCCAATTGGCCGCCTCGTAGCCGGGTACCGGCTCCATGTCGATATCGTCGGCGAGCAGATAATCGCAGCCATGGGTTTCGTCATGGGCGGTTTCGAGGAAATACTCGGCCTGGAAGCGCTTGCCGATCATGCGGCCCTGCATGTCGGGAAAGGCCACGAGCACGGTA
Source organism: Devosia sp. (assembly GCA_035565135.1). Classification (GTDB taxonomy): domain Bacteria; phylum Pseudomonadota; class Alphaproteobacteria; order Rhizobiales; family Devosiaceae; genus Devosia. The sequence goes on from DATMSY010000115.1 coordinate 4,347, forward strand.
TCGATCCTGCCGGCAGCGACATCCTCGCGCAGCTCTTCCAATGAATAGGCCATCTTTCCCTCGTTTGTTATGTCGATTGCCCGCCCGCAATGCCCCTCCGGCATCGCGGGCGGGATAGAACCAGGCGCTTACGCGGTCGCCTTGTGTTCCAGCGCGAATTCTTCTTCCGGCGACATGATCAGCTTGTGCCGGCCGATCACGGCGAAATAGGCAATGCCCACTGCGCACCACAGCACCACCCAGATCACGCCCTTGTAGAAGTTGGGGTCCTGCAGCTGGTAGAACAGGGTGATTGCCGCGATGATAATGGTCAGCACGGCGCCGGGAATGCCCACCGGCGAGCGGAATGGCCGCTCGATATTGGCAGGTTGCGGCGCAGGATGATGAAGCTGAGCGCCTGCATGATATAGCTCAGCATGGCGCCGAACACGGCCATGTTGAGCAGCACCGAGCCGATAATGTCATCGCCCAGCTGCGTCTCGCCTTCCCCGCCGCCACCATTGGCAAACCAGATCACCAGCATCACGACCAGACCCAAGAGAGCCCCTGAAACCATGGCGATATGGGGGGTCTTGTATTTGGGATGGGTCACCGAGAGCGCGGAGGGGAAGTAGCCCGCCCGGCTCAGCGAATAGACCTGGCGGCCCTGCGCATAGAGAATGGTGTGGAAGGAAGCGATCAGCCCGATCAGCGCGACAATGCCGAAAACCGGCGCGGCAGCGTCACCATAGATGGCGCGGATGCCCTGTAGCGCCGGCTCGAGCGAGGAGCCGAGGCTGAAGGCGCCGACGCCGGCAATGGATGGGTTGAGCAGCACGATCATGAAGGCGCTGAGCAACAGGGTGCAGAAGCCGAGCAGAATGCCCTTGGGCATGTCGCGCTTGGGATCGACCGATTCCTCGGCGGCCAGCGGCACCTGCTCGATGGCAAGGAACAGCCAGACCGCAAAGGGCAGGGTGGCCAAGACGCCTTGCCAGCCAAAGGGGAACCAGGAGCCATTGCCCTCGGGCAATTCGACCGCCGCCCCATCCGGGCCCACGCCGATATTGAGCGCCCAACGCGAGAAATCGATATTGGGGAAGGCGCTGAACCAGAAGAAGACCAGGCCCGCCAGCGAGATCAGCGTCACGATCAGCGTGACCTTGTAGCTGAGCGCCACGCCATAGATGTTGAGCGCCAGGAAGATGGCGAAGAACACCACCCACAATATCGGGTAATAGGCCGTGTCGAGCCCGGTAATCGAGCCGAAATAGCCCGAAATGAAGGTGCAGATCACCGCCGGGGTCAGCACATATTCGACATTTTCAAAGAGGCCGGTGATGAAGCCGCCCCAAGGGCCCATCGAGGTGCGCGCGAAGGAATAGGCCGCCCCGGTATGAGGCAGAGCCGGGCTCATTTCGGCGATGGAGGAGACCAGGCCCAGATACATGATGGCGATAATGCCCGCGGCCACGACCATGCCGCCCCAGCCGCCGGTCATGAAGCCGAAATTCCAGCCCGAAAAGTGGCCGGAAATCACCGCGCCCACACCCAGCGCCCACAGCGACCAGATGCCCGCATAGCGTTGCAGGCCGCGTTTTTCAAAATAGTCCTTGTCGCGCGTCGCATAAGCGACGCTCCCGACCTTCCTCGTCTCAGCCATAATCACGTCCCCTGATTGTTAGCCCCGGTAAAGAATGCCCTAGAGTGCCATCGCCTCTTTCCGCGCCAATCTTGCGGCTTCAAGACAACGGGCCAGCCGGCCGGCCCAGAGGGCCACTCCGGCAGGTTCGAGAATTTCGTCGTTACGGATTTCGATCATGGTGGCGTCGAGCCCGCGCCCGTCGCCGTGTTTTTCGAGCGTCAGCGTCACGCCATTGAGCGCCGCATAGGGCTCGTTCCAGCCGATATTGAGCTCGGCGGGCTCCGCTTCGAGCGCTTCGAGCAGCGCTTGGGTATAGTGTGTGTCCACGCCGTGGATCAGCCCAATCGGCCAGGGCCGGGCGACGCCGTGATAGACCGGGGTAAAGGAATGCATGCAGACCAGGACGCTGTCCTGGCCGGCATGGCGGCGCGCTTCGAGCAGGGTTTCGATCGCGGCATGATAGGGCCGGTGGAAGTGCTCGATCCGGTATTGGCGCTCGGCGGCATCGAGATTTTCATTGGCGGCGATCCGCGTCGCTTCCGACAGCGTCCAGATCAGGTCGGGCGCATCGAGATCGCGATTGCAATCGATGATGAGGCGGGAAACCGTGGAATAGACCAGCGGCGCATCGAGGCTTTCCGACAGCGCCCGGCTCACCGCCAGCGCGCCAGGGTCCCAGGCGATATGGCTGACCCGCTCGGCGGGCGTGAGGCCGAGATCGCCATATTTGGCGGGAAGGCGATTGGAGGCATGATCGCACACGATGACGAAGGGCGATCGCCCCCGCGCATTGAGCACCTGCACCGATTTTTCTGCGCTAACGTCCACTTTCCCTCTACGCGTGGCCGGTTAACTTCTGTATCAAGTGTTCCGTAATTGCAAAATCTGTCAATACTGAAACCACAATTTCAGAATGCGAGGGCAATGTATGGAGGGGAAAAGCGTCGCCGCGCGCATCCATGACGCCATCCACCGGCTGACCCCGGCCGAAAAACGTGCCGCCCGGGGGCTGCTCGGGGCCTATCCCACATTGGGCCTGGCGCCCGTGGCCGAATTCGGCAGCCAGGCGGGGGCGAGCCCGGCCACCGTGCTGCGTTTCGTCTCGCAACTGGGCTATAAATCCTATCCCGATTTCCAGCGTGCCCTGCGGGAGGAGCTAGAGGAGCGGGCCAAGTCGCCGCTGCAACGGGCGCAATCATCGGCGGCGGGACCGGGTGGGGACGACAATTTCCTGGGGCGCTTTACCGCCCAGGCCGCCGACAATCTGCGTGGCTCGGCCGAACTGATCCCGCCATCGGAATTTGAAGCGGTGTGCCAGCGCATCGCCGAGGCCAAGGGGCAATGCTATCTGGGGGGCGGGCGCTTCACCGATTTCCTCGCCGGCTATATGGAGGCCCATCTGCGGCTGATCCGCCCCGGCATGCGGCGCTTCGATGGGCGCCCGGCCACCCGCGCCGACCAGATGATCGATGTGCGCCCCGGCGATACGGCCATCCTGTTCGATGTGCGGCGCTATGATCCGAGCCTGCTTGAAGCGGCGGCTGACCTGACCGCGCGGCGGGCGCAGATTATTCTGGTCACCGACGAATGGATGAGCCCGGTGTCGCGCTATGCCAAGCTGGTGCTGCCCTGCCGCACGGCGCTCGATCGGACATGGGACGCCAATGGCTCGCTGTTCACGCTGGTCGAGGCGATCATTGCGCGCACCACGGAGCTGGCCTGGCCGATTGCCAGTAAGCGGATCGGGTCGATCGAGCCGGGTGGGGTGCCATAAGGGGGTATAATTGGAGACCCACCTAACCTCCAGTATCGAGCAGTGTTTACTCATTGCCCACGGTGTCATTCCGGCGGGGGCCGGAATCCATGTCCGTGGTGATCCGCATACATCCAGCGCCGGGATGGCCTTCAGCATGGATTCCGGCCTTCGCCGGAATGACGCCGTGTTTTTGAATGCGTTCAGGGTAACACTCGCACTGTCAGCGGAGTGGCTATCCCCCTACTCACTCTTCTTCAGCTTCAAAAACGCATCCGCGCTCAGCCGGATCTTGGGATCGATCTCCCCGATCGCCTTGTTGCTCTTGCCTTGGTAGTCGAGGCTGTCGAGCACGGTGCGGATCACGTTGATCCGGCCCCGCCGCTTGTCATTGGCGCGGATCACCGTCCAGGGCGCATGCTTGCTGTCGGTGCGGGAGAGCATCACGTCGCGCGCTGCCGAATAGGCATCCCACTTGCCCAGGGCTTCCAGATCAATGGGCGAGAGCTTCCACACCTTGAGCGGATCGTGGCGCCGGTCATGGAACCGCTTGAGCTGCATTTCCCGGCCGATCGAGAGCCAGAATTTGAACAGGTGAATGCCGTCCCTGGTGAGACGCTTTTCGAATTCCGGCGCTTCGTCGAGAAAGGCCTCCGTCTGCTCGGGCGTGCAGAAGCCCATCACCGGCTCCACCCCGGCGCGGTTATACCAGGAGCGGTCGAACAGCACTGTTTCGCCGGCGGCGGGGAGCCAATCGACATAGCGCTGGAAATACCATTGCGTGCGTTCGCGATCATTGGGCTTGGGGAGCGCCGCGATGAGATTGTAGCGCGGGTTGAGATTTTCGAGATAGGTCTTGATCGTGCCGCCCTTGCCGGCCGCGTCGCGCCCCTCAAAAACCAGCATGACGCGCTCGCCGCTGGCCTGGAGATGAGCCTGCAGCAGCACCAGCTGGCGTTGCAGCGCATACATTTCGGCTTCATAGGTCTTGCTGTCGAGCTTGTCGTCATAGGGATAGCCGCCCGAGCTCATGGCGTGTTTTTCAATGGCCTTGGGCAGGTCTGGGTCTTCAATATCGAAGCCCTCGAATGGATCGCTCATGCTTGTCGCTCCGTTGTCACCTTGAACGTGCTATGAAGCCGCCCTTGAGTGCAAGGGCCACGATGGCACCCTTGATTCGGCATTGGCGCAAAATGGACGAACCGACTGCATCCCGGCCTGCTTCCACCCTGACCCAGATCCTGGCGCGGCTGAGCGCGCAAGCGAGCCTTTTGGCGGGTATTTTCGGTGTCTTTGTCGCCCTGGTGCTGTTCGGCTGGCTGCATGTTGTGCCCGCCATTATTGCCTTCCTCGCGGTGGTTGCCGCCACAGCTTTCCTACCCGCGGGCATTGTCACCGTGACCAAAACCGTGCCGGCGCCGGCTCCGGCAGCGCTGGTGCCGGCCAGCGAGCAGATCCCGGTCACTGCCTTTGCCGATGCCCTGACCGATCCTTGCTTCGTGCTCGACCGGCGCGCCGTGGTGGTTCACGCCAATGCGGCCGCGCGGCGCCAATATACGACGGTGCAGCCGGGCAATCCGATCACCTTCTCGCTGCGCAATCCCGAACTGGTGCAGGCCATCGATACGGTGATCCGCACTGGCAATACCAAGACCATCGAATTGCACGAGACGCTGCCGTCCGAAACCTGGGACCGGGTGATCGTCGCCCCGCTGCGGCGCGAGGGCGCCGAATGGTTCGCCGATGAGGCTCGCCAATTGGTGGTGACCATGCAGAGCCTCACCGAACTCAAGCGGGTCGATGCGCTGCGCAGCGATTTCATCGCCAATGCCAGCCATGAATTGCGCACGCCCCTGGCGTCCCTGCTGGGCTTTATCGATACCCTTTTGGGCCCGGCGGCCAAGGATGCGGCGGCGCGCGAAAAATTCCTCGGCATCATGCGCGGCCAGGCCGAACGCATGAGCAAGCTGATCGATGATCTGCTCAGCCTTTCGCGCATCGAAATGCACCAGCATGTGCGCCCCACCGGCTCGATCGACCTGGCGGGACTGCTGCGCGAAGTGCGCGAGGGGCTGATGACCCAGGCCAAGGCGGCCGAACTCGATATCGTGCTGAGCCTGCCGGCGGGTAGTGCGGTCACCACGGGCGATCGGTCCCAGCTTTATGAAGTGTTCGAAAACCTGCTCGACAATGCCATCAAATATGGCGCGGACGGCAAGACCATCGAGGTGAGCCTGGCGCCGGCGGGGCGGCCCGGCTTCCAGCATATGGTGACCGTGGTCGATCACGGGCCGGGCGTGGCGCCGGAATATGTGCCGCGCCTCACCGAGCGCTTTTATCGCATGGACGCCGATATCAGCCGCAAGAAGAAGGGCACCGGCCTGGGCCTGGCCATCGTCAAGCACATCGTCAACCGCCACCGCGGGCAACTGGTCATCCGCAGCAAGGTGGGGGAGGGGATGCGGGTGGATGTGTTGTTGCCGTAGGGGTGATGCGCTCCCGTCGGGCCTGCTCAATTGAACTCCATGCCGCCACCCCCACAATGTCATTCCGGCGGAGGCCGGAATCCATGCTGAAGACCATCCCGGCGCTGGATGTATGCGGATGGCCACGGACATGGATTCCGGCCTGCGC
>DATMSY010000116.1:0-15997 GCA_035565135.1 Devosia sp.
GCCGCTGGCGACCGCCGAGATCGTCGACATAGCCGATCAACTCGGCCCGCACCGGCACGGCCGCTTCGGCGGCGGCGGTGGGGGTGGGCGCGCGCATATCGGAGGCATAGTCGATCAGGGTCGTATCGGTTTCGTGGCCGACGGCGGAAATGATGGGAATGGCGCTGGCGGCCACCGCGCGCACCACGGCTTCTTCGTTAAAGCCCCAAAGATCTTCGATGGAGCCGCCGCCGCGCGCCACGATCAGGATATCGGGGCGGGGAATGGGGCCATTGGGCGGCAGCGCATTGAAGCCCTCGATGGCATTGACCACTTCGGGCGCGCAGGTATCGCCCTGCACCCGCACCGGCCAGACCAGCACATGGCTGGGGAACCGGTCCTCGAGGCGATGGAGGATATCGCGGATCACCGCGCCGGTGGGCGAGGTGACGACGCCGATGACGCGCGGCAGATAGGGCAATTGCCGCTTGCGTTCGCGGGCGAAGAGGCCCTCGGCAAGCAGCTTCTTGCGCCGCTCCTCGAGCAGCGCCATCAATGCGCCAGCGCCGGCCGGCTCGATATTGTCGATGACGATCTGGTATTTCGACGAGCGCGGGAAAGTGGTGAGGCGCCCCGTGGCGATGACTTCGAGCCCTTCCTCGGGCTTGAAGGTCAGCCGGGCATAATTGCCCTTCCACACCACGGCGTCGATCGCCGCATTCTCGTCCTTGAGCGTGAAATAGGCGTGGCCGGAGGAGTGCTGGCCGCGAAAGCCGGAGATTTCCCCGCGCACGCGCACGTGCCCGAACTCATCCTCGACAGTCCGTTTGACCGCCTGGGCGATCTCGGAAACGGTAAATTCGGCAGCATTGGTCAGCGCGTCGGACATGCCTCTCTGGTGCGGCAATTGGCCGGGGAGGTCAAGGGTCGCGTCACCTCCTGCGATGCTCTCCACACCCACAGTGCTCCCTCGGGTCGAGCCCGAGGGAGAACGGTGGGTGGGAGAGATATGGGCAGATGAGTCGGCGCCTACTCTGCCGCCTCGGCATGCGCGGGGGCGGGGTCGAGATTGCCCATGGATTGGACGATGTGGTTGGCCAAGGCGTCGTAGATGCCGCCATAGGCGTGGCTGGCGCGCATCAGGGCGATTTCGGCATCGGCCAGGCGCGGCAGGCCGACACCCTCGCTGACCACCCGCATGCCCGGCTGCATGGCGCTTTCAGGCAGGAAGCCGATGGCGAGATCGGACAGCACCGCGCTCGAAATGGCCGTGGCATTGGAGGAGGTATAGGCGATGCGGTAATCGGTGCCGTTACGGTTCAGCGCTTCCATGGCGTCCTTGCGCCAGATGCAGCAGGCCGGGCCGCAGGCAATGGCGAGCGGCTCGCTGGCCAGCGCCCGGCCGCCATGGCTGGCGACCCAGAACATTTTTTCGGTGCGGAACAGCTCGCCATAATTCTGGTCGGTGCCCTGGGTGAAGACGATGAGGTCGTAGCGCCCCGTCTTCATGCCAGCCAGCAATTCCTCGGACGCCATGCAGGCCACATCCACCGCAATCTTGGGATGAGTGCGCTGGAAGCTGGAGAGGATGACGGGAAGCAGCCGCACCGCATAATCGTCGGGCACGCCGAACCGGATCGAGCCGGCAAGGTCGCCATCGGAGAAATGGTCGAGGATTTCCGCATTGGTGCGCAACATGCGGCGCGCCCGGGCATAGAGCGCCTCGCCATGATGGGTCAGCGACACCGAACGGCCGTCGCGCGTCAAAAGCGGCTGGCCGAGGCGTTCCTCGAGGCGTTTGATCTGCATGGACACGGCCGACTGGGTCTTGTTCACCCTGCGGGCCGCCTCGGTAAAGCTGCCGCAATCGGCAATGGCGCAGAAGCTCTGCAACTGGTCGAGATCGAGGGGCGTGGTCATCGCTAATCTCATCACTCAAATTGATAGTTAGGATGAAATCTATTTGTTGGACGAATGGAAGTCCAGCGCGCTATCTCTTGATCATAGACGCGGATCGTCCCTCGCGTCTTTCCCCAGCCGGCCCTCCCTTCGGCACAACCACATCTTGGAGACTAAAATGGCTCTCTCGCTTTCCGGCGAGCGGTCAGTCGTGGCCGCCACGCCCTTCAATCCGTTTGCCGCATTCATGCGCTGGACCGCCAAGGCACAAGCAGCCCGAACCCGCCGGACCGCGCTGCGGGGCCTGCTCGAACTCGACCACGAGCGCCTGCACGATCTGGGCATCAGCCGCCACGACGTGGTGGAAGCGATGCGCAGCAAGGGCGTTGCCGCGAGCCTCACGCTCAACGCCGCCCGCGCCAGCAATGCACGGCGCTAGGCCGGGAAATCGGGCCGCCATGTTTCCGACGAAATCGGGGCGGCATCACTTGAGGCTGAAGCGCAGGTTCTGATTCCTCCCGGAGCCTTCCTCGTTCGGTCATTGAATTGCGCCGGCTACCCATGCGGCCGGCGCCACCTTGTTGGTACGGATATCTCTTTGGAGTGCTCGTGCCATCTCCCGGGCCGGTTTTGCCGCCGGTCCCGTTTCCTGATGACTTGCCGGACCGGTGCTGAGGCACTTGTCCGGCTTTTTTGTTTTTTTGGGGGGCGATTGCCTTGGTGGCTCTCGTCACCTCGCCGCCCTTGTGGGGGGCAGACGCATCCAAGAATGCGGTGTCATCCCGGCGGAGGCCGGGATCCATGTCCGCATGTTCCCACAACCATTGATGTCGGAGGATGCTTCACAGCATGGATTCCGGCCTGCGCCGGAATGACACCGTGGGTGGTTGAGTGTTGAGCGAACACTGGCCCATCGGCTCGTCCCCGTCCGCATGGACTTGGTTGGGCTAGCCCCTAGCCGAACTTCACGCCGATCTCAGTCGCGGTGCGCCACACTACAGTACAGGCATGCTTGCGGCCGTCATCCATGGCTAGCTCGAACGTGTCGGGAATGCCGATAATGCTGGCGACCTTGAGCCGCGCGCCGCTTTCGGACAGGTTGCGCACGGTGCATTGAAAGGTCGAGAAGCCGTCATTGATGACAATCTTGCCACCCTTGAGCACGCGCTGGCGCGGGACGGAACGGCGTTCTTCGGTCATCAAAGCCTCCTAGGGGAGCTGCGCAAACCCGTCCTTGAAGCCATTGAGCGACACCGGAATGCCGATGCCTTCCTCAGGCGTCTTGAACACCACGAAAATCGCTTCCTTGCCGTTGGACAGGGTCTCGATCATGCTGTCATCGAGCACCACTTCGGCAACGCAGCCATTGGGCAGGCAGCGCACAAAGGCGACGCGGCCCATATCCTGGCCATCGATATTGAGCCCCAGCCCGTTGGGCAGCAGCACGCCGAGCGGCGCCAGCACCCGCAGCAACCGGGCTTCGCGATCGGCGGTGCGCAGCACGATGACCGACAGGCCCACATTGGGCTGGTCCTCGGCCATCACATTCTGGATGATCGCGCATTGCTCGAAGCTGGCGCCCGGCGGGGTGTCGCAGCTCATCTGCCAATCGCCATACTGCGCCTTGACGACGCCCTGGGCCATGGAAGAGCTGCTCGCGCCGGCCAGAGCCAGCAAGGCAAGGCCGCCAACGGCCAGACGCTTCAAATTCAGCTTCACTCTATCAATTCTCCTGAACGAATCGGGCGCCCGCGTGAGGTTGTAACTGTTTCCAACAGGGCAGGGGGCAAGTCAACCAAAGCCCGGATTCATTGGGGATATGGGTGGAAAACTACGGCAAGGGTGAGGCGTTTTGCCTTCCTGGGGGAACATTATGACGCAGTTACGGGCCCAATCGCCGCAATAGACTCCGTCATTGTGATGTGATTTAGGTCTGCGCAGAGTTTTTGCGCTCCGAGGTTGAGTCGGGGCGGCGTAGCTATGCCGCTGTTTTTACCCCTCAATCCTTGGCGCGTGTGCACCAACGACAGTCGATTAGGGGGTTAAGTGGTGACCGGACAGTTCTTGAAAGGGATGGGAGCCGTGTCGGCAGCCGCCATGGCGCTGATGCCAGCCCTCGCCGCCGCCCAGCAGGCGACGGAGGAAGCGGGCTACACGGCGGGTCACCCCCTCCCCGGTCAGTTCCATCTGCAGCGTTCCGTGACGCCGATCATGGATTCCATCACGGCGTTCCATGATGGCATTCTGATGTGGACGATCACGCTGATCGTGCTTTTCGTGCTGGCGCTGCTGATCGTGGTGATCGTGCGCTTCAATGCCAAGGCCAATCCGAACCCGGCCCGCTTCACCCACAATACGCTGGTCGAAGTGGTGTGGACCGTTTTGCCCATCGTGGTGCTGATCGTCATCGCCATCCCGTCCTTCGGCGTGCTCAGCGACCAGCTGACGACGCCCGATGGTGAGCGTAAATATCTCGGCGCCAACATTTTCTCGTTCGGCGAAGTCGAGGTTCCGGCGCCCGAGCTGACCATCAAGGCCATCGGCCAGCAATGGTATTGGGACTATGAATATGTCGATCAGGGCCTCGCGCTCACCTCGGTGATGCTACAGGAAGATGGCGCCGCGGGCCGGCTTGCCACCAAGCCGAACCAGCCGCGCCTGCTTGCTGTCGACAATGAACTCGTCGTTCCGGTCGATACCACTGTGCGCGTCGAAGTGACGGCCGATCCGACCGGCGTGATCCACGCCTTCGCCGTGCCCTCCTTCGGCATCAAGATCGACGCCGTGCCGGGGCGCCTGAATGAAACCTGGTTCAACGCGCGTGAAACCGGCGTCTACTACGGCCAGTGCTCGGAACTGTGCGGCAAGGATCACGCGTTCATGCCGATCGCGATCCGCGTGGTGACCAAGGACGAATTCGCGGCCTTCATCGCGGCCTTCAAGGATGGCGATTACACCGCCGCCAATGCCACGCTTGCGGCGCTCCAGTAAGGCTTAGGGGACAATAAGAAAAATGGCCGATACTACCGCTCACCTCGAAGCCCACGCCACGGGACACGACCACGCCCATGATGCGCACCAGCCGACCGGCTGGCGCCGCTGGGTCTACTCCACCAATCACAAAGACATTGGTGTGATGTACCTGATCTTCTCGATCGTCGCCGGTATCATCGGCGGCCTGCTGTCCGGCGTCATGCGCATGGAGCTGCAGGAGCCGGGCATCCAGATTTTCCACGGCCTGGCCGCCATGTCCTATGGCGTCGAGGGCGATGCCGCGCTCGATGCCGGCAAGCACATGTATAATGTGTTCACCACCGCGCATGCCCTCATCATGGTGTTCTTCGTGGTGATGCCGGCCACTTTCGGCGGCTTCGGCAACTACTTTGCCCCCCTGATGATCGGCGCGCCCGATACGGCCTTCCCGCGCATCAACAATATCGCCTTCTGGCTGCTGCCGCCGGCCTTCATCCTGCTGCTGATGAGCCTGTTCTTTGAAGGCGCTGGCACGGGTGCCCTCGGCTTTGGTGGCGGCTGGACCGTCTATCCGCCGCTTTCGACCACCGGCCACCCCGGTCCGGCGCTCGATTTCGCCATCCTGGCGCTGCATATTTCGGGTATTTCCTCGATCCTGGGCGCCATCAACCTCATCACCACCATCTTCAACATGCGCGCCCCGGGCATGACGCTGCACAAGATGCCGCTCTTTGCCTGGTCGGTGCTGGTGACCGCCTTCCTGCTGCTGCTGGCTTTGCCGGTGCTGGCGGGCGCCATCACCATGTTGCTGACCGACCGCAATTTCGGCACCGCCTTCTTCAAGCCCGACCAGGGCGGCGACCCGGTGCTGTTCCAGCATCTGTTCTGGTTCTTCGGTCACCCTGAAGTGTACATCATGATCCTGCCCGGGTTCGGGGTGATCAGCCACATCGTCTCCACCTTCAGCCGCAAGCCGGTCTTCGGCTACATGGCCATGGCCTATGCCATGGTGGCCATCGGCTTTGTCGGCTTCGTGGTGTGGGCGCACCACATGTATACGACGGGCCTGAGCCTTGACGTGCAGCGCTACTTCGTGGCTGCCACCATGGTCATCGCGGTGCCCACGGGCGTGAAGATCTTCTCCTGGATCGCCACCATGTGGGGCGGCTCCATCACCTTCCGCACGCCCATGCTCTGGGCCATCGGCTTCATCTTCCTGTTCACCGTCGGCGGTGTGACGGGCGTGGTGCTGGCCAATGCCGGTGCGGACCGTGCCCTGCACGACACCTATTATGTGGTGGCACACTTCCACTATGTGCTCTCGCTGGGCGCCGTGTTCTCGATCTTTGCGGCCTGGTACTATTGGTACCCCAAGATGTTCGGCTGGATGTATAGCGAGAAGCTCGCCAATGCCCATTTCTGGATCATGTTCGTGGGCGTCAACCTGATCTTCTTCCCCCAGCACTTCCTGGGCCTGGCCGGCATGCCGCGCCGCTATATCGACTATCCGGATGCCTTCGGCTTCTTCAACCGCATCTCCTCGATCGGCTATTACATCACCTTCATCGCCATGCTGATCTTCTTCTATGCTATGTGGGAAGCAGCCCGGAAGAAGCGCCCGGCCGGTGACAATCCCTGGGGCGATGGTGCAACGACCCTGGAATGGACGCTGAGCTCGCCTCCGCCCTTCCACCAGTTCACCACACTGCCCAAGATCGACTCGACCAACGCGCATTAAGCGCTGCAAAAACGAACCACCGGGCCGCGCATGCGCGGCCCAATCCCCGGATAAAGGCAGAGCCAGTGGCTTATATTCATGACAATCGGAAGGCGCCCGCACTGACGGGCGAGGCGCGCGTGGAGGATTACCTCGCGCTCCTCAAGCCGAACGTCATGCAGCTGGTCGTCTTCACCGCCATTGTCGGCCTCGTGGTCGCGCCCGGCGGCATCAATCCGATCGTCGGCATCATCGCCATTGTCTGCATCGCCATCGGGGCCGGGGCCTCGGGCGCGCTCAATATGTGGTATGACGCCGATATCGACGCCATCATGAGCCGCACCGCCAATCGTCCCATTCCGGCCGGCCGCATCACCAAGGGCGAAGCCCTGGTGTTTGGCTGCGTGCTCTCGGTGTTCTCCGTGGCGTTATTGGGGCTGGCGACCAATTGGGTCGCGGCGGGACTGCTGGCCTTCACTATCTTCTTTTATGCCGTCATCTATACGATGTGGCTCAAGCGCTCGACGCCGCAGAATATCGTTATCGGCGGCGCGGCCGGCGCTTTCCCGCCCATGGTGGGCTGGGCCGCCGTTACCGGCACCATCTCGATGGAAAGCGTCGCGCTGTTCCTCATCATCTTCCTGTGGACCCCGCCGCATTTCTGGGCGCTGGCGCTGTATAAGCAAAGCGACTATGGCGCGGCGGGCATTCCCATGATGCCCAATGTGGCGGGCGAAGCCTCCACCAAGCTGCAGATTTTCGCCTATACGGTGCTGCTGGCCATCTCCTCGCTCCTGCCCAGCTGGCTGGGCTTTGCCGGCATCATCTATACCGCCGTCGCCGTCATCACCGGCGCCTCGTTCATCTTCCTCTCCTGGCGGCTCTATCGCACCAATGAGGATGTGCCGATGCGCAAGGCGGCGCGCGTGGTGTTCAACTATTCCCTGAGCTATCTATTCGTTCTGTTCTTTGCCCTGCTGGCCGACAACCTACTCGTGCGTTTTGGGATGTTTGGCTAATGAGTGCTCCCGACGAAATTCGTGAAGTGGTGGTCCTGCCACCCGAAATCGAAGCGGCCCGCGCCAAGGTGCGCCGCCGCCGCTCGATCGCCCTGGCGCTGGGGCTGGCCCTGTTCGCGCTGACTTTTTATGTGCTGACCATCGTCAAGATGGGCCCGGCTTTGTTCGATCGGGCGCTCTGATGGCCGATCTCTCGCACTCCTCATTCGCCGATGCCGCACGCCGCAACAAGCGGATCGGCCTCATGTGCCTGGCGCTGGTCGCCGGCATGGTGGGCCTGGCCTATGCCTCGGTGCCGCTCTACCAGCTCTTCTGCCAGGTGACCGGTTTCGGCGGCACACCCGGCAAGGCCGAGAGCAACCCCAAGGGGGTCATCGCCCGCGAAATGGCGGTGCGTTTCGATTCCAATGTGTCTTCGGACCTCAATTGGACCGTCAAGGCCGCGGCCCCGGTAAAAGACCGGATTGGCGCCGTAGACACCGTCAATTACGTGGCGACCAATCATTCGGACAAGCCGATCACCGGCATGGCCATTTTCAACGTCTCGCCCGAAAAGGCCGGCGTCTATTTCAACAAGATCGAATGCTTCTGCTTCACCGAGCAGACGCTGCAGCCCGGCGAGACCGTGGACATGCCGATCGTGTTCTTCGTCGATCCCGAGCTCGACGACAATCGCGAGCTCGACACCATCAAAGAGATCACCCTCTCTTACACCTTCTACGCTTCAGATAACGGGGGAAGCTGAACCATGTCGGCAATAGCCAAGAACCACGACTACCATATGGTCGAGCCCTCGCCATGGCCCTTCGTCATGTCGGTGAGCCTGCTGGTCTTTGCCATCGGCGCCGTGTCCTGGATGCACCATTGGACGCCGTGGATTTTCTTCATCGGCCTCGCCGGCGTGCTCTACAGCTTCTATGCCTGGTGGGCCGATGTGGTGAAGGAAGCCAATAACGGCGTCGACCACACCCCCGTGGTCCAGATGCACCATCGCTATGGCATGATGCTGTTCATCGCTTCCGAAGTGATGTTCTTCGTCGCCTGGTTCTGGGCCTATTTCGATGGCTTCTTCCGCTTCGACGACGTCGAGCAGTATGCCCGCGTCGCTGCCACGGGCGGACATTGGCCGCCGGTCGGTGTCGAGCTGTTCGACCCCTTCCATTTGCCGCTGTTCAATACGCTGATCCTGCTCACTTCGGGCACCACCGTGACCTGGGCGCACCATGCCCTGCTCGAAGGCGACCGCAAGGGCCTGCGCTGGGGTCTGGCGCTGACCATTGCGCTGGGCGTGCTGTTCTCCACTGTCCAGGCCATCGAATATTCGGAAGCCGCCTTCTCCTTTGCCGGCAATATGTATGGCGCCACCTTCTTCATGGCGACCGGCTTCCATGGCTTCCACGTGCTGATCGGCACCATCTTCCTCGCGGTCTGCCTGATCCGCGCCGAGCGTGGCGAATTCACCCCCGAACGTCACCTGGGCTTTGAATTTGCCGCCTGGTACTGGCACTTCGTGGACGTGGTGTGGCTCTTCCTCTTTGCCTCGGTCTATATCTGGGGCTCATGGGGCGTGGCGCTCAACCACTAAAAGAGCGAACAGGAAATGTGCGGGGGCGCGGTCTTATGGGCCGCGCCCCAATTTCTTCCGAGGGTATCATGACCCAAATCTCCCCCTTCAAGGCGGGCCTGCTCTGCCGCTGCCCGCGCTGCGGCCAGGGCAGGCTGTTCAAGGGCTATCTCAAGGTGGCGCCGGTCTGCCCGGCCTGCGGGCTCGACCTGGCCTTTGCCGATAGCGGTGACGGTCCGGCCATTTTCGTGATCTTCCTGGTCGCCCCGCTCATCATCGTTCTGGCCCTGGTGGTCGGCGCCGTGTTCAACCCGCCGCCCTATATCCATCTGATCCTGTGGATACCGGCGACGCTGATCCTGTCGCTGGCACTCTTGCCGCCGTTCAAGGCGACAATGGTCGCCCTGCAATATCGCCACGATGCCCATGAGGGCCACCAATGAGCGCCCAAAACCGGCTCGGGCCCCTGAAGACCTGGGGCTTTGCCGTGCTGATGCTGGCGCTGGCCGGCGTCTGCGCCTGGCTGGGCACCTGGCAGATGCATCGGCTGGCCGAAAAGGAAGCCCTGATCGCGGCCGTCGATGCCCGGCTGACTGCCGCGCCCATTGCTGTGCCGGATGCGCAAAGCTGGGCAGGCCTCGATCTCGAAGCGCTCAATTTCCAGCCCGTCTCGCTGACCGGCGCCTTCCGCTACAACCAGACGGTCACCGTCTTCACCAGCCTCGCCAATGCCCGTGGACCCGCTTCCGGCCCCGGCTATTGGGTAGTGACGCCCTTTGCCCTGGCGAATGGTGGCACGGTCTTCGTCAATCGCGGCTTCGTCCCCGAGGCCTTCCAGGAAGCCGCGGTGACTGATCCCGAGGGCGAAGCCGGGCAGGTGACCATTACCGGCCTCTTCCGCCCCGGCGAAAAAGCCGGCTTCATGACGCCCGAGGCCAATACCTCCGACCGCATCGAATGGGTGCGCGATCCCGAGCGCCTCGCCAAACTGGTCGATCCGGCGCTTGCACCCTTTGCGCCCTTCTATGTCGATCTGCCCGCCGGCGCGCCCAGGCAATTGCCGCAGGGTGGCGAGACTGTGGTGGAATTCCCCAATAATCATTTGGGGTACGCCTATACCTGGTACGGCTTTGCCGTGGTGGCCGTGGTCATGCTGGGCTTCTGGCTGTGGCGGCAGCGGCGGGGCGGCTAGTGGCTTGAAACTTCAACCCAACCACAGTGTCATCCCCGCGAAAGCGGGGACCTCTGTTTGCGATGGTCGGGAAGAAAACGGAGGTTCCCGCTTTCGCGGGAATGACACCATGGGGGAACAGGGCATTCTTGGCTCTCAATGAGCCAGGGCAGAGACACCCTCCATCAAACTTGCGGTTCAGCCCTCGTTTGACTAGGTTGCAACAATTCTAAAAAGGGCCTTCCCCTTCGATGCAGTTTGTTTCCACGCGCGGCCAGGCGCCGGCGCTCGGCTTCTCCGATGCAGTTCTGGCCGGTCTTGCCGCTGATGGCGGGCTTTATGTGCCGCAAAGCTGGCCCCAGCTCAGCGCCGCCGATATCGCCGCCTATGCCGGCAAGCCCTATGCCGATGTGGCCTTCGACATCATCAATCGCTTCGTCGATGGCGAAATCGCCCCGGCCAAGCTCAAGGCCATCATCGACGAGGCCTATGCCAGCTTCCGCCATCCATCGGTGACCCCGCTGGTGGAGCTGGAACCCAATCATTTCGTGCTTGAGCTGTTCCACGGCCCCACTCTGGCGTTCAAGGACGTGGCCATGCAATTCCTCAGCCGGGTGATGGATCACATCCTGGCTGAGCGCGGCCTCAAGGCGACCATTGTCGGCGCCACCTCGGGCGATACCGGCTCGGCCGCCATCGAGGCCTTCCGCGGCCGCGACACCACCGACATTTTCATCCTCCATCCGCTCGGCCGCACCTCGCCGGTGCAGCGCCTGCAGATGACCACGGTGCTCGATGCCAATGTGCATAACATTGCCGTCGAGGGCACGTTCGACGATTGCCAGAACCTGGTCAAAGCCATGTTCAACAATCACCGCTTCCGCGATTCGGTGCGCCTGTCGGGCGTCAATTCCATCAATTGGGGCCGCATCGTCGCGCAGATCGTCTATTATGTGACGGCCGCCGTGTCGCTGGGCAGCCCGCATCGCAAGGTCAGCTTCACCGTGCCGACCGGCAATTTCGGCGATATCTTTGCCGGCTATTGCACGAGAGCCATGGGCCTGCCCATCGAGCGGCTGATCATTGCCACCAATGCCAACGACATCCTGCGCCGCACCATGGACACCGGCCGCTATGAGATGGAGGGCGTGGCCCCCACCATCAGCCCGTCCATGGATATCCAGATCTCGTCCAATTTCGAACGGCTGCTGTTCGAGGCGGCCGGGCGCGATGCCAATGCGGTCGTGCGCATGATGGACAGCCTCAAGCAATCGGGCGGCTTTGCGCTGCCGGAATCGGCTTTGGCCAATATCCGCCGCGATTTCGCGGCCGGGACGACCGGCGAGGCCGAGACCCGTGCGACGATCGCCGCGACACTCAGGAATTCCGATTATCTGCTCGATCCCCACACCGCCGTCGGCGTACACGTGGCTCGCGCGCAAGCCTGGTCGGCGACCCCCATGGTGACGCTGTCGACCGCCCATCCCGCCAAATTCCCTGCCGCCGTCAAGGATGCCTCGGGCATCGAGCCGGCTCTGCCGGCCTGGCTTGCCGATCTTTATAGCCGCGAGGAGCGGCTGACCGTGCTTGCCAATGACCAGTCGGTGGTCGAAAACTTCATCGCAGCGCGTACGCGCGCTGCCTAGGACGACTTTGGGGCACATGCGGCCTCTGGGTCGCGCCGTGCCAGGAGGACCCATTTGAGCCTACAATCAACGACCCTCGATAACGGCATGGTGGTGCTGACCGACGACATGCCGCACCTGGAGAGCGCTTCGCTCGGGGTTTGGGTCAAGGCCGGTGCGCGCTGCGAGCGCAAGGCCGAACACGGCATTTCCCACCTGCTCGAGCATATGGCCTTCAAGGGCACCACCACGCGCAGCGCGCTCGAAATCGCCGAGGCCATCGAAAATGTCGGTGGCGATCTCAACGCAGCAACCTCCATCGAACACACCGGCTATTTCGCGCGTGTGCTCAAGGAAGATGTGGTGCTGGCCGCCGATATCCTCTCCGATATCCTGCAGAATTCCCGCTTCGAGGAAGACGAGCTGACCCGCGAAAAGCAGGTCATCGTGCAGGAAATCGGCGCCGCGCGGGATAATCCGGACGATCACGTCTTCGACCTGTTCCAGGAAGCGGCCTTTCCCACCCAGCCTATCGGCCGCACTATTCTGGGCACGGTGGATTCGGTGCGTGAATTCAATCCCGACACCATTCGCAAATATATGAGCCGCAATTATGTGGGCGACCACATGGTGATGGCCGCCGCCGGCAATGTCGATCACGACGAGCTGGTGCAGGTGGCCCAACAGCGCTTTGCGGGCCTCAAGCCCAATGGCGCCCCCGCGCCGCAGCGCGCCGAATATCAGGGCGGCGAAGAGCGGCTGATTTCCGACCACGAACAGGCCCATATCGTCATCGGCTTTGAAGGGCGCGCCTATAATGCCGACGGCTTTTATGCCGCGCAGGTGCTGGCCTCGATCCTGGGCGGGGGCATGAGCTCGCGCCTGTTCCAGGAAGTGCGCGAAAAGCGCGGGCTTTGCTATTCGGTCTATTCCTTCCACTGGGCCTTTGCCGATAGCGGCGTGTTCGGCGTGGCGGCGGCGACCGGCGAGGATGAGGTGGCCGATCTGGTGCCCGTCGTGCTGGACGAACTCAAGCGCGCCACCCAATCAATCACCGACGAGGAAGTCATCCGCGTGCGCAACCAGATCCGCGCGGGGCTGCTGATGTCGCTCGAAAGCCCTTCGGCGCGCGCCGGGCAATTGGCGCGCCAGCAGATATTGTGGGGCCGCCCGATTCCGATGCAGGAAACGGTCGACCGCATCAATGCCATCACCACCAAGCGGGTGCAGGACGTGGCCGAACAGATCTTTACCCGCGGCGCCCCGACCCTGGCCGGTATCGGGCCGGTCGACCGGCTGGTCGATGTCGGCGCCATCGGCGACCATCTCAAGCGCTGAGGAGCGCATCGGCCCATGCTTTGGCCCTGGTCATCGCCAGCTCCGCTGATCGCCCTGCGCGGGCGGCGGGTACTGCTGCGCCTGCCGCAAATGGCCGATTTCGACGCCTGGCACGAGCTGCGCCGGACCAGCCGCGATTTCCTGCGGCCCTTCGAGCCCCGCTGGACCGAGGCCGATCTCAGCCGCCGGGTCTTTGCCGCTCGGGTGCGGCGGGCGCGCGAGGAGGCGGAGCAGGGGACCGACTATTCCTTCTTCATCTTCGCCGATGAGGGGGCAACGCTGGTGGGCGGCATCACGCTCTCCAATGTGCGGCGGCGGGCCGCCCAATTCGTCAATCTCGGCTATTGGATGGGCCAGCCCTTTGCGGGGCAGGGGCTGATGAGCGAAGCCGTGGCGACGAGCCTGCCCTTCATCTTCGATACGCTCGACCTGCACCGCATCCACGCGGCGTTCTTGCCCGGCAATGCCGCTTCGCGCCGCGTGCTGGAGAAGAACGGCTTTGTCGAAGAAGGCTTTGCCGAGAAATACCTGCAGATCAACGGCCGCTGGGAAGACCATGTGCTGTTCGGACTGACCAAGGAACGCTACGAAAACGCGCGCTATCTGCGGCGCACGGTCTGATCTGCTCGACAAATCGCGGCGCAATAAACTATCTATAAAATCATGCCCCAGCCCAAAGACGACACCATTGCCGTGCGGATCAGCAAGGTTCTGGCCGAGAGGATCATTGCCGGCCTGCTCGAGCCGGGCGCGCGGCTGCGGCAGGATCATATCGCCGCCGAATTCGGCGCCAGCCATGTGCCGGTGCGCGAGGCTTTCCGGCGGCTCGAGGCGCAGGGGCTGGCGATCAGCGAGCCGCGCCGGGGCGTGCGGGTGGCTGCTTTCGATCTGGCCGAGGTCAAGGAAGTCGCCGAAATGCGCGCCGCGCTTGAAGTGCTGGCCCTGCGCCATGCCGCGCCGCACCTGACGACAGCCATTCTGGATGCCGCGGAACAAGCAACTCATGCCGGGGACAATTCCCCTGATGTCGCCTCCTGGGAGGCGGCCAATAGGCTGTTTCACCGCACTTTGCTGGCGCCCTGCGGCATGCCGCGCCTGCTCGCTGCGATCGATGATCTCCATGCCGTCAGCGCCCGCTTCCTCTTTGCCGCCTGGCGCTCGGCCTGGGAGGCGCGGACGGATCACGATCATCTCGCCATCCTTGCCGCCTTGCGGGCGGGCGATGTGGAGGAGGCCGCGACGGTGCTGGCGCGGCATGTTCGCTGGATCGGGCAGAAGCCGGTAAGAACGGCGTCTGGTGCAACGCGGAAGGTTTTTACCATCGTCGGGTGAGGGGGAGGGTACTCCGATCCCTGTCTATTCCGGCAATTTGTCCTTGCCCCATCGCTCGAAACGCCATTTAATAGATCATCGACTGAAATTATCTATAATTTTTGCAAGGATCGACTATGAGCTCTCTGGCCACAGCATCTCATTCTGGTTTCAGCCCGCTGCGCCTGGCTGACCGGCCCCTGGCCTGGCAGGTCGGTGCCGTCGTTCTCGGCACACTGTTCCTGGCGCTCTCGTCCTATGTCGAAGTGCCCATGGTGCCGGTGCCCATGACCATGCAGACCTTCGCCGTCGCCATGGTCGGCGCGCTTTATGGCTGGCGCCTGGGCGGCATCACCATCGTGGCCTGGTTGATCGAAGGCGCTGTTGGTCTTCCGGTCTTGTCCGGCGGTGCTGCGGGCGCGCACCATTTCGTCGGCCCCACCGCCGGCTATCTCTTTGCCTTCCCCATTGCCGGCGCGATTGTCGGCTGGCTGGCCGAGCGCGGCTGGAATGGCGCCAAGCCTGTCCTGGCCTTCGTCGCCGCTCTCGCCGGCAATTTGGCTTGCCTCGCCCTAGGCGGCGCCTGGCTGGCGGTGATGATCGGCGCCGATCAGGCGTTCATCCATGGCGTTGCGCCGTTCCTGGTCGGTGCAGTGCTCAAGTCCGTGCTCGGCGCGGCGGCGCTGGCCGGCCTGCAGCGCGTGGTCAAGCGTTGACCATTCGCCTGCGGGCTCATCATCTGCTCTGCATGCTCACCTATGTCGGCAGGGGATATACCCCTGCCTTCACCGCCAATTACGATGTGATCATCGGCCGGCTCGGCGCGGGCGAGGCCATCGAACTGGTGGCCGGGCCAGACGATGTCTGTGCCCCGCTGCTGACGACCACTGCGCCGCATTGCCATAATGAAAGCGTCATTGAGCGCGATCGCCTCGCGCGTCTGGCCGTGGCCGATCTGCTGGCGCCGGGGCTCGATCTGACCCGGCCCTTCCGTCTTGATCCGGCCATGCTCGCCACTCTGCGCAGTGCCTTTTCCACCGGCCAGATTCGTCCCGCCTGTGCCGGCTGCGAATGGTCTGAGCTCTGTGATAGCGTGGCGCAATCGGGCTATGCGGGCGCGTCCCTCACCATCGCGACCTGCTAGCCGGTGCGCCGTTGCCATTCGGCAACACGTCGCCAACCTTGTCGCCTGCCTCAATCCCCGCTACCAAAGAGGCGCTCCCGCCAAGAGGATGCCGTTTCGGCTCGCGGATCGCGAACGCGGCCCCGCTGGATCGCTGCCATAATGAAGCCTACCACAGGATATAGTCGGCCCTGATGCGTCCTCTCTTTGCACTCGCGATGTGGCTTGCGTTCGCGCTTCTCACCATCGCGCCATCCGCCGCCTTTGAAGTCATCTCG
>DATMSY010000117.1:0-14674 GCA_035565135.1 Devosia sp.
CGACAGAACGGATGCCATGAAAAGTGAACCCCGGGCAAATCAGCGCCCGGCACCTTTGTTCGCTTGGCTTTGTGGCGAAGGCAAGGGGATTTGTGACGTTGCAATCGTTACAATTGCCGGTGCGACATTCGGGTGACGGGGGGCGGAGGGTGACGGAGCCCGCGGTGTCACCCCGGCGTAGGCCGGGGCCCATCTCGAGATGTCACAGCGCGCCGTCAGGACGCCTGACTACCACCCTGGTCACCCACACACTTTGCGGCTGGAGGCACGATCTCAGGATGGGCCCCGGCCTACGCCGGGGTGACATCGTGGGTGGGGATAGCATCGGGCCACGACCTCGTGGTTCGACAAGCTCACCATGAGGTCTACTGTGATTGAGGTCTACCCAGCCCTCAAATCACCACCTGCGCATTTTCGCGCTTCGGATTCATCAACACCAGCGACACCACCACCATCACCGCCCCAATCGCGCTGAGCACGGCCGCCACGTAAAACGCCCCCGCCCCCATCGTGCCGGCGAGAATGCCGAAGCCCAGCAGGGCCACCACGGTCACCACCTGGCGGATCATCACGAAAAAGCTCTGCGCTTCGGCAGCGATATCCTCGCTAGTCCAGTTGGCGATGAAATTGGTGATGCCGAGGAAGGTGAGGCCCACCGTCGCCAGATGCAGGGTTTGCAGCAGCACCAGCACCCAGATATCGGGCTCGAGCGCAAAGCCCCACCAGCGTAACGCGCCGCAAACGCAGCCTAGCAGGATCAGGTGGCGGGCGGCGAAACGCTTGGTGATGCGCTCGAAATAGACCATGGCGAGGATTTCGGCAGTGGGCGCGACCGCCCATAATATGCCGATGACCCAGCCGGGTATCCCCTCCTCGGCCCAGATCAGTGCGCCAAAGCCCATCTGCATCATATGGCTGCCATGCAGCAGCGCCGCGCCGATCAGCGTCATCAGGAACCAGGGTCGCCAGAGTTGGCCAAGACGAATGGCGATCAGCGGATTGATTGGCGCATCGATGGGATGCATGGGGCGCGAATATTCGTCCTGCGAGCGGAACAGCGGCAAGCCGAGCGATACCAGCGCACGGATGGCGCTGACGGCGATGAGCAGCGGCACGAAAGCCCCCGCCCCAAGCCGATCGAGCACGACGCCAGCCACCAGCGTCACGGCAACAAAGCCGATCGTGCCCCAGACGCGGATAGCGCCGAAATCCATGCCGGTGCGGCGCGTCATGCGATAGGCGGCGGCATCGACCACCGGTGCAATGGCCTGGAACGGCACGATCAGCAGCGTCCAGATGATCAGGATGGCGACATAATCATCCATGAACAACAGGAAGACCGGCGGAATGGCGGCGATGATGGAGCCGATGACGATGACATTGCGCCAGTCGCTGGCGCGGTCAGCCAGGCGCCCCACGATCATGTTGATGACGATCATCGCAAAGATCGGCGCGGCATTGATGACGCCGATTTCACCGGTGCCGATGCCGCGTTCGCTCAGCCAGATCGGCAGGAACGGATTGGAGACCGCGCCCGAGGTGAACAGGGTCGCGTAGAAAAGACTGGTACGGACAGCGGGCGAACGAAGGCGCGCTGCCAAGGGCGAACCCATCGCAGATGGCTCCGGGCAAATCAGATAAACTCAATGTGAAGAACAATGCGCCGCAAGTGTGTTCGACGCAAGCAACGATCAGCTGGCGGCGGCCATCGGCACGGTCGGCAATGCCGGTTGCAGATGCGAGAGGAACTGATCGACGCTGGCCGGAACGGTGAAGCGGCAGCCATGCGCCCGGGCGGCGGCACGGGAGAGCGTGAGCGCACGACGCACGGCAGCGCCCAGATCTTCATCCAGCGCGCCGGCATTGGGGTCGGTGAGGATGTCACGCGGGCCGGTGACGGGATAGGCGGCGACTGGCACGCCCGAGGCCAAGGCTTCGATCACCACGTTCCCAAACGTATCGGTGCGGCTGGGAAAGACGAAGACATCGGCGCTGCGGTAGATCTCGGCCAGTTCGTCGCCAAAGCGATAGCCTAGGAAACGCACATCCGGGTAGCGGCGGGTGAGCGCCGGCAGATCGGGGCCGTCGCCCACCACGATCTTGGTGCCGGGAACGTCGAGATCAAGAAAGGCGGTGATGTTCTTTTCCGCCGCGACACGGCCCACGCAGAGTAGATGCGGCCCGGGCAGATCGGTGAACCAGCCCTTGAGGCCGGGGCTGAACCGCGAGAGATCGACACCCCGCGACCAGAGCGCCAGATGCCCCAGGCCATGGCCGGCCAATTCCACCATCAGCGACGGGGTCGGCACCATGGTGCGCGCGGCGGGCCAATGGAACCAGCGCAGATAGCCATAGCCCAGCTCGGGCGATACCGGCACACGGGCGGCCAGATATTCGGGGAAGCGGGTGTGGAAACTGGTGGTGAACGTCAAACCGCGGTCGAGGCAATATTGCCGCGCCTGCCAGCCCAGCGGGCCCTCGGTGGCAATATGGATGCGATCGGGCGCCACGCCATCGATGAAGGCGGCAACGGCGCCCTGCGTCGCCAGCGAAAGACGGATTTCGGCATAGGTGGGGACCGGCACGGTCCAGAACCGCTCGGGCGTGAGGTAGCGGACCTCGATATCCCTAGCGGCCAGTTCGCGGCCCAGCGTGTCCAGCGTGCGCACCACGCCATTGACTTGCGGGTGCCAGGCGTCAGTAACGATCAGGAGGCGACGGAACGATCCGCCTTGCGGAGGCGGAAGCGGCGGGGCTCGCCCGCCATCATCTCGGTCCACTTGATCAACTCGAAATTGCCGTCCGTTGTCTCGACGATCGCCGTGCAACTTTCCACCCAATCACCCGTGTTGATGTAGTGGATACCTAACCTGTCATGCATGTCAGCAAAGTGAATGTGCCCGCAGATGACCCCGTCAACCCCGGATTCCTTGGCTTCGTGGACCAGAGCTTCCTCGAATCGCCCGATCACCGAGACGGCATTTTTGACCTTTTGCTTGGCCCAGGCGCTCAGGGACCAATATTGCAAACCGAGTCGCCGGCGCACCCAATTGATGGCGATATTGACGCGCAGCGCGGCGTTATAGGCCCAGTCCCCGACATGGGCGAGCCATTTGGCATTCATCACCACCACGTCGAACTGGTCGCCATGGATGACGAGATAGGTCTTGCCGGTGGCGGTGGTGTGGACCGTGCGATCGACGAATTCGACCTCGCCGAAATAGGTGCCGAGATATTCGCGCAGGAACTCGTCGTGATTGCCGGGCAGGTAGACGATGCGGGTGCCGGCATTGGCCTTTTCGAGCAGCAGGTTGACCAGCACATTATATTCATTGGGCCAGTGCCAGGCCTTGGCGAGGCGCCAGCCGTCCACGATATCGCCCACCAGATAGATGGTTTCGGCATCATGGGCGCGCAGAAATTCGGTGAGCTGGCCCACCCGGGTGGGCTTCATCCCCAGATGCACATCGGAAATGAACATGGCCCGGACTTGTCGGGTCTCGCGCTCGTCCGCCATGAAGCAAAGTCTCCTGCATACGCCGCCCAGGTCAGGACAGCGGCAGCCAGTTTATCCGGGGACGCGGCCGGAGGAAACACTTGCCCCCTTTTGGCTGGGGAAAGTCCCGGCCCATGCGGGTTTTGGCCGCACTTGCCTCAGCGGATGCGCGCCTTGAGGGCGACGATTCGGGCGTAACTCTCCTCGATCCGGGCGGCAAAGGCCGGGTCTGCCGCCGCTTCGGCAACGAGAATGGCGCGGATTTCATCGGCCAGGCCCGGCCGATATTTGGCCGTATTGGAGAACAGCAACACATCCATGCCCGCCCGCACCGCCATGGTCACGGTTTGTTGCAGTGTGAAATGCTGGCGAATGGCGCCCATTTCGAGATCGTCGCTGATGACGACGCCCTTGAACCCCAATTGGTCGCGCAACACGCCGGTGATCCATTGCGGGGAGAGCGAGGCGGGAACCTGCGCGCCGGCGTCGGAGTAATCGGCGTGATAGAGATGGCCGACCATCACGAAATCCACATCGCCCTTGGCGAGCAGGGTGCGATAGGGATCGAGCTCCTCGGGCTTCCAGCTGTCGGTGATGTCGACAAAGCCCTCATGGCTATCGGCCGTGGAGGAGCCATGGCCGGGAAAATGCTTGAGCGAGGTGAGCAGGCCTGCCGCGTGATGGGCGGTGATAAAGGCCTCGTCATAGGCGGCAACAGTGGCCGCGTCGGTGCCATAGGCACGGCCGAACTTGGCGATGACCTGATTGTTGGGATTGAGATTGATGTCGGCAACCGGCCCGAAATTGACCGTGAAGCCAAGCCCGGCAATGGCAGTGGCCATCGGCTCGTAGATTTTCTCGGCCTCTTCCGGCGAATTGCGCGCCGCAATGCTCGCCGCGCTCGGCACTTCGCCAAAGCCCACATCGCGGGTCAATCGCTCGACCGAACCGCCTTCCTGGTCCAGCGTGATGAAAGGCAGCAGATCGGGCGACGCCGCGCGGAACGCCTGGTTCATTGCCCCCACCGTCGCCAGATCCTTCACATTGGTCTTGAGGAACATGACCCCGCCAAGCTCGCTGGCGGCCAGTTCTTCGCGCAGCGCCACGACGCTGGCGTCGTCCACATCGTCGCCCTGAAACCCGACCACGATCATCTGCCCGGCCATCTGATCGAGCGTGGCGGCATGGGCCGGCGCAGCGGCGAGCAGCGACAGGGCGAGGAACAGGCGGCGGTAAGCGGTCACGGGAACATCCAATTGGGCAGGAATCGCTGCGACAGGGTCACCGGAAAAAGCCGCCGAAACAATGACGAGAGCAATATTGCTCTGCCTACGTCATTTGAATGATGCCATTGATATGTATCAATGCCATATATCGTCTCAGGCGACTTGGAGCATCGGGCGTTTTTCAACCTTTCACCCGATGAAGCCGCCAACTTTAGCGGGCGGAGATCTTGGGGTCTCCGCCCGCGTTTCGTTTGGGGAAATCGGATCAAGCCCTTCAGGCACATTGACCTTCCAACTCGGTTACCGGGTCTTGAGCAGGCCGACCGAGAGCCTCGATCCGTCCCCTCCCCCTTGAGGGGAGGGCTAGGGTGGGGGTGTCGTGCTCTCCACGAATTCTATATAGGCGGATGGTCCGACACCCCCACCCTCAATCCCTCCCCTCAAGGGGGAGGGAGGCAGATCGGGGGCTCTCGGATAGGGTGATTACCTACCGGTTCTGCCGGTTGGCGATGAGATCGTCCACCACGGCGGGATCGGCCAGGGTCGAGGTATCGCCCAGCGAGCCGAAGTCGTTCTCGGCAACCTTGCGCAGGATGCGGCGCATGATCTTGCCGGAGCGGGTCTTGGGCAGGCCCGGAGCCCATTGGATCAGGTCGGGCGTGGCGATGGGGCCGATTTCCTTGCGGACCCAATTGCGCAGCTCGGCCTTGAGCGCATCGTCGCTGGCCTCGCCCGCCATCAGGGTCACGTAGCAATAGATGCCCTGCCCCTTGACGTCATGCGGATAGCCGACAACGGCCGCCTCAGAGACCTTGGGATGGGCCACCAGCGCGCTTTCCACCTCGGCCGTGCCCAGCCGATGGCCGGAGACGTTCAGCACGTCGTCGACGCGGCCGGTGATCCAGTAATAGCCGTCCTCATCGCGGCGGCAGCCGTCGCCGGTGAAGTAATAGCCCTTGTACTGGGTGAAATAGGTGTCGATGAAGCGCTGGTGATCGCCATAGACGCTACGCATCTGGCCCGGCCAGCTATCGGCAATGGCCAGCACGCCCTCGGCCTTGGTCTGCTCCTGCAGGCGGCCTTCGGGCGACAGCACGACTGGCTGCACGCCGAAAAACGGCTTGGTGGCCGAACCCGGCTTGGTGGGAATGGCGCCGGGGAATGGCGCGATCATGTGGCCACCCGTCTCGGTCTGCCACCAGCAATCGACAATGCCGCAGCGCTCCTTGCCGACATGCTTATAATACCAGAGCCAGGCTTCCGGATTGATCGGCTCGCCCACCGTGCCCAGCAGGCGCAGCGAGGGCATATCGTATTTGTCGGCAAATTCGTGCCCGGCGCCCATCAGTGCGCGGATGGCCGTGGGCGCGGTGTGGAAGATATTGACCTTGTGCTTTTCCACCACCTGCCAGAAGCGCGAGGCATCAGGATAGCTCGGCACGCCCTCGAACATCAGCGTAGTCGCGCCATTGGCCAGCGGGCCATAGACGATATAGGTGTGGCCGGTGATCCAGCCCACATCGGCCGTGCACCAATAGACCTCGCCATCGCGATAGTCGAAGCTCAGCTCATGGGTCAGCGCGCCATAGACGAGGTAACCGCCCGTCGTGTGCAGCACGCCCTTGGGCTTGCCGGTGGAGCCGGAGGTGTAAAGGATAAAGAGCGGATCTTCCGCATTCATCGGCTCGGGCGGGCATTCGGCGCTCACCTTGGCGGCGGCGTCTTCGTACCAGACGTCGCGCCCCTCGGTCATGTCCACCGGATTGCCGGTGACCTTGACGACGATGACGGTTTCGACGCCCGACACCTTGGTCAGCGCCTCATCGACATTCTTCTTGAGTGGAATGGTCTTGCCGCCGCGGCGGCCCTCATCGGCGGTGAGGATGATCTTGGATCCGCAATCGGCCACGCGGCCGGCGATGGAATCGGGCGAGAAGCCGCCGAAAATCACCGAATGGACCGCGCCGATGCGCGTGCAGGCCAGCATGGCGACCGCAGTGTCGATAACCATGGGCATGTAGATGGTGACGCGGTCGCCCTTCTTGACGCCATGGGCCTTGAGCACATTGGCGAAGCGGCAGACGCGCTCATAAAGCTCGCGATAGGTGGCCTTGCCATCGGTGCCGGGCGTGTCGCCCTCCCAGACGATGGCGGTCTGGTCGCCGCGCGTCGCCAGATGCCGGTCGAGGCAATTATAGGAGACGTTGAGCACCCCATCCTCGAACCATTTGATCGAGACATCGGGATAGGCAAAGCTGGTATTCTTGATGATGGTGGGCGCCTTGACCCAATCAAGGCGCTTGGCCTGCTCGGCCCAGAACCCATCGGGGTCGCTGATCGAGCGGGCATACATCTCGTCATACTGGGCTTTGGTTACGTGGGTGCGTGCGATCGCAGCCGCACTCGGCTGGAATACGAGCTGCTCGCTCATAGTCATCCTCTCTTATTCTCTCCCGGAGACCGTTCTAAAGACCCACCCTGCGCCGGGCAAGGCCTTGACCCGTGCAACTTCGTATGCCGACTCGCCACCGCCCATTAACTGCCCCAAGCAAGGATGCTTTGTGACCAAGTCACCGTTTGGTACTATCCAGTTAGCAGAGGGGGATCATCATGGCAGAGATGACTATCCGTGCCGCCACCGCAGCCGATATCGATCTGATCCATCACGAATTGATGGATGTGATCGCCAAGTCCGAATATTACAGCGAGCGGTTCAAGGCGCATGAAATGGGGCGCCTCAACAAGACATTCCTGCGCAATGTCATGGCGCTCGATCCCTGGCACATCATGATCATGGAGGCCGATGGCACGCCGGGCGGCGCCATGGTTTCGGGGCCCGAATGCGGCGCTATCTTCCGCTATTGGAGCTGGGTCTTCCCCTCCCACCGCCAGACCAAGTTGGGCATGTTCGGCATGCGCGCCTTCGACGAGCATTGGGACAATGGCCGCTTCCACAAGGCCTATACCTTCGTGCGGCCCGAGAACGAAGTGGCCCGCATGCTGCTGCGCCGCTACGGCTACAAGGAGACGTGCCTGCTGGAAAAGCACATTTTCGGGCAGGACTACATGCTGATCGAAAAGCCCTACACCAAGGTCTCCGAAGACTATGACAGCGGCGTCAATATCGGCCGCCTGGGCCGGCTGAAGCAGCGGCTAGGGGAATTGGTGGGGGTTTAGGCCACCGGCACCGCCGCCTCGCGCCGCGTGCGGAACCATTGCAAGATGGAGACGTCCATCTTGGCCGTCCGCAGCGCAATGGCCCAAAGCGTCACCGACCACACCGTGATGGCAATAAGCGCCGAAATCGCCGCCCCCATCAGCCCGAAGGGCGGCGCCAAGAGCCAATTGCCAAGAACCATCATGCCAATGCCCAGCGCCACCGCCGGCAGGCTGGCATAGGGCCGGTCATGGATGGACAGCACCAGCGAGGCCGGTCCGAACGCCGAACGCACCACCAGCGCCAGGCACAGCACGGCCAGCGGCGCGGCGCCCTCGGTAAAGCCGGGGCCGAAGAATTGCAGCGCAATGGGCGCGCCCAAAGCCGTGATGCAGAACAGCACGACCGAAAGCGCCGTCGCCACCATATTGGCGTCGCCCACCTTCCGGTCGAAAGCGCCCCGGTCGGCATTGGCCCGGCTCTCGAACATGTCGGGCATGGAAACGGCATAGACGGCCGAGATGCCAAACGACACCAGCGCGAAAATGCGGGTGCAGACGCCGAAAATCGCCAGCTCTTCGCGATTCAATATCTGGCTGAGCAGCAGCAGGTTGATATCGAAGAAGAAATCGGTTGCCAGTGCGATCAGCATCCAGGGCAGCGCAAAACGCCACCAGCGCCGGCCCTCGCGCGGACGCACTTCGGCAGCCGCGCCCGGAACCGCGCTCCAGGCGATGATGGCGAAGCCGAACTGCACCAGCGCGATGACTACATAGCCAATGGCCGCGCCCCAGATCATATAGGCAAAGGCATCGTCCTGGTTGACGATCCCAACCGCCCCCAGCAAAGCCGCCACCAGAATGAGCGGCCGGAAGATGCCGTCGGCGAAAAAGCCGGAAAAGGGCCGCTTGAGCCCGATCAGCAGCGAACCGCTGAGCATCACCATGGCGCCGCTGAAAGCCAAGAGGATTACCGGTACATAATGCTGGGAAATCACGCTCCCCGCCTGCCCCAGCAAGGTCATGGCGAAGGGTCCCGCCACCAGCAGCAGCGCCAGCGAAATGAGAATGTGACCATAGGCATGCAGCAGGAAGACGCCCATCTGCTTGCGTTCGCTGCGGGCCCGGTATTCGGCCGCAAAATAGGCGGCAATCGTGTGGAAACCCAGCGGCATGGCGACCGCGATCAGATTGCAGGTTGCCGTGATGATCAGGAAATCGCCGAGATGCCCTGCGCCCCAGAAGCGGGCAATCATGGCCTGCACCAGAAAGACAATGCCGGCGCCGAACAGGCGACCGCCAAAAATGAGGGTGGACTGGGAAACCAGGCGCCGATGCAGACTCATCCCTGGCTATCCGCCGAAACGTGGCGCGCCTGGTCGGGCCGCGCCTTGGGATTGCGCCAGGCATCGACCACGCGACGCACCTGGTAATAGCCATCCCGCGCGGCAAAAGCCCCTGCCCCCAGCGCATAGGCCAGCGGATTGGAGGCGTAATTGGCGACGGGCGGCACCGGGCGGATCACCCCGGCCTCGCCCACCATGCCCTTCTTGAACTGATGCAGCCCCTGATAGCCATCGGTGCCGCCCAGGTCATACCAGCTCGCTTCGGTATTATCGCGCAGCCAGCGGATGATGTGCCAATGCATGAAATAGCCCGCGCGCAGCGGCAGCGCCCGGTCATTGGTAGCGCCATAGAGATAGACCGCGCGATCGCCCGCCTTGAAGATCAGCGCTCCGGCGACAAGCTCGCCCCCATGCCGCACGAAAAACAGCTCGGGCCGCAGCGCATCGATCTCGGTCGCCATCAGCGACGGCACGGTTTCATAGGCCGAATGGTCGGTGAACTGCTTGCGGTCGGTCATGGCCGTATAAAGCGTATCGAACTCACCGATCCGCTCTGCGCCGGCATGCTCGAAGCTCAGGCCTTCCTTCTCCGATTTATTGAGATGGTAGCGCCATTTCTGGTGAAAGCTCTTGCGCTGCTCGGCGTCGCTCAGCCGCAGATTGACGATATAGCGGTTGGGAAAACCCAGCACCGAGCCCTTGCGAAACCCGCGGGCGATCAGCCGCTCATAATCCTGGTTGACCTCGCTGAGCGAAGCGCGCGGCAGCACCGAGAGCATGAGCCCCCGCTTATGGGCATATTCGGCCACCATGGCTTCGACGATGGCGGCATGGATGGCGTCGCGATCCGCCCTTGCGCCATGACGCACGATGGGCGCCCATTTGGAAATCGCAATGGCCCCAAGCCGCAGCGGCAGGCGCTGGATCATCATCAGCGCGCCGCCGACAATCTCGCCATTGTCGAGAAACAGCATGGGTTCATGCTCGACCGAAGGCCAGCGCGGCTGGGCGAACATATGCAGCTGTTCCTGGCAGACCTCGTCGAACCCGGCAATGGTCCGGTCCCATTCCGCGCCCGAAACGATGCGCGTCTCAAGTTCGAGTGCAGCCAGACCCGTGCGGCGCAGCTCGCGCGGGGCCTCGCTATCGGTATGAACCAGGCGGTCGGTAACAGCGGCCATCTTGGAGCTTCCTGCTCAGAACAGTTCTGAGCGTGGACCGTAAGCCCTCAAGGTGAGCAATTTCCTATTGCGGCAAAGCAAATGCCACAAAGTTCCGCCCGTGGTTACCAAAGGCTACCACGGGCGATACGCAGATTTTCAGTGGCTGCCGGGCCCGTTATAGACCAGCGGGATATGCGGCAGGGTATAGCCGAGCCATTGATCAGCGCCTTCATAGATCATCTTGGCGGCGACATAGAGGATGATCAGCAGGCCAATCCAGGCGATCCAGCGATAGCGATGCAGCAGGCGGGCGATAAAGGTCGCGGCCACGCCCATCATCACGACCGACAGCGCCAGGCCGAAGATCAGGGCTTCGAAATGGTGCTGCGCCGCGCCGGCCACCGCCAGCACATTGTCGAGCGACATGGACACGTCGGCGATGATGATCTGGATGACCGCCTGGCGCAGCGTCTTGCGCGGGGCTTTGCCGGAAACGGTGCCATCGGCATTGAGATCGGCGTTTTCCAGCGCCTCGGTCGCTTCCTCTTCGTCTTCATGGGAGACGGTGAGTTCGCGATACATCTTCCAGCACACATAGAGCAGCAGCACGCCACCGGCGATCAGCAGCGCCCCGCCCAGCGACAGCAGCTGCGTCGTAATCAGCGCGAAGCAGATGCGCAGCACCGTCGCCGCGATAATGCCGATCAGAATGGCCTTCTTGCGCACGTCGGAAGCCAACCCGGCCGCGGCCAGGCCGATGACCACGGCATTGTCCCCCGCCAGCACAAGGTCGATCATGATGACCTGAAGCAAGGACGTGAAGAAACTTGGATCGATACCGAACATGCTGAAGCCTTGGGAGTGCTGAAATGTCGCGCCGGCTATAGGCCTCAATTGCCCGTGACGAAAGGGGCATTTCGCCCGAATTGAACGAAAGACGCAGGCGAACCGGGAGTTTGGAGCGTCAACTGACAGCTTGGTGACAGACTGCATCGACCTGCAAACAAAAAGCCGCCCCGGTTTCCCGGAGCGGCCCTTGGATCGCCAGCGAACGAGTCGCGGCGCTCCGTCGTTTTTTACTGAACCAGGGTCAGGTTGCAGGCCGAGATCTTGCCGTCGCGGCCGCTCTCGAGTTCGTAGGTTACCTTGTCGCCTTCATACAGGCCCTGCAGGCCCGAACGCTCGACGGCGGAGATGTGGACGAACGCGTCCTTTTCGCCATTCTCAGGCGAAATGAAGCCGAAGCCCTTGGTAGTATTGAAGAATTTTACAGTGCCATTGATCGAGGCCATGTGTGTAGTCCTAAATTAGCCCGAAGCATCAGCAAGCGAGCGCCGCCCCCGGGCAACATGCCGGAGGGTTTCTAAACGTTCGCAAGAAAAGGAAGGGAGCCAGGACCAGTAAAACCGGCAGGCAGCCAACAATGGCTGGAAACGCCTGCCCCTTGTGACAGCAGATGATGTTCAAAGCAAGGCCCGTGATTCGAACCGTCACACTGCCGTTGCTTTTAAGGGAGAACTTTGGTGGGCGAGCACGGATTCGAACCGTGGACCCGACGATTAAGAGTCGTCTGCTCTACCAGCTGAGCTACTCGCCCCCTAGCCGGGGCTTCCAAAGTGGCTGCTCTCTAGCAAAGGGATTCCGGGCTGTCTAGCGCTCAGGCGCACTTTCCTGCCATCACTGGTTTGCTAATGTGGAAAGAGTGGCGGACGAACCGCCTCAGAGACCGGCAAACCATGACGTTTTATGATGTTCTGTTCATTCCGATAAATTGGCTTGGCGCCAACGCAGTCACGCTTTTGGCCATCATCGCGGTGCTGGTGGCCGGCTGGTACCTGTCGCGGCTGGCTTCCAACGCCATAAGAACCTACCTGCCCCGCGCCTATGGCGTGGACAAGAACTTCGCCCCGCTGCTGTCCCAGGTCGCCCGCTACGGCATTCTGGTCTTTGCGGTAGTGACCGCACTCAACCTCTTGGGCGTGGCCAATAGCTCGATCATCGCCGTGCTGGGCGCCGCCGGCCTTGCCGTGGCCTTGGCGCTGCAGGGCACGCTCGCCAATATCGCGGCGGGAATCATGCTGATCGTGCTGCGCCCCATCGCCATCGGCGAATTCATCCAGGGCGACGGCGTGGCCGGCGTCGTGGTCGAAATCGGCCTCTTCGGCACACGGCTGCGTTCCTCAAGCGGGCTTTATATCTTTACGCCTAACCAGAAACTCTGGTCCTCGGCCATCACCAATCACAGCCGCGAGCCCAATCGGCGCATCGACGTCAATGTCAGCGTGCCCGATAGCGTCGATATCGGCCATGCGCGCCGCGTGCTGCTGCGCATTGCGGGGGCCGACAAGCGTGTGCTGGTGAACCCGGCGCCACTGGTGCATGTGGAGAGTTTTTCGGGCACGTCGGTCAATCTGCAACTGCGCGCCTGGGTGGCGACGCCCGATTATCTGACCGCCCTTTATGCGCTGACCGAGGAAGCAAAACTAGCGCTAAACCGCGAACTAATCCGGAAGGATGGCGAAACCGGCGGCATCACCGTGGCCCCTGATCCGGCCAATCCCAGCCCCGGCAGCTAAAAATCAGACGGGGCCGGCGGCTTTCTGCCGCCAGCCTCCGTAGTGTCGTCAATGCCTGGCCTGACGGTGCCGGAAGGTCGCGAAATCGAGGACATTGTCCGGCAGAGCGGGCGTCTCGGAACGGAATTCATCCATCAATCCAATGGTCCGTTCGATAATGTGGCGGAGCTGCCGCGAGCGCTGGTCTGCCCCCTGCAGAATCGTCGCGGCACGCTGAAGATGGTCCTTTGCAAGAACATAGGTTGGCGGCATGCGGTGCTCCTTGGAAGAATCAGTTTCGTCGAGCGTCAGAAAACTGACACAGGCCGGAAGGTGGACCCGCATGCCTTCCCATACCTTGCCGGGAAGCATTGCATTTGATGCAAATGCCATCCTTGGAAAAGCCGCCAAGAGAGCCTGATTTTCCGGGCACTTATCCGATGCAAGCAACTTAATCGCTGTGCACAACCACCCGTTTTCCACGCCGCCCTGTCGCGCCCGCCAATGCCGGCTATAGGATGAGCGCGCAATTTCTTAACCGGATACCGCCCGTGCCGCGTCCCAGCCTCGCCCCGATCGCCGCCGCCCTGCCCGAAACGGTGCCCTTTGTCGGCCCCGAAGCGATCGCCCGGCGCAGCGGCGTGCCGCTCAAGGCCCGAATCGGCGCCAATGAAAGCCCCTTCGGCCCCGCGCCATCCGTACTTGCTGCGATGACGGCAGCGGCGAAGGACAGCTGGCATTATGGCGATCCGGAAAACCATGACCTGCGCGAAGCCATCGCCGCCCATCTCGGAATCGCCGCCGCCAATGTGATGCCAGGCGAGGGCGTCGACGCGATTCTGGGCATGGCCGTGCGCCTCTTCGCGGCGCCGGGCGCAACCATCGTCACCTCGCTGGGCGGTTACCCAACCTTCAACTACCACATCGCCGGCTATGGCGCGGTGATGCATACCGTTCCCTATATCGGGGACCGCGAGGACATTGACGCACTGGCCCGCGCCGCGCGCGAGACCAATGCGGCCATGGTCTATCTCGCCAATCCGGACAATCCCATGGGCACCTGGTGGGACGCCGCCGCGGTCGAGCGCTTCATAGCCGCCGTGCCCGACACGACCATGATCGTGCTCGACGAAGCCTATGGCGAATTCGCCCCGGCGGGCACCCTCCCCGCCTTTGACCCCAGCCGAACGAACCTGCTGCGCATGCGCACCTTCTCCAAGGCCTATGGCCTGGCCGGGGCGCGCGTGGGCTATGTGCTGGGCGAGGCCGCCAACATCTCGGCCTTCAACCGCATCCGCAACCATTTCGGCATCAGCAACGTCGCCCAGGCCGCCGCCATCGCTGCTTTGGCCGATAGCGCGCATCTGCAAAGCTCATTGGCGGCCGTGCGCGCCTCGCTTGAGGACACAGCCGCCATCGCCCGCCGCCACGGCCTGACGCCCCTGCCCACCGCGACAAACTTCCTCGCCATCGACTGCGGCCGCGATGGCGCCTATGCCCAGGCCATCCTTGATGGCCTGGCGCAGCGCGGCGTGTTCGTGCGTAAGCCGGTGGTAGCTGGGCTGAACCGGTGTATCAGGGTCAGCGCGGGCACGGATGCCGATCGTGCGCTGTTCGATCAGGCGCTGGGAGAGGTGCTGGCCCGATTGCGGTGAAAGGTCACCGCCCTACCACAATACTGTCCCACCCACCGCGTCTCCCTCGGGCTCGACCCGAGGGCCACTCACAACAC
>DATMSY010000118.1:0-7604 GCA_035565135.1 Devosia sp.
GTCGGCGAACTACCCGCCTTCCTCAAGGCCGGAACGCCCTCGACCGCAGCGGAATAGGCGGAACGCAATTTTTCAAAGGCCGGGCAGCAATGTCCGGCCTTTTCGTTTGCAAAGCTCTCCCCATATATCTCTTCGTGATGAACCAGCGCCGCTTGTCGGGCGTTTCATCGCACGACGCTTCCGCCGTGGTTTTGGTGCCTTCTGGAGGGCCGGGCCGCGGGCGAGATAAGGAGAGTTGCATGAATATCGAAAAATATACCGAGCGGGC
Source organism: Devosia sp. (assembly GCA_035565135.1). Taxonomy (GTDB): domain Bacteria; phylum Pseudomonadota; class Alphaproteobacteria; order Rhizobiales; family Devosiaceae; genus Devosia. The sequence goes on from DATMSY010000118.1 coordinate 269, forward strand.
CCGTGGCTTTATCCAGAGCGCGCAGACCATTGCACTGGGCAAGGGGCATCAGCAATTTGCGCCGATCCATTTGCTCAAGGTGCTGCTCGACGACGATCAGGGCATGGCCAATGGGCTGATCGAGCGCGCCGGGGGCGATCCCAAGGCAGCGCGGGCGGCCGTCGAGGCGGCCCTGGCCAAAATTCCATCCGTATCGGGCGATGGCAGCCAGCTTTATCTGAGCCGCGAGATTGCGCGCGTCTTCGACACCGCCGAAAGCGCTGCGCAGAAGGCGGGCGACAGCTATGTCACCGTCGAGCGGTTGCTGCTGGCGCTGGTGGTCGAGAAAGATACCGATGCAGGCAAGATTCTGAGCTCGGCCGGCGTGACGCCGCAGGGGCTCAATGCCGCCATCGAGGCGATCCGCAAGGGGCGCACGGCCGATTCCGCTTCCGCCGAGAACAGCTATGACGCGCTCAAGAAATATGCGCGCGACCTGACCCAGGATGTGCGTGAGGGCAAGCTCGACCCGGTGATCGGCCGCGACGAGGAAATCCGCCGCACGATTCAAGTGCTGAGCCGTCGCACCAAGAACAATCCGGTGCTGATCGGCGAGCCCGGCGTGGGCAAGACGGCGATTGCCGAGGGGCTGGCCATCCGCATCGTCAATGGCGATGTGCCGGAGAGCCTCAAGAACAAGTCGCTGCTGTCGCTGGACATGGGCTCGCTCATTGCCGGCGCGAAATATCGCGGTGAATTCGAGGAACGCCTCAAGGGCGTGCTGAGCGAAGTCACGTCCTCGGAAGGGCAGATTATTCTCTTCATCGACGAGATGCATACCCTGGTCGGGGCCGGTAAGTCGGATGGCGCCATGGACGCGTCCAATCTGCTCAAGCCCGCCTTGGCGCGGGGGGAGCTGCATTGCGTGGGCGCCACGACGCTGGACGAATATCGCAAATATATCGAGAAGGACGCGGCGCTGGCCCGGCGGTTCCAGCCGGTCTTTGTGGACGAGCCGACGGTCGAGGACACGATCTCGATCCTGCGGGGCCTCAAGGAAAAGTATGAGCTGCACCACGGTATCCGCATTTCGGATTCGGCGCTGGTGAGCGCGGCGACGCTTTCCAACCGCTACATCACCGACCGCTTCCTGCCCGACAAGGCCATCGACCTGATGGACGAAGCGGCAGCGCGGTTGCGCATGGCCGTCGACAGCAAGCCCGAGGCGCTGGACGAGCTTGATCGCCGCATCATGCAGCTCAAGATCGAGCGCGAAGCCCTGCGCAAGGAAGATGATGACGGCTCGCGCATCCGGCTCGAGCGGCTGGAAGGCGAGCTGGGCGGACTGGAAGAACAGGCCCAGACCCTGTCGGCCAAGTGGCTGGCGGAAAAGGAACGCCTGCAGGGCAGCCAGAAGCTCAAGGAAGAGCTCGACGCGGCGCGCAGCCAGCTCGAAATTGCCCAAAGACAGGGCGACCTGGCCAAGGCCGGGGAGCTGGCCTATGGCGTGATCCCGGATCTCGAAAAGCGCATCAAGGGCGCCGACGATGCCAATGGCGATGGCCATGCCGATCCGCTGATGGCCGAGGAAGTGGTGACGCCCAGCCATATCGCGCAGGTCGTGTCGCGCTGGACCGGCATTCCGGTGGACCGGATGCTCGAAGGCGAGCGCGAAAAGCTGCTGCATATGGAAAGCTCGCTCGGCGCCCGGGTGATCGGGCAGGCCGAAGCGGTGGCGGCCGTGGCCAAGGCGGTGCGTCGCTCGCGGGCGGGCCTGCAGGATCCGAACCGGCCGATCGGCTCGTTCATGTTCCTGGGGCCAACCGGCGTCGGCAAGACCGAACTAACCAAGGCGCTGGCGCAATTCCTGTTCGATGATGAGACCGCCATGGTGCGGCTCGACATGAGCGAGTTCATGGAAAAGCATTCGGTGGCCCGCCTGATCGGCGCGCCTCCGGGCTATGTCGGCTATGACGAGGGCGGGGTGCTGACCGAAGCGGTGCGGCGCCGGCCCTATCAGGTGATCCTGTTCGATGAGATCGAAAAGGCGCATCCCGATGTGTTCAACGTGCTCTTGCAGGTGCTCGACGATGGCCGCCTGACCGATGGGCAGGGCCGGACGGTGGATTTCCGCAATACGGTGATCATCCTCACCTCCAATCTGGGGGCCGAATATCTGGTCGACCTCAAGGATGGCGATTCCGTCGAGCTGGTGCGTGGCAAGGTGCTGGATATGGTCAAGGCCGCCTTCCGGCCCGAATTCCTCAACCGGATCGACGAGATCCTGCTGTTCCACCGGCTGGGCCGCGAGCATATGGGCGCCATTGTCGATATCCAGTTCGGCCGGCTCGAAAAGCTGCTGCGGGATCGCGATATCAGCCTTGAGCTGACGCCGCGGGCCCGCGAATGGCTGGCCAATGAAGGCTATGATCCCGCCTATGGCGCCCGCCCGCTCAAGCGGGTGATCCAGCGCTGGGTGCAGGATGGCCTGGCCGAGGAAATCCTGGGCGGCCGCGTCAGCGATGGCAGTCAGGTGGTGGTCGATGCCAATGAGGGTGGCATCGTGCTGCTGCCAGGCGGTTCGCCGGCGGCCGACGCCGCAGCCTGAGGGCTAAGGATAAGGAAAATGGGCCGGTCGCAAGACTGGCCCATTTTTATTGTACGGGCTTGTGCAGCGTTAAAAGACATGCGAGAACAAATAGCGAACATGTAGGAGCCCAAAATGAGCGACCGGATCGACTATATCGAGTTCCCTTCCACCAATCGCGGGCAGAGCAGCGCCTTCTTCCGGGCGGCCTTTGGCTGGGGCATTACCAGCTATGGTCCTGATTACGATGGGTTGGAAAATGCCGGTATCGATGGTGGCATCGACCAGGCCGAGGGCAGGGTGGGCGCCACCATGGCGGTGATCCGCACCGATGACCTGGATGCGGCCGAAGCGCGGGTGGTCAAGGCCGGCGGCACCATCACAAGGGCGCAGTTCGACTTTCCCGGCGGGCGGCGCTTCCACTTTCGCGAGCCGGGCGGAAACGAGCTAGCCGTTTGGATCGCGCGGGAATAGTCTTGGCCATGCAAGGGTGAGGGACCGCCAATGAGCCAGGATATTGCCGCGCCGCAAAGCCGGCGCTTCGTCTTGATCGCGGCAATCCTGGCCTCGAGCATGGGCTTTATCGATGGCTCGGTGATTTCCATCGCCATCCCCGCCATTCGCGCCAATCTGGGCGCGACGCTGGCCGACGCGCAATGGATTTCCAATGGCTATCTGCTGTTCCTCTCGGCGCTGATCTTGCTCGGCGGGGCGGCCGGCGACCGGTTCGGGCTGCGCACGACATTCGGGCTGGGCATCACGGTGTTCGTGCTGGCCTCCATTGTCTGCGCGCTGGCGCCGACACCGCTGGTATTGGTGGTGGCCCGGGCGGTGCAGGGGGCGGGCGCCGCTTTCATGGTGCCGGGCAGCCTCGCCATCATCGCCAAGGCCTATCCCCGCGAGGAGCGCGGGCGGGCCATCGGCATCTGGGCCGCGGCCTCTTCGCTCACCACTATTGCCGGCCCGATTATCGGCGGCTTCATGCTGACCGCCTTTGGCGAGTGGAGCTGGCGGCTGGTTTTCGCCATCAACCTGCCGCTGGGGGCAATTGCCCTGGCGCTGCTCTGGTTCAAGGTCAAGCCTGACCAGCCCGAGGCCGGGCGGCGGCTCGATGTCGTGGGCGCGGTGCTGGCGACGCTCGCTTTGCTCCTGCTCGCCTATGGCCTCACCGGGGATGGCAGCGAGAGCACGCCGGGCCTCTTGCATATGGCCGGGTTTGTCGGGGCCGGGCTGGTGCTGGGCGCCGTTTTCCTCGTCTGGGAAGCGCGCAGCGCCGATCCCATGCTGCCCTTGCGGCTCTTTTCCATGCGGGCTTTTTCCGGCGCCAATGCGCTGACCTTCGCGCTCTATTTCGCCCTGGGCGGCACCATGTTTTTCCTGCCCATGACGATGATCGGCGGCTGGGGCGTGACTCCGGCCAATGTCTCGCTGGCCCTTTTGCCCATGGGAGTCTTGCTCACGGGGCTCTCTTCGTTCAGCGGCAAATGGGCCGATGTGGTCGGCCCGGCACCATTGATCGCGCTGGGCTCGCTCATCGTCGCCGCAGCTTTTGCGCTCCTGGGCGCGACAGCGCCGCTGCACAATGTGTGGTTTGCCGTCATGCCCGCGATCGGGTTGCTGGGCCTCGGCATGGGGCTGGTCGTCTCCCCGCTCTCGACGGCGGTGATGACGTCGGTTGGCGATAGCGATACCGGTGTCGCCTCGGGGGTCAACAATGCCGTCGCCCGCGTGGCGGGCCTCATGGCGGTGGCCTTGCTGGGCCTGGTCGTCGCCTCGGTCTTCGAGCGTGCCTTGGGCGGAGTGGCCGAGCTGCCGATCTTTTTCGGCCTGCCGGCCGATGGGCTCAATGCCGAGGAAGAAGCGGCGCGCCTTGGCGCCACCGACGCGGCCTTTGCCGCCATCGCCTATGTCACGGCGGTGCTGAGCCTGATTTCGGCCGCCATTGCCTGGCTGACCCTGGAGCGCAAGCGCCCCGCCGCGCGCGTCTAGATTATTCGGCGTGGGCGACGGTGACCGGCGCCGGATCGCGCGCCATCAGATCGTTGATCTGGGCCACGGTTTCCTTGAACTTGCCCTCGTAACGCTGGGCCAGGGAGTTTTCCTTGGGCAGCTTGACGCTGAGCGGGTCGACCAGATTGCCATTGATATGCATCTCGAAATGCAGATGCGGCCCCGTCGATTGCCCGGTCGAGCCGACAAAGCCGATCACCTGGCCCTGCCGCACCCGCACCCCCGGCTTGATGCCCTCGGCAAAGCGCGACATGTGGCCATAGGCGGTTTCATAGCCATTGACGTGCTTGATCTCGATCTTGTTGCCATAGCCCGATTGCCAGCCGGCCAATTGGATCGTGCCGTCGCCCGAGGCATAGATCGGGGTGCCCGACGGCGCCGCCAGATCGACCCCGGTATGGAGCTTGCGTGTGTGGAAGATGGGGTGGACGCGATAGCCGAAGCGCGAGCGCAGGGTGCCGCCGCCTTCGAGCGGTCGGCGGGTGAGGAAGCGCTTGCCGGTTTCGCCCTCGGGATCGTAGAAATCGACCATCCCGTCATCGGTGCCGAAGCGATAAAGCTGGCGCGTCGTCGAGCCCAGCGTCAGCCCGACATAGAGCAATTGCTGGCGGCCACTGGCATCGGGCGCCGATTCGAGCAGCTCGATGGAATCCCCGGCCGTGATGCGCTTGTTCATGTCCACATCATAGGCAAACATGCCGATGATCCGCTCGATGGTGGCATCGTCCAGGTCGTGCTTGCGGCCGGTCTCCCAGATCGAGCGATAGATGGTGGGCAGGTTCGAGACGTTGATTTGCTCGGCGTCTTCCTTGGGGAATTGCACGAAATCGGGCGCCAGTCCCACCACATATTGCCCGGTATCGGTGAGGGCCACCGTGGCGATATGGGGATCGCCGGTTGCGCCATCGGGCCGGTAGAGGCTCATGCGATAGGGGACCAGGCTCGTCGATTTGGCCGTCAATGGCCCATAAAGAATGCGCAACCTTATGCCGGCCGGCAGGCCCGTCGCCGGGACCAGGTTCTTGAGCGTGTTCTCGACCATGGCGATCTGATTGGCGGTAAAACCGTTCTTGGCCAGCGTGTCGGAAAGCGGACCCACTTCGCGGATGGTGAGGAAGCGCTCGCTGCGGCCCAGCACATTGTCGGAGGCCATGGTGGTCTTGGGCAGGACCGTCACATTCTCGGCGACGCCGCCCAGGACATTGCTCGCCACGCCCGGCATGGGATTGAGATCGCGCACACTCGGGCCGAGGGCCGCATAGGCCAGCGTCGGGGACGCGGCGGCGTCATCATAGAAGGTGGATTCGACGACGGTGCGCACATAATCGGCCGCCGATTGATCGGAAATGGTCGACGGCGGCACGAAGCTGGCCGGCATGGCGGCAAGCTTGACCGCGACCTCGCCCTCGACCTGGGCGCCATAGACATCGGTATTGACGTCGACGGCGTCGGCCGATTCCATGGGCTGGGTCGCATTGAGAATGGCAACGGGGTCGTAGGTCGGCACATCGTCCGACAGCGCAGTGGCGGCCGTCGCCAGCGTGGCGCGAATGCGCACGAAGGGCTGGTTGCGGATGATGTCGCGCCCATCGACATTCTGGCGGATCGAGGCTTCGATGACTTCGAGATCGGACCGCGTCGCCGCCACCGGCCGGATGCGGGCCGATTTGGCGGAGATATCGGTGGGCGCCTGCGCCTGGCGCTGGGGCGCGGCCAGCTGCAGCGCCTCATAGGCGGTCGAGAAATTGCCCTGGCCCTGGAAGGAAACATAAAGGGCGGCGCCCATCAGCAAGACGCTGGTCAGCCCGGTCATCACGGTGCCGCTCAGCCAGGCAAAGCTCAGTTCGCGGCCATGCGGAATCTCGCCATCTGTCGATTGTACAGTCAGGGCCGGGCAGTCCTCAAAGCCGGTGGCCTTGAGCAAAGCGGCATGGCGATTTCTCTGCGCTGCGTTCAACGCCCCATCCTTAGTCCGTTGCGGCTAGCCTCCGCCAATCCTGCCGAGAAGGGCTGGATCTGAACGCCCATACGCGCATCACGCTCAGGCGCATGGGCGCGGAGTCTATATCAATCACCGCTGCTGATCCAAAAAAAATACGGCGAAACTGCGTTGTGCATGCGTTTAGGCCGGCGAAAGGAGCAAACCGTGCCGGTTTACGCATCGGAATTTGGGCCTGGCAGCGTCCGGTCTTGCAGCGAAAGGAAAATATCCCATATTCCTGCTACAGGGTTGTAAGGCCTGAAATCTCTGGCGTGTCAGTCGAGTTTTCCACGGCGCCGGACCGGTCCCAAACGAGAAAATGTCATTTTTGTCATTTGGGTCGTTGACAGAAAAACGGGTGCCCCCTATAACCCGCTCATCGCTGAAGAGCGCGGCGCCAAACGGCGGCGAACGAAGCAGCAAGTCACTGAAACGAAAGAAATTTTAGTTTCAGGTTTACGCCAACGACGCTGAGTGTTCTGCACTCCCACTGGTGGCGGTTTCTGACAGGGCAGACGATCTGCCGGGCAACCGGCAATAGATCGCGTTTCCCTGACGAAATTATCGAGGGCATGACACCCTCACCGACGTAAGGCCGACATCGGCTCTTGGGTCCGTTTTTTGACATTGTGAAGAAGGAAGAAAGAGAAACGTGGACGGCGAGGTTCTTGCGGTTTGGTTCTTGGGTAACTGAGGATCAAGCGAAGACTTTCGATGGGTGCACGTTTTCTAAGAGAAGACTTAGGTCTCGACTGGTTTCGGCTGGTTTTGAGATCTGT
>DATMSY010000119.1:0-27886 GCA_035565135.1 Devosia sp.
CCCGTCCCGGCGCTCCGGCAGCTCGCAGCTAAGCTGTCAGCATAAAGATTTCAAACGCCGTCCTTCGGGGCGGCGTTTTTGTTTTGGCTTTGCCCATGTCCGGGATCGGCTGGCATGCGCAGTCTCTCCGGATGTGCCGGGGCTATCCCGTATTGCCGGTTTTCACCTCTCCCCTGAGGGGCGAGGGGACGATGGAACATAGCATCGCTGCACAAGGGGAGAGGCGATGCCCCTCACGTCTCCGGCGGTGCTTCCGCGACCGGCCGGGCGGAAATACGGCGCCAGAGGGCAACCCCCAATGCAAGCGCGGCCATGATCGGCAGCAGCGTCACGATAGCGCTGCGCGCATCGGGAAAGAGCAGGCTCGCCAGCGTCGAGCCGACAAAGCCACCGCCCACCTGAAACACCCCGGTCAATGCGCCCGCCGCCCCGGCAATCGTGCCGAAACCGGCCATGGCCGCCGCCGTCGTGCTGGGGCCGATAAAGGCCAGCGCCAGCATCCAGAACCCCACCGGGACCATCACCGCCAGCAGCGAATCGGCAAACACCCGCGGCCCGAAGGCAAAACCGATTCCCGCCAGCACGAGCAGCACCAGCCCGATCCGCACCATCTGCAGGCCCGAAGCCCGCCGCGCCACCTGCCCGGCCACCAGATTGCCGGTGATGAACGAGCCGGTCTGGATCAGCATGGTCATGGCGAACTGGAAGGGCGTGAGCCCGATATCCTCGAGCAGTACGAAGGGCAGCAGCGCCGAAAAGCCGTAAAAGCCGCCAAAGGCAATCGCCAGCAACAGCGCCGGCGCCATGAACTGGGCCGAGCCCAGCAGCCGCCGGTAATTGGCGAGGATCTGGATCGGATTGAGCGGCGCCCGCGCCGCCTCCGGCTGGGTTTCGCGCGCACCCAGCGCCAGCATGGCGATGATAGCGAGGCCAAATCCCGCCATCACCACGAACATCACATGCCAGCTGCCCACCAGCAGCAGCGCACTGCCCAAGGTCGGCGCCACTGCCGGCGCGACGGTAAGGATGAGGTTGATCAGCGTCAGGATGCGGATCGATTCCGAGCCCACGAACTGATCACGCACCATGGCGCGCGACAGCGCGACACCGGCCGATACGCCCACGCCCTGCAGCGCCCGCCCGGCCAGCAGCATTTCAATATTGGGCGCCAGCGCCGCGACCAGGCTCCCCAGCACATAAAGCGCGAAAAACCCGATAGCTACGGGCTTGCGCCCGAACCGGTCCGAGAGCGGCCCACAGACCAGTTGCGCCAGCGCAAAGGCGCCGAAATAGACCGACAGCGTGAGCTTGCCCATGGCCTCTGTGGTCATCAGGTCGCCCACCATGCTGGGCAAGGCCGGCGCATAGAGCGTGATGCTGAGCGGCCCCGCCGCCACCATCAGCCCGCCGACAATGGCCGTACGCCGCGCGCTCATGGGCTGGGTGGGGGATGTCATGGCAATGGTCCAGTCGGTTGAAGGTGAGGAGGCGGCTGAGCCGCATCAGCTCCATCGCCTCCCTCCCCCTTGAGGGGAGGGATTGAGGGTGGGGGTGTCGGGCTATCCACCGGCATAGAGTTCGCAGAAACCACGACACCCCCACCCCGGCCCTCCCCTCAAGGGGGAGGGAGTGGACTGTGGCTCGCGATGGACGGAGACCCCCAAACCACACGGGCGGATCACCGCCCCGCCGCCACCTCCGCCTGTTCAAAAAACGGCTCGGCATGGCTCCAGATGCCGCGATCCCACAGGTCATTGTGGTCGGCGCCCGGCTCGATCCAGAGGTCGCCCTTGTTCTTGGCCAATTCATAGACACGCTCGCCATTGCCCACGGTAATGGTCTGGTCGGCCGTGCCATGGGCCACCAGCACGGGTTCGTCCACCTTGGCCATCCAGTCATTGACCGGATATTGGTCCTGCATCACCCAATAGACCGGCAGGATGGGATAGCGCTCGGCCGCAACACTGACCGCCGAATAGAACGGGGTTTCGAGCAGCAAGGCATCGGCCTGCCGTTCGCTCGCGACATAGCTAGCCGGCCCCGTGCCGATCGAGCGCCCCCAGATGACGATTGGCGCCCCCTGCCCCGCGGCCCAGTCGAAGGCGGCCAGCGCATCCTGCAGAGTATTGTCCTGGCTGATCACGCCCGGCGACAGCGGAAAGCCGCGATAGTCGAAGGCCAAAAAGCCATAGCCATCGGCCACCCATTGTTCGAACCGCTCATGCTCGGAGGAGAAGCTGCCGGCATTGCCCTTGTAATAGATGATCAGCGGCTTGCCCGCTCGGGGCGGCTGATACCAGCCATTGACCACCCCATCGCCGGAGGGAATGGCTACCTCCTGCGCCTGTGGCAATCCCGCATCGGCCAGCGCCACCACCTCGCCGGTGGGATCATACTGCAGCGCCCGCTGGTTGACATACATATAGATGACGACAGCCGCGTAGAGCAAAACGGCGATCGCCAGCACGGCGAAAACGATGCGGCGCAGCAATTTCATGGGGCGGAATCCTGGATGGGCGAATGTGCCCACACACTAATGCGGTTTTCCGCCCCGTCCAGACGCAAAAACTGGCTAGAGCTCTTCGATCGTCTGGGCCAGCGCCTTGGCAAACACCTCATCCGGCTGGGCGCCCGACAAGGCGTATTTTTCCCCGAAGATGAAGAACGGCACGCCGCGAATGCCCTGCTGGGCCGCCTGGGTCGCCAATTGCTCGGTGATCGACAGCTCGTTCTCGTCATTCATGGCGTCGAGCGCATCGCCCCGGTCATAGCCGAAGGCCACCGCAATATCGGCCAGCACATTGTCATCATTGATCTGGCGATGTTCGAGAAAATAGGCCTCGGCAATGGCATTGGCCAATTCGTGCTGGATACCCATGGGCTTGGCCAGCCGGGTGATGGTGTGGGCCTTGGCGGTATTGAACATGCGCGGCTGCTGGGAAAGATCGAGATCGATCCCGGCCTTCTTGGCTTCGCCCTCGACGCGGGCCCACATTTCCCTGGGGTCCTTGCCATATTTCTCGCGCAGCATTTCGCCCACATCGACCCCCTCGGGCGGCACACTGGGATCGAGATAGAAGGGATGGTTCTCCACCACCACCTCGATATCGTCGGGCAGCGCGGCCAGCGCCGTATCGAGCCGCGCCGAGCCGACCAGGCACCAGGGGCATACGACATCGGTGAACACATCGACCTTGAGGATTTTGGACATCGGGCAATCCTTGCCAATTCATGATTGCCCAATCACATGGCGCGGAAAGCCCACGCCTGCAAGAACGCACGTTGAGGTAACCTAGTTTTGGCCATTGGTCAGCCCGAAGGGCGGCGACCAGCCACCGGCAAAGCTCAGCCCGATCAGCGCGCTGAACCCCATCCAGCAAAGGCCCGGCGCCATCAGCAGAGCCGCGGCCGGCGATGTCCGGCCGACCCGCGCAATGGCGCCCAGGCCCACGATCAGCAGGGCCATGGCGATAGCGCTCAGGGTCAGGGAATCGAGCGGGGCCACGAGGAAGGGAAAGGCGATCGTGCCGGCCATCAGCCCGCTCACCCACCAGCCGGCATTGCGCCCGGCCCGGCCCTTGCCGGCCACCATCCAGCGTGCCGCGCCGAATAGCGGCAAGGCCCCCAAATGCAACCCCGCGCCCAGCCAGGACGGCATGCCGAAAGGCGCAAAGAACAGCGGGCGCGTGCCCGCCAGATGGGCCAGCCCATTGGCGAGGATGAAGAGGGCCAGCGGCAGCGCCGCGCTCAGCACCAGACCCAGCACGTCATGCCGGTCGACATCGAGAGCCGAAACCTGGGGGATCGCAATTGCCTTGGCCGCCATAATGGCACCCCTCGAGCGTTGTTACGCCCAACCAATGGCTCGAACGCCAAGGGGGTTCCCTATACGTCAACAAGATCATGTGATGGCGGGGTAGCGCGACGGCACCCCATACAAAAATCCCCGGCCTTGGGGGGCCGGGGACAACTTCACAGCCAAGACCTGCTAAGAGGCAGGTCGATCTTCACGCCGCTGCGGTTGCTATGCCCGCCAGCATGCGCCGTGGCGGTCAGCGCCAGAATGGCCGTCGCCACGATCAGAATCATCTTCATGATCATCTCCTCGAAATGGGCCATTGGCCCCGGCGCAGCAAATGGCACATCGGGAAAGCCCTGCGCCACGCCTCCCCGATCGAGACTTCTAGGCCTGGCAACACAGGGAGCAGATACGGCCGATGCCGTATTTCGCGCGCCCTTTGCCGGGCTTGGTTACCGGATGCTTGCCGGTCTGCGGGCAAACGCCCGGCCGTCTATCGGCCGGTAAAGACGGTCTTGCCCGAGGCCGAAGTAGTGAAGCCGCTGGCCGCCCGGCTCGGGCCGGCGGCATGCGCAGTGGCGGTCAGGGCCAGAATAGCCGCAGCCACGATCATGATCGTCTTCATGGATCTTTTTCCTAAAGGCGGACAATGAATGGACGGGAGGAGCGCGCCGCCAACCGCCCCGGGAGCCTTCTAGAAGCAGAAGGAGCCCGATCAGATACGGCCGATGCCGTATTTCGTGCCTGCGCCGTCTCGGCTGGTTAGCGAAGGCTTGCCGTTATGGCTTGCCTTAGCGCTTCCGGATCGACCGGCTTGTGCAGCAGGATGTGCCCGCTTTCACTCGCTTCGCGCAGGCGATCGGGCGCGGTGTCGCCGGTGACAATGATGGCGGGCAGCTCCCGCCCCAGATGACCCCGCACCATCGCCATCGCCGCCATGGCGGTCGTGCCGCCGCCCAGCCGGTAATCGGTGATGAGCAGATCGGGCTCGCCCCATCCAGCGCCGCGATGACCTGGCCGGGCGAGCGCCCGGCCCATACCCGGTGTCCCCAGGTCTCGAGCAGGTGCGCCAGCCCGTCGAGCGCGTCGGCCTCGTCATCGATCACGGCAATGGCCAGGGCCGCTCCGATGGCTGACTCCGTCTGCTCCGCTACCGGCGCGACCGGCGCGGCAAGCGGTAACAGCAGGGAAAATGCCGACCCTTTCCCCACCTCCGAGCGCAGTCTCAAATCGTGCCCCAAGAGGTCCGCCATGCGCCGTACGATGGAAAGGCCCAGGCCCAGACCATGTTTCTCGGCTCCGGGAAGCTGCACGAATTCGTCGAAAACCGCTTCCATCTGCTCGCTGGGAATGCCGGGACCGGTATCGAGTACGACGATCTCGACACCGCCGCTCCGCAGCCGCGCACCCAGCAATACCCCGCCTTCATTGGTATACCGAAAGGCATTGGTCAGGAGGTTGCCCAGAATGCGCCGCAGCAGCGCGGGATCGGTCCGGACCCAGGCGCTGGACGAAACCACCCGCCAATCAAGGCCCCGCTCCCCGGCCATAGCCTCGAACTCGGCCTTGAGGTCGTCGAACAATTGGACCAGCGGCACCGCCTGCACCTCGGTCCGCACCACGCCCGCATCGAGCCGTGAAATGTCGAGCAGCCCGTTGAGCACGCCGCCGAAATTGCCGATCACGGTGCGCAGCCTTCCGGCAATCGTTCCCGCGGCCGCTGCCGCCACATCGCCGCGCTGCGCCATGGCCGAAAGCGCCTCGACAAAAAGGCTCATAGCATGCACCGGCTGGCGCAAATCGTGGCTGGCGGCAGCAAGGAAGCGCGATTTGGAGCGGTCCGCCGCCTGCGCCAGATCGCGCTGCCGTTCGAGATCGCCGATCAGCACCAGGTTCTCCGAGCGCAGCCGCACCGTCTCGGCCAGCGTGCGAAAGGTCTGCCGGCTGTAGTAGAGATTGACCGCGATGAGGCAGAGCACGAAGAACAGATAAATGCGCGCCACATCCCCCTCTTCCAGGATGCACCGCACCGCCATAGGCAGCAGCATGGCCAGCGCCGTTCCCGCATAAGCGGGCGGAAAGGCCGAGAGCGAGGGCACCGCGCCACAGGCCAGCCCGGTCAAAACGATGCAGGTGAAAGCCGCCATATTGGCGTCGCCCGGCATGAACCCGATCCAGCCCACCGCGCCCCATAGAGCGGCCGAAGCCCAGGAAAACGCAGTGGCGCGCCAAGCCCAGGTGAGTGCCCGCCCTGCTCCGCTACCGCGGCGGAAATAGAGCTGCGCCAAAACGATCCGCGCGGCGGTCAGCCCATACATGGCGCCGATCCAGCCGAGCAGCGCGGCAGGCGGCACCGCATCGCGCAGCATATAGGCCACGGGCAGCGGAATGACGAAATTGGCGAATGCGATTGCGTAGGACTGGCGATAGAGCAGGTCGATAAGGGCTTCCCAAAGGGGTCTTTCCTGCACGATCCTGCCCTCCACTCACCTAACCAATAGCAGGCAGGCCATGATTCGCGCGCTGAAGGTCGTTTTGGCCGATGATCATGCCATCGTCCGGGAGGGGCTCAAGCTCCTGCTCTCCACCATGGAGGGCGTGAGCGTGGTGGCCGAGGCCGCCAGCGGCGCCGAAATCCTGGACCGCCTCGCCGCGACCGGCGCGGACCTGCTGGTGCTTGATCTGGGCATGCCGGGCATTGCCGGCGTGCAATTCATCCGCGACCTGCGCGCTGCTCATACCAGGCTCCGTATCCTGGTGCTCACCGCCAATATCGAGCCGCGCATGGTCAGCGCCGCCATGGAAGCGGGCGCCGATGGCTATCTCACCAAGCATGGCGACGCCGCAGAAATCGGCGAGGCCATCGCCGCCCTGCGTGAGGACAAATCCTATATCAGCCAGGCGACCGGCTTTGCCCCCCAATCCATCTCGCCCATTCCCCTGACCCGGCGTGAACGTGAAATCCTGGCGCTGATCGCCGGCGGCACGACCACGCCCGATATTGCCGAACGCCTGGGCATCAGCCCGCTCACCGCCCGCAAGCACCGCGAAAACCTGATGCGCAAACTCAACCTGCACAACGCCGCCGAAATCACCGCCTATGCCGTGCGGCTGGGATTGCCGGCGGGGTAAGATAACGCCCTCAATATGCTGAGGGCACCAGCCCTCCTCCCCACCGCATCTCCCTCGGGCTCGACCCGAGGGCCGCTCGCCGCTTGTGCCGGGCTGAGAATGACCCCCGGCTCAAGTCAGCGGAAAGCGATGGGCGTGAGGAGCACTCCGCTCAGCCCTGCCTTCACCCTTTCTTCACGATGAACCACTCCCCCACGCCGAAATACGACGGCCGCCGTATCCCGCTCAATACCGGCGCCGACCTATCTAGTCCTCCCCGCACAATGCTCCTGGGAGGATGGCATGATCGAAACCTGGATGCCCTTCATCATCGCCACGGCGATCTTCGCCTGTATGCCGGGCCCGGCCATTCTCTATATGACCGCCCAGACCCTGGCCCATGGCGGACGCGCCGGCATAATGGCGGCTCTGGGCATCCATATCGGCTGCTATGTCCATATTCTGGCCGCCGCCATCGGGCTTGCGGCCCTGCTCGAACATGTTCCCGCGCTCTATGCCGCCATCCGCTTTCTGGGCGCGGGCTATCTGGTCTGGCTGGGGGTGAGCATGCTGCTGGGCCTCTCCCGCCCTGCTTCAGGCAGCGCCATTGCCGGCCGGCCCGAGGCCATTTTCCGCCAGAGCGTCGTGGTGGAAATGCTCAATCCCAAGACGGCCCTGTTCTTCGTGACCTTCCTGCCCCAATTCGTCGATGCCGCCTCCGGCCTGCCGGTGAGCCTGCAATTCCTGATCCTGGGCATGGTCGTCAATCTCGCGCTGTCGCTGGCCGATCTCGCCGCGGTGGGCCTCGCCTCATTGGCCTCGACGCGCTTGCCCACGCGCGGCCCCCTGCTGCCGGCCATCAGCGGCTCCATGCTGATCGGGCTGGGCATCGTCCTGGTCTGGCAATCGCCCGGGCTGTGATAACAGCCTAAACCGGCCGCAGGATGCGCCCGGCCATGCTGGCAGCCTCAGCAGCCTGCAATTCGGTAAGGCTTTCGCCCTCCTCGAGCAGTGCATTGCGGCGATAGGGCGAGAGGCGCCGGGCCAGCTCGTCAGTCAGCCGCTGATGGGTAACTTGTTCGGTCAGCTCGCGACTGGCCGTGCCCTTGGCATAGAAACCATTGGAAAATCCCAAGAGCCGCGCGCCCAGATCGGCATCGCCGCTCAGCACGGCCACCAGCGCTAGATGTTCGCTGGCCCGCACAATGGCCGCCGACCAGCCCAGCGCCCGCGCCTCGCGCAGGCTTTCCGAAGCGGCCTGCGCCGCCTGTTCCACATTGCCGGCGGCTAGCAGATAAGAGGCCAGATTGGCCAGCCCCAGCGTCGCCTGGCGGCGATTGTGGTCGCGTCCCTCCAGCATGAAGCGGATGCCGTCAATGGCATTGTCCACCTCGCCCGCGCCGAAATCGAGCTCGGCCAGGGCAATCTGCGCGCTGGCCGTGCCCCGGCTGTCCCCGACGCTGCGGCACACCGCCATGGACCGGCCGATCATGGTCCGCGCCGCCGCAAAGTCGCCGCCCAGATAGGCGGCCACCCCCTTGGAGCGCAGGCAATTGGCCAATGGCTTGGAAGGGCCCAGCGGTTCGAGCACGGCCAGCGCATCGTCGAGATAGGGCAGCGACCTGGCGATCGTCTGCGGGGTCAATAGCGCCGCCCCCGCCCGCGCCAGTGCCTCCCCCAGATCCAGCGGCCGATTGGCCGAGCGGAACAGCCCGATCGCCTGGTCGGCATAGGAAAAGCCCGATTGGTCGCCATGGGCGCTATTGGAGGTCCGCGCCAGGCAGAGCCGCCCCACAATGGCGGGCGAACTGGCCTCGGTGCGATGCGCCATCGCCGTTTCCACCCAGCGCCCGCGCTCGCGAAACAGCGACAGCTCATCCCAGAGCCGCATGCTGTGCCCCGCCAGTTCCACACCCAGCTCGGCATCGCCCTCGGGGCCGAACGCCCATTCCAGCGCAGCACGCAGATTGTCGAGCTCGGGCTCGCACCGCGCCAGCCAGGTGACGCTGGGTGTCGCCGCCCAGCTTTCCCCGGCATCGGCAAAGCGGTGGATCAGATATTCGGCAAGCTGGCGCTGCCGCCCCGTTTCGCCCTGCTCGCGCTGCTTGTCGAGCGCATAGCGCCGCGTGGTCTCGAGCAGCCGGTAGCGCGGCTCGGCCTCCGACAGGTCGGCCGTGAGCAGGGATTTTTCGACCAGCGAGGACAAAAGATCGAACATCTGATGCTCGGCCACCGGCGCCCCCCCGATGACCCGGCTCGCCGAGGTCAGCGTGCAGCCCCCGGCAAAGACCGAGAGCCGCCGCAACAGGGTCTGCTCTTCGGGCCGCAGCAGGTCATAGCTCCAGTCGAGCATGGTCTGCAGCGTGCGATGGTGCGGCGGCGTGGCCTGGGCGGCGCCACGCAGGGTGAGGAAGGATTCGCTGAGATTGGCCGCCAGCCAATCGGGCCGCATCATCTTGAGCCGCCCCACCGCCAATTCGATGGCGAGGGGAATGCCGTCCACCTGCTTGCAGATGCTGGCCACGGCCGGCGCGGTCGCCGCATCGAGCACAAAGCCCTCGATCGTCGCCGAGGCGCGGTCGACGAATAATTGCACCGCGCTGTAATCAAAGGCCGCATCGGGCGTGATCGCTTCGCTGCTGGCGGGAAAAGCCAGCCGCGGCACGCGATAAAGGCTCTCCCCGCCCAGCGACAGGCTCTCCCGGCTAGTGGCCAGGATCGCGATAGAAGGGCAATTGCGCAGCAGTGCCTCGGCCAACCGCGCCGAATTGGCCACCAGATGCTCGCAATTGTCGAAGATCAGCAGGGCTTCCTTTTGCGCCAGATAGGCAATGGCGCTTTCCACCGCCGGCCGGTCGCCGGCCACGGGCACGCCCAGGGCGCCGCACAGCGCCTCCCCCACCAATTGCGGATCGGCGATGGAGGCAAATTCCACCAGCCAGATACCATCGGCATATGAGCCCACCAGCCGGAACCCGGTATCGATGGCCAGCCGCGTCTTGCCGGCGCCCCCCGGCCCGGTCAGCGTCACCAGCCGATAGCGGCTCAGGCGCTCCAGCACCTCTTCCACTTCATTGCCGCGCCCCACCAGGTTGTTCATCTGCCGCGGCAGATTATGCGCCCTATGGGTGCGGAACTGATCGTGGAGGAAAGGCGCCGCCCCGCCCAGCTCGGGCGCCGATTCAGCCGCTACCCGCAACAGGGCCTTGGTCTCAGCCGAAGGCTCGACCGACAATTCCCGCGCCAATATGGCCCGGCAACGCTGATATTGCCGCACCGCCATGGCCCGCTTGCCACTGGCCAGCAGCGCGCGGATCAGCGCTCTATGCCCCTCCTCGGCCAGGGGATCGATCTCGATGAGGCGATGGGCCACCGGCTCGGCCTCGCTATGGCGCCCCGCCTGCGCATAGGCGCTGAGCAACCATTCAAAGCGCCGCGTGGCAATGGCCTGCAGTTCCGCGCGCCGCCCCTGCAACCATTCCTGCGCCAGGGAATCGTGAATGCTGACGCCTTCCAGAAACTCCCCGCCATACTGGGCAACGGCCTGCTCCAGCGCCTCTATGGGACTATCCGGCGTGCAGCGCAGCAGGAAGGCCACATCGGACTGCACCGAGCCTTCGGCGAAAGCCACCGTCTCCCGATCGATGGCCAGCACATCATCGGCCCCCTCGCCCAGCGCCACGCGGATCACGGCTAGCGTCTGGCGCAGGCTCTGATGGGCCTGTGCCTCGCTGCGTTCGCTCCACAGCAGCGCCCCGATTTCCTCGCGGCTGCCGCTTTGCCCCCGGCGCAATGCCAGCCAGGACAGTAGCAGCCGAGCCCGCTTGAGCTTGAAAACGAGCGCGCGCCCATCCCCAGTCCGTGCCTCGAACGGTCCTAAAAGCCGAAGATAAAGGTGCGGCACGGGCATCTCTATTCGCAATTCCTGCGCTTTCTCAGCAAGAAGGCTAGCAGATACAATAAAAAATCACGAGTAAATCACGCCATTACTGTGCCGGCATCACGCCCTCATGACGATTAGTCCATATTCCCTCTATCAACGGGCACCGATTTGCGGGTGCCGAACCAGGGATCGCGGCGCCAGCCTCCGGCGCCCATTCATCGAGGGGGCGGCGCTTTCCGCCGCACATGGGCGCTGCTTCCTCGACCACTTACTTGACCGCCGCTAGCCCCCGCCCTTGGAGCGGGGGCGCTTTTTTTTTGCGCCGAATCATCGGGATGGTAAATCTTTCGTAAATATGTAACTATCTCCCGGTCATTGCTCGGGGGATATGTCGATGGCAGAGCTCAACGTCCAGTTGGCGCGCGCGGTCAAGACCAGTGCGGTCTATGATCTTGTCACCTGTCTGCCGCTGGCCTTGCCGGGCATAGCCGGTATCTACCTGTCCATTCTCGACGGGCTCAACGGCGCCATCGGGCTTAGCGGCCATGTGGGCGAACTCTCCCCGCTCGCCATGATGTTCATCAATTTCCTCGGCTCGCTGATCTCCATCTGGGCGGTCTTGCGCCTCATCAATCCCAGCTGGGCCAATGGGCTGACCGACGTGGTCGTGCGCACCTTCTTCTCCATCGCCATGCTCAACGCCATTTTCAACGGCGTGCCGGGGCTGATCGGCGTGCTCTGGGTCTGCGAATTGGCCCTGCTGCTCGTCCAGGCCTATCTGGTCCACCGCGTCTGGCGCCGCGAACATGCCGGCGCGATCCGCACGGCTCCCAGCTTCCAGGCCCACGCTCCGGCCGAATAGCCGCTTCGTACCCATCGGGTTTGTCGATGATCGCGTCATGCAATCGTCGTGATGGTGCTTGACCGTCCCATCCAAAGGCGGCACAGGCAGAGCCACTATGGAGACCGCGATGACCGATCTAGCCGAGCGTTTGGAAGCGCTGGAAACCCGCATTGCCTTCCAGGACCAGACCATCGAGGAACTCAACGCCACCATCACTGCGCAATGGCGGGTGATCGATGGCCTCACGCGCAAGCTGACGACGCTCGAAGAACAGGTCCGCTCGGGCACCCATATTGCCGACCCGAGCACGGAACCGCCGCCGCCCCATTATTGAGCCGCCCCGGGAGCCGAGACATGACATTTTCCGATGACGACCTGATTGCCTTTGCCGACTATGGCGCAGCGCCACTACCCGAAGCCCAGACGCAGGGGCACCTCGCCCATGACGGCGCCAATATCTGGTACGCAACCTATGGCGCCGGCATTCCCGTGGTTCTGCTGCATGGCGGCCTGGGCCACTCCGGCAATTGGGGCCACCAGGTCCCCGCCCTGGTCGCGGCCGGCTATCAGCCCATTCTGATCGATAGCCGCGGCCATGGCCGCAGCACCCGCGACCTCCGTCCCTATACCTATCACCTGATGGCCGCCGACGTGCTGGCCGTGCTCGATCATCTGGGCATCGACCGCGCGGCCGTCATCGGCTGGAGCGACGGCGCCTGCACCGGCATGGTGCTGGCCAGCCAAGCGCCCGACCGCATTGCCGGTGTCTTCTTTTTCGGCTGCAACATGGACCCCAGCGGCTCCAATGTGGAGGTCGCCGCCAGCCCCCTGCTCGACCGTTGTTTCGGCCGTCACAGCAAGGATTATGCCGCGCTCTCGGCCACGCCCGACCAGTTCCAGGACTTTGTTGGAGCCGTCACCCGCATGATGGCAACCGAGCCCAATTACACCGCCGCCGACCTGGCCGCCATCACCGTCCCGGTGCTGATCGTGCAAAGCGAGCATGACGAATTCATCAAGCCCGAACACGCCCGCTATCTGGCCGACACCATTCCGGGCGCCAGCCTGCTCGAACTCAAAGGCGTCAGCCACTTCGCCCCACTGCAACGCCCGGACCTGTTCAATGAGGCAGTGCTGGAATTCCTGGGCAGGCTTTAGCCGCCAACTGCCTTCCGCGAGCCCTGCAAATCTCAAGGCTCTATCGGAAAACCAATTGTGGTGAGTCAGATAGGGTCGGTTTTCGAGAACCGGAGCGCAGCGTACTTAAGTACGTGAGCACCGGAAGCGCAGAAAACCGGCCCTAGCTGTCCACCAGAATTGCTTCCTCAGTGCCCCAGCGCCTTCACAATATCCTCGGTCACCTTCTTGGCGTCGCCGAACAGCATCATCGTATTGTCGCGGAAGAACAATTCGTTCTGCACCCCGGCATAGCCCGCAGCCATGCCGCGCTTGATGAAGAGCACCGTGCCGGCATCCTCGACATTGAGCACGGGCATGCCATAGATCGGCGAGGTCTTGTCGGTCTTGGCCGCCGGATTGGTCACGTCATTGGCGCCGATGACGAAGGCGACGTCGGACTGGGCGAATTCGGAATTGATATCTTCCAGCTCGAACACTTCGTCATAGGGCACATTGGCTTCCGCCAAGAGCACATTCATATGCCCCGGCATGCGGCCGGCCACCGGATGGATGGCATATTTGACAGTGACGCCTTCCTTCTTGAGCAGGTCGGCCATTTCGCGCAAGGCATGCTGGGCCTGGGCCACGGCCATGCCATAGCCGGGCACGATGATGACCTTGCCGGCATTTTTCATGAGGAACGCCGCGTCTTCGGCAGCTCCCTGCTTGACCGGCCGGTCATCCTCGGCGGCTGCCGCCGCACTGCTATCGGCGCCGAACCCGCCCAGGATCACCGAAATGAAGCTGCGATTCATCGCCTTGCACATGATGTAGGAGAGGATCGCACCCGACGAGCCGACCAGCGCCCCGGTGATGATCAGCGCCGTATTGCCCAGGGTGAAACCGATGCCGGCAGCGGCCCAGCCCGAATAGGAATTGAGCATCGACACCACGACCGGCATGTCGGCCCCGCCAATGGGGATGATCATCAGCCCGCCCAGCACCAGCGCCAGGATGGTGGTGAGCCAGAAGAGCCATGGATTGCCCGTGACGACAAAGGCCCAGACCAGCCCGATCAGCACCAGACCGATGGCGATATGGATGGCATGGCGCGCCGGCAATATGATCGGCTTGCCGCTCATATTGCCGTTGAGCTTGGCAAAGGCGATGACCGAGCCGGTAAAGGTAAAGGCGCCGATGGCAACGCCCAGGCTCATTTCCACCAGCGCCTGCGGATGAATGGCCCCCACCTCGCCAATGCCGAAAGCCTCGGGCGCATAAAGCGCCGCCGCCGCGACGAACACCGCAGCCAGGCCCACCAGCGAGTGGAAGGCCGCCACCAATTGCGGCATGTCGGTCATCTTGACGGTGCGGGCCATATAGGCGCCGATCCCCCCACCAATGCCCAGCCCGCCAATGATCAAGAGCCAGCTGATCCAGTCGGATGGCGCGGCGACGGCGAGCGTGGTGAGGATGGCAATGCCCATGCCCACCATGCCCTGGAGATTGCCCTGGCGGGCCGAACTGGGGCTCGAAAGCCCGCGCAGTGCCAGGATGAACAGCACCCCGGCCAAGAGATAGAGCAGCGCAGCGATATCGGCAGAGATCATCGGGCTCAGCCCTTCTTCTTATACATGGCCAGCATTCGCTGGGTGACCAGGAACCCGCCAAAGATATTGACGCTGGCAAAGACCAGGGCGGCGAAGCCAAAAAGCTTGGAAATCCAGCTCGCATCGCTTGCCAGATGCACGCCCACGGCCAGCAAGGCCCCCACCACGATCACCGAGGAAATCGCATTGGTGACGCTCATCAGCGGGGTATGCAAAGCCGGGGTCACCGACCAGACCACGAAATAGCCCACAAAGATCGCCAGCACGAAAATGGCCAGGCGGAAGGTGAAGGGATCGATCGCCCCGCCCAGCGCGCCATGCGCCACCGCCGCGATCACATCGGCGCCCTGTTCTGCCGTCGCTTCCATTTACTTGGCCTCCTTGGGGGCTGCGGGCTTCTTGGCCGCTTGTTTCTTGGCTGCCGGCTTCTTCGCCGCAGCCGCCGTTTCGATCACCGCGCTGGCCTTCCTCACCGCTGCCCGCTTGCGGGCCGGAGCAGGCGCCTCGGCGGCAGCCGGGATCGATTGCTCCACCCCCGGCGCCGCCTTTTTGGGCGCATCGGCCATGGCCGCACCGGCAACCTTTTTGGCCGCCGGCTTCTTGGCGGGAAGGGATTTGGCGGCGCCGCTTTTCACCGGCGCAGATTTGGCTTCGACGGCCGCTGTCGGCGCCTTGGGCGCAGCCTTCGGCACGGCAACGGGCTTGGCCTCGGCCGCTGGAATCGCGGCAAAGCTCGGATGCACAACCGCCCCGTCGCGCGTCAGCATGGTCGCCTTGACCAATTCGTCGTCCCAATTAATGGCCAGGGTCTTTTCCTTGGCGTCGATCAGCGTCGTGACAAAGGCCAGCAGGTTCCGCGCATAGAGCTGGCTGGCCGTAGTGGGAATGCGGCCCTGCACATTCGTGTAGCCAATGATCTTGACCCCGTTATGCTCGATAACCTTGCCCGGCTGGGTCAGTTCGACATTGCCGCCGCGTTCGGCCGCCAGATCCACGATCACCGAGCCCGGCGCCATGGACTCAACCATGGTCCTGGTCACCAGCAGCGGCGCCGGCCGCCCTGGGATCAGCGCTGTGGTGATGACGATATCCTGCTTGGCAATATGGCTGGCGGTGAGTTCGGCCTGCTTGGCCTGATATTCGGCCGACATCTGCTTGGCATAGCCGCCCGCCGTTTCGGCCTGCTTGAATTCCTCGTCCTCGACGGCAATGAACTTGCCGCCCAGCGACTCGACCTGCTCCTTGGCCGCTGGACGCACATCGGTGGCCGATACCACCGCGCCCAGCCGCTTGGCCGTGGCAATGGCCTGCAGTCCCGCAACCCCCGCGCCCATGACGAAAGCCTTGGCGGGCCGCACCGTACCGGCCGCCGTCATCATCATCGGCAGCGCCCGGTCGAACTCGGCCGCCGCTTCGATCACGCCCTGATAGCCTGCAAGATTGGCCTGGCTGGAAAGAATATCCATCACCTGCGCACGGGTAATGCGCGGCATGAATTCCATGGCAATGGCGGTAACCCCGGCCTTGGCCAGGGCCGCCACATCCTTGTCATTGCCATAGGGGTCGAGCGCGCCGATCACCAGCGCGCCCTTGGCCACGCCGCTCAATCCGGACGCCGACGGCCGCCGCACGGTGAGCACGATTTCGGCGCCCTTCAGCGTCGCTTCGGCACTGGCCGCAATAGTGGCGCCCGCCGCCACATAATCGGCGTCGAAAATGCGCGAGCCGAGCCCGGCCCCCTTCTCCACCGTCACGCTGCCCCCCAGGCCCACGAGCTTGGCCACGGTTTCGGGCGTGGCCGCAACGCGGTTCTCACCCTCGAAGCGTTCACGGACGACGGCGATCTTCATGCGGTGCCTCCTGCGGCGGCAGGCGCGCCAAGCGCCCTGCGGCGTGCAACAATGTAGCGGCGCCGGGCAATCGTCCGGCGCGGTGATCGACTGCCGGGGACGGGCCCCGCAATCCTACTATTTCTTGGACAATACGCCCAGGATCGGCGGCACGATGAAGCTCGCCAGGATCAGCGTCATGCCCAGCACCGGCTGGTCGGCGATAATGGCGAAATAGAGCCCCACCATCAGGATGGCGATGCTCAGGATGACATATTTGGTCACCGTGACGAAGCCGCTATAGGTGGCCTCGTGCTCTGCATAATCCATCGGGGATTCTTCGCGCAGGGGCGGAAGCGGTTCGTGCTTGCTGGCTGCCATGGTGGTCCTCAAATAGTCCAGTCGTCTCAAACTCGGATGCGCCGGCAAGGACGCATCATGGATTGGTCGCTTCCAGTTCGTCGATCAGCCTTTCGATCATCGACAGGCCCAGCGACCAGAATTTCGGGTCTTTTGCGTCGAGCCCGAAGGGCGCCAGCAATTCGGAATGATGCTTGCTCCCGCCGGCCTTGAGCAGTTCGAAATACCGCTCCGCAAAGCCTTCACTGGCCTTCTCATACTGCGCGTAAAGCGAGTTCACAAGGCAGTCCCCGAAGGCATAGGCATAGACATAGAAGGGCGAATGGATGAAGTGCGGAATATAGGCCCAGAAGATGTCATAGCCTTCATTGGCAATGATGGCCTCGCCCAGCGATTCCGCCTGCACGTCGAGCCAGATCTGGTTGATCTCCTCGGTGCGCAATTCCCCCTGCCGGCGGGCGGTATGGACGCGGCGCTCGAAGGTATAGAACGCAATCTGCCGCACCACCGTGTTGAGCATGTCCTCGACCTTTGAGGACAGCAGCGCAAAGCGCTGCTTGGGATCGGTGGTCTTGTCGAGCAGCGAGCGGAAGGTCAGCATTTCGCCAAAAACCGAGGCGGTCTCCGCCAGGGTCAGTGGCGTATTGGCCAGGATCGGCCCCTGCGCCGCCGCCAGCCGCTGATGCACGCCATGGCCCAGTTCATGGGCCAGCGTCATGATGTCACGCGAGCGGCCCAGATAATTGAGCATCAGATAAGGATGGGCGCTGGGGACGGTGGGATGGGCAAAGGCCCCCGACAGCTTGCCCTCGGCTACCGGCGCATCGATCCAGCCCGAATTGAAGAATGGCTTGGCCACTTCGGCCAGCTCGGGCGAGAATTTGCCATAGGCCTCGAGCACGGTGGAGACGGCGCTGTCCCAGTCCCAGGTCCGCTCGTCGCTGGTGGGCAGTGGCGCATTGCGGTCCCAGGCATTGAGCTTGTCCTTGCCGAACCACTTGGCCTTCATCTTGTAATAGCGGTGGCTGAGCCGGGGATAGGCCTCGGTCACCGCCTGTTGCAGCGCATCGACCACTTCGCGCTCCACCGAATTGGCCATGTGCCTGGAATCGGCAATGTCTTCATAGCCGCGCCAGCGGTCGGAGATTTCCTTGTCCTTGGCCAGCACATTGGTGATGTGGGTAAAGAGGCGCGCATTGTCCTTGAGCGTCTTGCCCAGCGCCTTGAAGGCGGATTCGCGCTTCTTCTCGTCCTTTTCGGAGAGCAGATGGAGCGTTGCTTCCATATTGAGCTCTTCGCCATCCACTTCGAAGACAAGGCTCGACAGCGTCTCGTCGAACAGCCGGTTCCACGCCGAATAGGCGGTCACCGACTTGTCGTGGAACAGCTCTTCGAGCTTATCGTCGAGCTGATACGGCTTGGCCTTGCGCAATTCGGCAAACCAGGTGCGATACCGCGCCAGCTCGGCATCCCCAGCGAAAGCGGCTTCGAGATCGGCATCCTCGATGCGGTTCAGTTCGAGTTCGAAGAACAGCACCTTGGTCGAAAGATTGGTCAGCGCCTCATTGGTATCGCCCATGAATTTGGCGCGATCCGGATCGGTCGATTTCTGCGCATATTGCAGGAAGGAGAACGAGCCGATGCGGCCCGAAAGATCGCCCAGCGCCTCGCTCGCCTTGATCGCCTCGACCAGCCTGCCCGTCTTGGTCAATTCGACCAGCTTGCCCTTGTAGGTGGCCTCGAACTGGCTCGCGAGCGCCTTGGCCTCGTCCAGCGCGGCGGCAAATTCCTTGCTGTCCTTGCCGGGATAGAGATCGGCAAGGTCCCAGACCGGCAGGTTCCCGAATTGATTATGGCCCTTTTGGCTGGTCGCTTCGGTCATGGCATGCTCTCTCCGGCTGGTCCAATTGCGCGCGGGACCTTAGCCAGCGGCGGCGGCGCTGTGAAGTGCCGCCGCCGTCAAATCATTGCGCCGGTTCAGCTATCGTGCCGGGCCAGCACCACGATGTCGTCGCCATTCGCATCGAGCAGGATCAGCTTGTCGCGCCCGGCATCGATCCGATAGCTCGCCACCCGCCCCAAGGCGTCGAGAAATTTGCTTTCCTGGTCCATGATAACAGGCGCACAGGCCATCTCGGTCGAAAACAGCTCACTGAAGCTCAGCGCAGCATCATCATGGCTGGCCGTGCCGCCAAAGCGGTTGCAGCCGCCCATGCCGCTCACCTGCCCGTCCGGCGCAATCTCCAGCGCGGTCTGGAGATTATCGATCACGCCGCGCCCATCGATATCCTCGGCGAGCCAGCGCCCATAAGGCCCGCCATCGCTGGCCGCCGACAGCGCATCGGCAACGCGCTCGACCAGGATATTGGTGGCATCCGGACCATCCCCGAACACGCTGTTGCGCGTGGTCGAGATGAACAGCAGCGTCTCGCCCTCGGTAATGCGGGCGGAAACCGCATAGCTATGCCCCGGCACGATGGCATCGGGATCATAGGGGATGGCATAGGCGTAGGGCGGCGACTTGCCGCTGGCAATGGCCTCGCCCAGCACCTTGGCCGGCGCATCGGCCAGCGACACATCGACCAATTGCACGCTCACCCTGGCCGTCTCGGGCAGCATGATCCGCTCGCGGAAAAAGACCGTGCCGCTGAGCACCGCGCCATCCGCCATTGCCGCCCCTCCTGCCGTGAGGGCGATGAGGCCCAGTATGAGCGATGCGAAAAGTCTGACCATGGTGTTTTTCCTGTTTGGCTGATCCTAGCGAGCCCGGGGCAAACCGTCCATTCGATCCCCATTCCTCCCCCAAATCCCACACGGTTAATCCCCTCTTAAACCCCTTGCCCCATCCTTCTCCCAAAACGGCACACCAGATTCGTGCCGCCAGACATGCCTGAGGTAAGTATGACGCGTGTTCTCGTTGTCGACGATGATCCGGTGCAGCTGCGGCTCACCGCCGAAATCGCCAACCGCGCCGGCTTCAAGCCGCTGACCGCCACGGGCGGCGAGCAGGCGCTGGCCATTCTGCGCGACGACACCAATATCGGCGCCATGATCCTCGATCTGGTCATGCCCGATCTCGACGGCATGGGCGTGATGGAGGCCATGCGCCGCGAGCGGCTGACCACCCCCGTCATCATCCAGACCGCCAATGCCTCGCTCGAAACCGTCATCTCGGCCATGCGCCAGGGCGCGGCGGACTATTTCGTCAAACCGGTATCGCCCGAGCGGCTGGTCATCTCGCTGCGCAATGCCATGAAGCTCGATACGCTCGAAGCGGCCATCCGCGCCGAGCACGCCCGCAAGAGCGGCACCTTCACCGCCGCCGACATGATCGCCAAGGCTCCCGCCATGGCTCGCGTGCTGACCCTTTGCGCCAAGGCCGCCAAATCCACCATTCCCGTGCTGATCGAGGGCGAAACCGGTGTCGGCAAGGAATTGATCGCCCGCATCATCCAGGGCTCGGGCGAGCGCGCCGGCAAACCCTTCGTCACCGTCAATTGCGGCGCCATCCCGCCCAATCTGGTGGAATCGGTATTGTTCGGCCACAAGAAAGGGGCCTTTACCGGCGCCATTGCCGACCAGCCGGGCAAATTCGCCGAAGCTCACAATGGCACGCTCTTCCTCGACGAAATCGGCGAATTGCCGCCCGACACCCAGGTCAAGCTGCTGCGCGCCCTGCAGGAAGGCGAGATCGAGCCGGTCGGCGCCAGCCGCCCCGAAAAGGTCAATGTCCGCGTCATCTCGGCCACCAATCGGCGGCTGCTGAACCTGGCCAAATCAGGCGAATTCCGCGAAGACCTTTATTACCGCCTCAATGTCTTCCCCATCTATGTGCCCCCGCTCCGCGAGCGCATGGAGGATGTGCCGGCCCTCGTCGCCATGTTCATCGCCCGCTTCTCGGCCGAAGCCGGCAAGCGCGTACTGGGCCTCTCCCCCGCCGCGCTCGACCTGCTCACCGCCTATGACTGGCCGGGCAATGTCCGCCAGCTCGAAAACGCGGTCTATCGCGCCCTCGTGCTGAGCGACGGCGCCTTCCTTGAAACCGTCGACTTCCCCCAGATCGTCGCCCAATCGGCCGGCCGCGACATTGCACTATCGGAAATCGAAGCCGTGCCGGTGCCCGCCGCGCCCACCCATATCGACACCGCCCCGGCGCGCCAGCGGCTGGTCGAGGACTTTGTGCCCGCCCCCGACCGCTTCCTCGATGCCTCGGGCGAAATCGCCGCTCTCGCCGAAATCGAGCGCGCCGCCATCGTCTTTGCCATCGAGCATCACGGCGGGCGCATGTCACGCGTTGCCCGCGCCCTCAAGATTGGCCGCTCTACCCTCTACCGCAAGCTGCACGAATATGGTCTGGCTGAGGACCTGATCAACGACGCAGCATGACGGCAGGGTAATGAGCACGCCTATCCCGGTCTTTGATGGCCACAATGACATTTTGGGCCATCTGGCCACCTCCGATGGCGCCGATCCCGTAGCCGCCTTCCTCACCGGCTCCTTTCCCTGCCATATCGACCTGCCCAAGGCCCGGGCGGGCGGCTTTGCCGGCGGCATGTTCGCCGTTTTCTGCCCCTCCCCGAAAAAGCCCGATGGCGCACTGCCACCCGGCATGGCCTTCGACATGGCGCCCCTGCCGCTCGACCTCGTCCCCGCCCAGGCTGACGCCATCAAGCAGATCAGCCTGCTCTATCGTCTCGAATCCGCCGGCGCCCTCGCCGTCTGCCGCAGCACCGCCGAGATCAAGGCCGCCATGGCACAAGGCAAAATCGCCGCCATGCTGCATATCGAAGGCGTCGAAGCCATCGACCCCGATCTGCAATTTCTCGATGTCCTCTACGCCGCGGGCCTGCGCTCGCTCGGCCCGGTCTGGAGCCGCGACAATATTTTCGGCCATGGCGTGCCGTTCCACTTCCCCGGCTCGCCCGATACCGGCCCAGGCCTGACCGACGCGGGCAAGCGCCTGGTCGAGGCCTGCAACCGCAAGGGCATCCTGGTCGACCTTTCCCACATCACCGAAAAGGGCTTTTGGGATGTGGCCGAGGTCTCCACTGCCCCGCTCGTCGCCACCCATTCCAATGTCCACGCCATCTGCCCCACCCCGCGCAATCTCACCGCCGGCCAGCTCCGCGCCATTGCCGACAGCGACGGCATGGTCGGCCTCAACTTCGCCACCGGCTTCCTCCGCCCCGACGGCGCCTGGCGCGCCGACACCGATATCGACATCATGCTGCGCCACCTCGACGCCATGATCGAAGCAGTCGGAGAAACGCGCGTAGGCCTCGGCTCCGACTTCGACGGCGCCATGCTGCCGGCCGCCATCGGCTCGTCAGCGGGATTGCAAGTGCTGATCGAGGCGATGAGCCAGCACGGCTATGACGACACGCTGATCAACCGGCTGGCGCACGGCAATTGGCTGGCACTGCTGGAACGCGTGATCGACCGGTAAGAGCACATAACTCTCCCAAACTCGGTGTCACCCCGGCGCAGGCCGGGGCCCATCCTGAGATATTCGGGATTCATCAGCACCATCCCACCCACCGTGTCATTCCCGCGAAAGCGGGAACCTCCGTTTGCCTTTGCAGATATTGAAACAGAGGCTCCCGCTTTCGCGGGAGTGACATGGTGGGGAAGGCAGGGTTCTATCCGCCCACACCAGATAACGCATCAATCCCCGCCACCACCGCCTCCGTCACCCCCGGCTCGGACATGGCGTGGCCCGCCCCCTCGACCAGCACAATCTCCGCATTCCCCCACGCCCCCGCCAGCGCATGTGACGTCGCCGGCGGACACAGCAGGTCGAACCGCCCTTGCACGATCACCCCCGGAATCCCCCTCAGCCGCCCCGCCCCCGCCAGCAATTGACCCGGCGCGAGGAACGAATCCCGCGCGAAGTAATGGGCCTCCATGAAGGCCGTCGCCGGCAACCGCGTGCCGTTGCGAACCTCATCGAGATCAAGCCGCGTCACCCCCGGCCGCGCCTCCGACAAAACCCGCTCCACGTCATGCCAGGCCCGCGCCGCCGGGCCATGAATTGCCGGATCGGCATCAAGAATCCGCCGGAAATAGGCGTCAATCGGCGCCGCCCTTTCCTCCGGCTCCAGCAGGCTCAAAAAGTCCTCGTAAAGCCCCGGATGAAACGTCCGCAGCCCCGTGCCAAAAGCCCAATCCAGCTCGGCCCGCGTCCCCAGAAACGTCGCGCGCAACACCAGCCCGCTGACCCTTTCGGGATGCGCCTGCGCATAGGCCAGGCCCAGCGTCGCCCCCCAACTGCCGCCCACCACCAGCCAGCGCTCTATCCCCAGCGCCGCCCGCACACGCTCCATATCGTCAACCAGATGCTGCGTACTATTCTGCGCCCGCCCCCGCGCCGGCTGGCTCCGCCCCGCCCCGCGCTGGTCGAACAGCACGGCCCGGAACCTTCCGGGATCGAACAGCCGCCGATGCGCCGGCTGGCAACCGCTACCCGGCCCGCCATGGAGATAAACCGCCGGCACGCCATCGGCCCGGCCCACGGTTTCGACGTAAAGACTATGCCCGTCGCCCACATCGAGCATCTGGCTGCTGAGCGGGGCAAACGGGTCCCCGCCCCCATCGGGCGGCGTCACAATTCCGGCTCCAGTGTGCCACCGGCAAAATTGCGATAGATGAAGCGGTCCCCGCCCTCGCTCGCTTCCCGCTCCGCCGTCTTGAAAATAGCCTCATGCAAGGGCGAGAGATGACAGGCCGGATCGGTATTGCCCGCGCTGCCGGTCAGCGCAAAAGCCTGGCAGCGGCAACCGCCATAATCGACCTCCTTGAAGGCGCAGCTCTGGCACGGCTCGGGCATCCAGCCGGTGCCGCGATAGCGGTTGAAGGCATCCGAATTCTGCCAGATCCAGGCAATGGAATGGTTTGAGCGCACCGATTCGAAATCAAGCTCGGTAATCGTTTCGGCCGCATGGCAGGGCAATATCTTGCCCGATGGCGTAATGTTGAAAAACTGCCGCCCCCAGCCGCCCATGCATTTCTTGGGCCGCAGCGCATAATAGTCCGGCACCACGAAATCGATATCGAGAATGCCGCGCAACCGCGCCCGCTCCTCCTCGACGATGGACGTCGCCTCGTCGATCTGCTCGATGGTCGGCATCAAAGCGGCGCGGTTCTTCAGCGCCCAGCCGTAATATTGCACATTGGCCACCTCGATCCGGTCGGCATCGAGCGCAACCGCCAGCCCGATCATCTCGCGCAATTGGTGCAGGTTCTGCCGATGCATCACCGCATTGACCGTGAGCGGCAGGCCCAATTCGCGCGACCACTGCGCCACTTCGAGCTTTTTGGCATGGCCATTCTTGAAGCCGCCAATGCGATTGGCCAGCACCGGGTCATTGGCCTGAAAGCTGATCTGGATATGGGCCAGCCCCGCATCGGCAATCTCGGTCAGCCGCTCCCTGGTGATCAGCACCGCCGAAGTGATGAGATTGGTATAAAGCCCCAGATCATTGGCATGCCGCACCAGTTCGACCAGGTCCTTGCGCACACTGGGTTCGCCACCGGAAAAATGCACCTGCAGCACGCCGATTTCGGCCAGCTCGGTCAGCACTTTTTTCCACTCGTCGGTGGTCAGCTCATTGCCCGCCCGCTCCATTTCCACCGGATTGGAGCAATAGCCGCATTGCAGCGGACAGCGATGCGTCAGCTCCAGCAATACCGCCAGCGGAATGCCATAGGCCTGCGCCACAGACTGGCCTTCGAGAATGGCAAGCCCGTCATGGGCGTCGGCCAATACGGGGCTGGCATCGCTCAGCGTCGGGCTCATGGCTTTTTCCCTTCCACCAGAAACCCCGAATCCGCCAGGTCCTGCAGCATGGCGATGACGTCCCCGGCAATCTCCTCGCGCGGCGCGGCATAGGCCGCCGCCAGCTGCTCGATAATCTCGGCCACACTCCGCTGCCCATCGCACAGCTTGAGCACTTCAACGGCAATCTCGTCCGGCGCCATCACCCGCTCGGGCACCAGTAGCACCCAGCGCTGCCGCGTTTCATCGAGCCGTAATTTGGTGCCGCGCGACAGGGCCGGCACGCTCTCTTCGCTCACGCTCATCCGCCGCCGCGTGGCCGGCGCAACGATCCCGCTCATGATGCGGCTGGCACGAAAGCGCCCGGCGGCACGTGCCCCTCGACATAGGCGTGATAAAGCGCATCGAGCTGCACCCAGAGTACATTGGTCTTGAAGATCAGCGCATTGCACACGGCCTGCCGCTCGGCGGGCGTCCTGGCATTGGCCTTGACATAGTCGAGCGCAAAATTGGCGTCGCGCGGCGCCTGTTCCAGCCGCCGCTTGAAATAGCTCATCACCCCCGGATTGATGAAGTCGTAATGCTCCAGCATGCCGGAAATCCGCTCTTCATGCAGGTTCGGCGCGAAGAGTTCGGTCAGCGACGAGGCAATGGCCTCGAGCGGGCTGCGATCCCTGACGAAATGGATATAGGCATCCACCGCAAAGCGCGTCGCCGGCAGAATACCCTCGGCGGATTCGACATACTCATTGTCGAGCCCCAGCCCCGCGGTCAGATGCAGCCAGCGCTCGATACCGCCCTCGCTACCCACATCGCCATCGTGATCCTCGATGCGGTGCCGCCATTCGATCCGGGTCGCCCGGTCGCGGAAGCGCGAGATGACCACCGCATCCTTGAGCGGGATCGAGCTTTGATAATAATAGCGGTTGAGCGCCCAGGCCTGCACCTGCCCCTTGTTCAACCTGCCGCCATGCAGCAGGTGATGGAAAGGATGCAGATTGTGGTAGCGGGTCGCGCCAATGGCCCGCAATTGCGCTTCCAGATCCTCGGCACTGTCGAGCACCGCATCGGACGCGACCGAAAAAGCTGTCATGGCTGTCAAAGCGTCATCTCCATCCCATCGGCGGGAATAATCCATCCCGCCTGTTCCGCCTGTCCCCGCTCGGGCGCATCGTGCCGCCAGGCGGGGTTTGAATTGTTGATATGCAAGAACACCTTGCGGCCAATTCTGAGCCCCCCCAGCGCCGGCATGGCCACATCCATGGCGATATGGCCCATGCGCTGCCCGGTCTTTTGCCCCAGGCCCAGCGCGATCAGCTCATCGTCCCGCCACAGCGTGCCGTCGAAAAACACCAGGTCCGCACCATCGAGTTTTTTGGCCACTTCGGGCGTCACCGCGGCGCAGGCGGCCAGAAATACCAGCACCTTGCCATCACGCGTAATGCGCAGGCCCAGCGTGTCGCCCTCGTCATTCTCCGCCGCGCCTTCAAGATAAAGCGCCGTCTTGCCCGGCGCGACAAAGGGCTCGACCAGCAACCCCGAGCCCGAGCCATCCGGCAGTTTCGGCTCGAAGACCACGCCGGTCTCGATGGCCACCCGCGCGACCTTGTCCGGGTTCAGCGCATTGAAAATGCTGTTGGCCCGCAAAATCCCATGCACCCGTTCATGGGCATAAAGGGCAAAGGGCGAACCCTCCCGCAGCGAGAGCAGCCCCGTCACCGCGTCCACTTCGCCATTGGTCAGGATCACCCCGGCAATCGGGCTATGCCGCAGCGCGCGCGGATGCAGCACCGGCGTATCCGTAATCTGCTGGCGCAGATCGGGCGCAGCATTGATCAAAAACCAATGCTCCCCATCCCCACTGATGGCGATCGACGCCTGGCTCGCGCGCAAATCCGGCGCGCCACGCGCAGCCCGGCAGTTCTCGCACCCGCAATTCCATTGCGGCAGGCCTCCGCCTGCCGCGGAGCCCAGGATGACGATTTTGATCATTGTCCCTGTCCGCGGCAGGCCAGTCCCTACTTGCGCGTGGCGCAAGCGTACATGTTGATTTCCATGCTCACGGGAATTTCGATGATGGTGGGTTTCTTCCAGGCCATTTCAGGTCTCCTCACAATGCGGCGTGATTGCCGCTGCCCGTAAGGGTGACCGCTGGGCGGCTACAGCGCACTCTATGGCAGCCATAGCTTTTGCCTATAGTGCTGATAGCGCCTAAAAATCCTCCGCCGTATCCACCGCCAGAAACGGCGGCGTCGGCAACACGCCCGGCGCCGCATAATCGGCCGCGCTCTGCTGCAACAACTCGATCAAACGCGCATAAGGCTCGGTCCGCCGGTATTGCGAGGGCACCAGCGCCACGATGCGCCGCGGCGGCGCCTTGACCCGATAGAGCCGCACCCCGCCCGGCGGACCATTGCCGGCAATGGTCGCCAAAGCCGGCGCCAGGCACACCCCCGACCCCGCCCGCACCAGCCCGATCGCCGTCTCAAAGCTCCGGCATTGCGCCACCACGCGATGCTGCGGCAGGAGCCGCTCATACCAATCGGCCACCCGATTGGCCTGCTGGCTGCCAAAGGTGAACTGGATCGCCTGGTTGAGCAGCGCAAACTGTTCCGCCGGCAATCCGCCCTGCGGATCGGCCACCCCATCCAGCACAAGACCCTCGGGCACCACCAGCACATAGGGGTCCTCGATCAGCGGGACCTGCACGAAGCCCACCCCCGCCTGCGCCACCGAATTGGCCGCCAAGAGGCCAATATTGACCCGTCGCCCATAAAGCAGTTCCAGGATATCGGCCGGCGCACTTTCCTGAATGTCGAAATCGACCTCGGGGAACTGGCTCTGCATCGTCCCGATCGCCGCTGGCAGCAGCACCCGCAGCACCGAATTGATTCCCGCCAGCCGCAGCGTCAGCCGCTTGCCGCCGCTGAACTGGCCCAGCCCATCTTCCAGCTCGCGCATATTGCGCAACACCTGCTCGGCCTTGGGCAAGAGATAGCTCCCCGCCTCGGTCAGCGCCATTTCATTGGAGCGGCGATGAAACAAGAGCGTGCCCACATTGGCTTCGAGCTTGCTCAATTGCTGCGACAGCGAAGGCTGCGCCAGCCCCAATTGCTTGGCCGCCTTGGTCAGCGTCTCCGAGCGCGCCACGGCCCAGAAGATGCGCAATTGATTGAGCGTCACCTCGCCGGACTTGCCGGCAACCGCCCTGATCCGCGCACCGGCGCGTTCGTCATCCATCGCTGCTCATCTCCCCGATACGGCTTGCCGTGGCTAGAGCTAAGGCGAACCGGCTCGCAGCGAAAGAAAAAATTCCGTCCTCGGCGTCAGCCTAGGGCCAATCGACATTCACTCAGGCTGAGCCGAAAATGGTGGTTTTCGAGAACCGGAGCGGAACGTACATTGGGTACGGGAGCACCGGAAGCGCAGAAAACTGCCCTTTGCAGGCCAGCATCAGCTGAATGTCGATTGGCCCTACCGCGTAAAGTCCACCGGCACGCCGAGCCCCGTGCTGGCGCCGCTGGGCGGGGGCGGAAATGGCGCGGCGCGGCTGACCC
>DATMSY010000120.1:0-16651 GCA_035565135.1 Devosia sp.
TCGCGGCGGTCAATGCCGTGACGTACCGCTCGTAAGGAGAGACGAGATGCCGATTGAAATCACCATGCCGGCGCTCTCTCCCACGATGGAAGAGGGCAAGCTTGCCAAATGGCACGTCAAGGAGGGCGACAGCGTCTCCTCGGGTGACGTGATCGCTGAAATCGAAACCGACAAGGCCACGATGGAAGTCGAGGCGGTCGACGAGGGCAAGATCGGCAAGATCATGGTTGCCGAAGGCACTGACAATGTGAAGGTCAATGCCGTCATCGCCGTGCTGCTGCAGGAAGGCGAGGACGCGAGCGCCATCGGGGCAGGGGCAAGCAAGCCCGCCGAGGCGCCGAAGGCGGAGGCTCCCAAGGCCGATGCCGGGACTGTCATGCGCGCTGATGCGGCAACGCAGACCGCACCGACGGCCAAGGCCGACCCGGCGCCCGCTGCCAAGCCTGCTGCTGCGCCGGCCAAGTCGGAAGGGGGCAAGGTCTTTGCCTCGCCGCTGGCGCGCCGTCTCGCCAAGGAAGCTGGGCTTGATGTTTCGACCATTGCCGGCTCCGGTCCCAAAGGCCGTGTCGTTAAGTCGGACGTGGAAGCGGCCAAGGCGGGGAAGGGCGCGGCCAAGCCGGCGCCTGCGTCAGCTCCAGCCGGCGCTGCGCTGGCGGGCGGCATGAGCAAGAACCAGGTCATCGCGCTCTACGAAGAGGGCAGCTATGAGCTGGTGCCGAACGATGGCATGCGCAAGGTGGTGGCGGCTCGCCTCACTGAATCCAAGCAGACCGTGCCGCATTTCTACCTGACGCTCGATTGCAAGATCGATGCACTGCTGGCGGCGCGCGAGCAGATCAATGCGTCCGCGCCCAAGAGCAAGGAAGGCAAGCCGGCGTTCAAGCTCTCGGTCAATGACTTCGTGATGAAGGCCTGGGCCGTTGCGCTGCAGCGCGTGCCCACCGCCAATGCCACCTGGGCCGGGGACTCGATCCTCTACCACAAGCGCAGCGACGTGGCGGTTGCCGTGTCGGTGCCCGGCGGGCTGTTTACGCCCGTGGTCAAGTCCTGCGATACCAAGACGCTTCGGGAAATCTCCGAAGAGGTCAAGGATCTGGCGACCCGCGCGCGCAACAAGAAGCTGGCCCCGCATGAATATCAGGGCGGTTCGTCCTCGGTATCCAATCTGGGCATGTTCGGCATCAAGGAATTTGCCGCGGTGATCAATCCGCCGCATGGCACGATCCTAGCGGTCGGTGTTGGTGAAGAGCGGGTGTATCCCGAGAATGGGCAGATCAAGATCGGCCAGTTCATGACCGTCACGCTCTCATGTGATCACCGCGCCGTCGATGGCGCGCTGGGCGCCGAAGTGCTGGGCGTGTTCAAGGGCCTGATCGAAAATCCCGTGATGATGCTGGCCTAAGGGGCAGGGCGCATGAAAACCATCCTGGCCTATGGCGATAGCCTGACCTATGGCGCGGACCCTGGTGGCGGCCCGCGGCATGCTTATGAGGATCGCTGGCCGACCACGCTCGAGCAAGGGCTGGGCGGTAAGGCGCGTGTAATCGCCGAGGGCCTGGGTGGCCGCGCCACGGCCTATGACGATTGGACCGCCGCGGCCGACCGCAATGGCGCGCGCATCCTGCCCACACTGCTCGACAGCCACAAGCCGTTGGACCTGATCATCATCATGCTCGGGACCAATGATTTGAAGCCATTTGTCGCCGGCACGGCAGCCTATGCGGCTCGCGGCGCAAGGCGATTGGTCGAGCTGACGCGCGGGCATTTTGCGGCGACCGGCGAGGCGGCTCCGCAAATCCTGCTCGTTTCGCCGCCGCATATCGTCGAGACGACCAATGAGAACATGCTGAGCAATTTCGGCGGGCTCGATCATCTGCTGCGCGAGTCGCATGACTTTGCCCGCCACTATCGCCGCCATGCCGACGAGACGGGCGTTGCCTTTTTCGACGCCGCGACGGTGGCCAAGGCCGATCCGCGCGACGGAGTCCATCTCGACGCCGCCAATACCCGTGCCATCGGGACCGGGCTTGTTCCGGTCGTCAAATCCATGCTCGGCCTCTAGGCCAAAACTTATCTGGAGGCCAAAATGGCTGACCAATACGATCTTCTCGTCATCGGCGCCGGTCCGGGCGGCTATGTCGCCGCCATTCGCGGCGCGCAACTCGGCATGAAGGTGGGCATTATCGAGCGCGAGCATATGGCGGGTATCTGCTCGAACTGGGGCTGTATTCCGACCAAGGCGCTGCTGCGTTCGGCCGAGATTTACGGCCATATGGGCCATGCCAAGGATTATGGCCTGACGGTCGAAAAATTCGGCGTCGATATCGATGGCGTGGTCAAGCGCTCGCGCGCCATTGCCGCGCAGATGAATAATGGCGTCCAGTTCCTCATGAAGAAGAACAAGGTCGATATCATCTGGGGCGAGGCCGTCATCACCAAGCCGGGTGAAGTCAAGGTTGCGCCGACCAAGAAGGCCATCGTGCAGCCGCAGGGGCCGGTGCCCAAGAATGCGCTGGGCGAGGGCGCCTACAAGGCCAAGAACATCATCATCGCCACCGGCGCGCGTCCGCGTGTGCTGCCGGGCATCGAGCCCGATGGCGACAAGATCTGGACCTATTTCGAGGCGATGAAGCCGGCCACCATGCCCAAATCGCTGGTGGTGATGGGCTCGGGTGCCATTGGCGTGGAATTCGCCTCCTTCTACCGCTCCATGGGCGCGGAAGTGACCATTATCGAGCTGCTGCCGCAGATCATGCCGGTGGAAGATGCCGAGATTTCGGGCCTTGCCCGCAAGCGGCTGGAAAAGCGCGGCATCAAGATCCTGACCGATGCCAAGGTTGCCAAGGTCGAAAAGACCAAGGATGGCGTCGTGGCTCATGTCGAACTCAAATCCGGCGAGAAGCAGCAGATTTCTGGCGACAAGCTGATCTCGGCTGTGGGCGTGCAGTGCAATATCGAAGGGTTGGGGCTTGAGACCGTGGGGGTCAAGACCGAGCGCGGCGCGATTGTCATCGACGGCTATGGCAAGACCAATGTGGATGGCATCTGGGCCATTGGCGACGTGGCCGGCCCGCCGATGCTGGCGCACAAGGCCGAGCACGAGGCTGTCATCACTGTCGAAAAGATCGCCGGGCTCAAAGTGCATGGCCTCGACAAGCTCAAGGTTCCGGGCTGCACCTATTGCGAGCCGCAGGTGGCCAGCGTTGGTCTCACCGAAGCCAAGGCCAAGGAATTGGGCCGCGAGATCAAGGTCGGCCGCTTCCCCTTTGTCGGTAACGGCAAGGCCATTGCCCTGGGCGAGCCCGATGGGCTGGTGAAGACCATTTTCGATGCCAAGACCGGGGAACTTCTCGGCGCGCACATGATTGGCGCGGAAGTCACCGAGCTGATCCAGGGTTTTGTCATCGCGATGAACCTCGAAACCACCGAGGAAGAGCTGATCCACACCATCTTCCCGCATCCGACGCTGAGCGAGACGATGAAGGAGAGTGTGCTGGACGCCTATGGGCGCGCGCTGAATATCTAGCTCACCGCCGTTGCCACGACCTCGCCCTGCTGCGCGTGCAGGGTGAGGGGCCCCAACGGAATCGAAGGAGTTATCCACATGGTCAAAGCCATCCAAGTCGGCCTCGGGCACTGGGGATTTAGCTGGACCAAGGAAGTTATCCCCAAAGTTCCCAACATTCACATGGTGGGCTATGTCGATGCCAATCCCGACGCCATCAAGCGCGTGCAGAGTGAGCTTGGCATCGACGAGAAGCGCTGTTTCCTGAGCCTGGATGAGGCCGCGCAGGGTCTTGAGGCGGACCTTGCCATCTGCACCCTGCGTACTGAAGCGCATTACCCGGTGGTCAAGCGCTGTCTTGAGCTGGGCCTTAATGTCATCGTCGAAAAGCCCTTCGCCTCGACCATTGCCGAGGCCAAGGAACTGGTGGAACTCGCCAGCGCCAATGGGCGCGTGCTGATGGTCAGCCAGAACTACCGCTTCCAGCCCGCGCCGATTGCAGCGGCCGAATTGATCGGTGCGCAGAAGTTCGGGCCGGTTAATCTCGTCTCCATCGATTTCCGCCGCCATGCGCCCAGCCAGGGCTATCGCTATTGGGACATGCCCGATCCGCTGCTGGCCGACATGTCGATCCACCATTTCGACCTCATGCGCATGGTGCTCAACGACGAGCCCAAGCGCGTTTCCTGCCGCACCTGGAATCCGGCGGCGAGCCCTTTCGGGCATCACCCGATCGGCGTCGCGACGCTCGAATTCGAAAAGGGCACCATCGTCTCCTATCGCGGCAGCTGGATGAGCAGCGGCCCGGTGACGCCATGGGCGGGCGAATGGACCATGGATTGTTCGGAGGGCGAAATCATCTGGTCCTCGCGCGATCATTTCATGGGCAAGGCCGGTCCCGACCGCCTCAGCCTGCGCGAGCGTGACAAGGACGCCGTTCCGGTGTCGCTGGCGCCCGTGGAATTCACCGACCGCACGGGAACCCTCAGCGCCATCGCCAGGGTGCTGGAGACCGGCTCAATTCCCGCGCGTTTCAGCTCGGGCAAGGATAATCTGCATTCGCTTGCCCTGGTGCAGGCAACCATCACTTCGGCCGCCCGGGGCGGGGAATGGGTAGACATCGCGGAGATCATGCAATGAATGTGGGTACGCAGGAACTTCTGATCTTTCTCGCCATCGGCCTGGTTGCCGGCTGGCTCGCCGGCCTGCTGTTGGGCGGCGGTGGCCTGTTGCGCAATCTGATCGTGGGCGTCATCGGCGCCTTTGTCGGCGGCTGGCTGCTCTCGGTGGCCAATATTTCGCTGCCGGTCGGCCATCCATTGCTGAGCCAGATCATCACGGCAACGCTTGGCGCCATCGTCGTACTTGTCGTGGCACGGGTGATCGCGCGATAAGCACGGTAAAACCTTGAAGCTGGCCCTGTGAGACGCAATATCTCGCAGAGCGTTTCAGAGGGCAGGATATGACACTACCAGAACGGCAAAGCACAGGCGGCTTCACCATGGGCGGCAACAATAATCGCGCAATCCTGGTATTTCTGGGTATTGGCATCTTGGCGGGCTTTCTCGCCAGCCTGATCGTGGGCGGTGGCGGTCTGATTACCTATCTCGTCAGCGGCGTGGTCGGTTCGCTCGTGGGCGGATACCTGTTCACCGCGCTACAGATCGATCTGGGCATCCGCAACGATCTGGTTCGCCAGGTCGTGACCTCCACGGTCGGCGCCATCATCGTAGTGCTGCTGGCACGATTGATTGCCTAGCAATGCCATCTGGCCAGGATATCGCCATTCTAGTGACGTGCCTGATTGTGGGCTTGGTGGTTTCGTTGTTCTCGCGAAAGGGCAGCATCAAAACCGTCGGCATCGCAGCAATTCTTGGTAGCGTGGCGGCAATTGCCGTTGCGCTGGCAACCGGCGGACAAAATAGCTGGCTGGGGTAAACCGGCCGCCTTGGGAGCGATATAGCGGGCTCATGCCCAGTCAGGACCAAAATTGGTTACGCTCATTGATAATTCGGCGCTGAAACCGCGCCACCCGGAAAAGGCCAACCGGCCCGACAGCATCGTGCTGCGCAAGCCGGACTGGATCCGCGTGAAAGCGCCGGGTTCGCCCGTCTACAAGGAAACCCAGCAGATCGTGCGCGAGCATGGGCTGGTGACCGTGTGCGAGGAAGCCGGCTGCCCCAATATCGGGGAATGCTGGAGCAAGAAGCACGCGACCATGATGATCATGGGCGAAATCTGCACCCGCGCCTGCGCCTTCTGCAATGTGCGCACCGGCATGCCCGGCCCGCTTGATGCGAGCGAGCCGGAAAAGGTCGCCCTGGCTGTCGAGAAGCTCGGCCTTGAGCACGTCGTCATTACTTCGGTGGATCGTGACGATCTGGCCGATGGTGGCGCGCAGCATTTTGCCGACGTGATCCTGGCCATTCGCGCCCGCAATCCGCGCACCACGATCGAAATCCTGACGCCTGACTTCCTGCGCAAGGAAGGGGCTCTCGAAATCGTCGTGGCCGCCAAGCCGGACGTGTTCAATCATAACCTCGAAACCGTGCCGTCCAAATATCTCAAGGTCCGGCCCGGCGCGCGCTATTTCCATTCGATCCGGCTGCTGCAGAAGGTCAAGGAACTCGATCCAACCATGTTCACCAAGTCCGGCATCATGGTGGGCCTCGGTGAAGAGCGAAATGAAGTGCTCCAGTTGATGGACGATCTGCGTTCGGCCGATGTGGATTTCCTGACCATCGGGCAATATCTGCAGCCGACCAAGAAGCACTATCCGCTGCAGCGCTTCGTCACGCCCGACGAGTTCAAGTCCTACGCCACCGTTGCGACGGCCAAGGGTTTTGCTCTCGTCTCGTCCAGCCCCTTGACCCGCTCGTCCCACCATGCCGGCGAGGATTTCGCCGCGCTCAAGGCAGCCCGGATGGCAAAGCTCGGCCACTGATGAAACGCTTTTTCGAACGGCATGTGCCTCATCTTCCGCGCCGCATGTACGACATTGTCGCGGACCTCTCGGACTATCCGCGCTTCATTCCCAATTGCAAGGCGATGGAGGTCCGCAAGGACCCCGCCGCCGGCGATGCCGATATTCGCCTGGCCAAGATGACGCTGTTTTTCGGGCCGATTACCCAGGCCTATACCAGCCGCGTGACCGCCGACCCCGAGGCGCTGACGATCCGCGCCAAGGCGGTCGACGGGCCCTTTGCCTATCTCGACAGCGTCTGGAGCTTCGAGCAGGAAGGCATGGGCACGCGGGTGCGCTTCGAGATCGACT
Source organism: Devosia sp. (assembly GCA_035565135.1). GTDB lineage: Bacteria > Pseudomonadota > Alphaproteobacteria > Rhizobiales > Devosiaceae > Devosia. The sequence continues at coordinate 6,780 of DATMSY010000120.1, forward strand.
TCAAGATTTCCAACCCGCTGATCGCGGCCGTTGCCGAACCCGCTTTTGCGGCCAAGCAGGACGAAATCATCCGCGCCTTCGCCGACGAAGCCGACAGGCGTTACGGGGATTAGGAAAGCCTAGTCGTCGTCGCTGTTGAGCACCTGCAGGATCAGCTCGAATGCTGCCTCCACAGTTGCGCGGCGCACGGCGTCGCGGCCGAGGTCGCCGAAGCGGTGTTCGATGACTACGGTGGCCAGCTCCGAGGATACGGCAACGTAGACGAGCCCGACCGGCTTTTTCTCCGTGCCGCCATCCGGCCCGGCAATGCCGGTGACCGCCACGGCATAATCGACCCGCGCCGTGTTGCGGGCGCCGTCGGCCATGGCCCGCGCCACCTGATTGGACACCGCGCCATAATCGTGAATGAGCCGGGCGGGGACCTGGATCATCCGGGATTTAGCGGCGTTGGCATAGGTTACGTAGCCGCCATAGAAAGCGGCGGATGAGCCGGGAATGTCGGTCAGCGCCGCGGCGATCATCCCGCCGGTGCAGCTTTCCGCAGTCACGATGGTTTTGCCGGCCGCTGTGAGGAAATCGATGATTTCCTTGCCGGGGTCACGCGCTGCCTTGGCTGTCATCAGTCGGTCCTCGGCACTTCAACGCTTGCACTTGCCATGGCCACGATACCTTCCTCCCGCCCGGTAAAGCCGAGCTTTTCACTCGTTGTCGCCTTGATCGCGATCCGGCTGGTCGCAATGCCCAGTGTCTCGGCGATGACAGCCTGCATCGCCGGCACGTGTTGAGCGATCCTGGGTCCTTCGCAGACAATTGTCACGTCGAGATTGACGATGCGGCCGCCAGCCCTGGTCACGAGATCGCCAGCATGCTTGAGGAAGACGGTGGAGGCGGCCCCCTTCCACTGCATGTCGGATGGCGGGAAATGCACGCCGATATCGCCTTCGCCAATGGCGCCCAGAATGGCATCGGTCAGCGCGTGCAGGGCAACGTCGGCATCTGAATGCCCCTTGAGCTTGGCCTTGTAGGGAATGCGCACCCCGCCCAGCCACACCGCGTCGCCGGGCTCGAACGGGTGCACGTCAAAGCCGGTGCCGACACGGGTTTCCATGGATAAATCTCCTAAAACGATCCGCTCGGCCCGCTCGAAATCCTCGGGATGCGTAATCTTGATATTGTCGGGGCCGCCCATCACCATGGCGACCTTGAGGCCCGCCCATTCGGCGATTTCCGCATCGTCGGTGAACTGGCGGCGGATGGTTGAGGCGCGCATATGCGCTGAAAAAATCTGACCGAAACGGAAGCCTTGCGGCGTCTGCGCGGCGAAAAGCTGGCCACGATCCTCCGTCGCCGCGACCTCCCTGCCGTCCAGCGAGCGCTTTATGGTGTCGGTGACGCCCAAAGCGGGCAGGGCGCCGTCATATAGGTCCAGCACGGCGATGACGTCGCCAATGAGGTCCTGCGTGGCGAAGGGCCGCGCGGCATCTTGGATCAGCACCAGATCTGGCCGCAGCGGCGCGAGGGTCTTGAGGCCTTCCAATACAGAGGCCTGCCGCGTGGCGCCGCCGATAACGGGGGGCAGTAGGCGCGGATTTTCGATATCCAGGGCCGCATACCGATCGACATGGCTTGCGTGGATAACGGGGATAATCTGGCCGATGGCCGGGTGCTCCAGAAACGCCTGGATCGTGCGTTTCAGGACCGGCACGCCGGCGACATTGCGGTATTGCTTGGGGTCGGGCACGCCACCCGCGCTGGCGCGCTCTCCCTGGCCCGCGGCGACGACGATGACGGCGATGGATTTCTGACGCATTGGGGAGAGGCACTCGAGCTAAAGACCGGCACATGAATCTGGTCTAGCGACCGCCGTGTCATGCGGCAAGTGCAGGGCTGCCGCACGCCTTGTGCCGCTACTTAGGGTGTTGCGCTCACGGCTCTTTTGACTATTGTGCGGGCAGAATTGCAAAAGTGACCATTTCTGGGGCAGTCATTGACTGAAATTGCCTGCGAGTTGAGCATCGGGAGCCATAAGCTTCATCGCCCTGCTTTTCTCGCTCCCATGGCCGGAATCACCGATCGCCCGTTCCGAACCCTCGCCGAGCGGTTCGGCGCCGGCATGGTCGTGTCGGAGATGATCGCGAGCGGCGCGCTGGGCGTCGGCAATGAAGATATGGTGCGCAAGCTCGGTCGTCCCGGCACGCTGCCGCATATGGTGCAACTGGCCGGCTGCGAGGCCGAATGGATGGCGCGCGGCGCCAAGATTGCCCATGATGCGGGCGCCGACATCATCGACATCAATTTCGGCTGCCCTGCCAAGCGCGTGACCAATGGCTATGCCGGCTCGGCGCTGATGCGGGTGCCCGATCATGCCATGACGCTGATCGACGCTGTCGTCGCGGCTACGCCACTGCCGGTGACGGTCAAGATGCGGCTGGGCTGGGACGATGATAGTCTCAACGCCCCCGAGATCGCGCGGCGCGCGGTGGACGCTGGGGCGCGCATGATCACCGTGCATGGTCGTACGCGTCAGCAATTCTACAAGGGTAATGCCCGCTGGGAATTGGTGCGGGCGGTCGTGGAGGCCGTGAACGTGCCGGTCGTGGTCAACGGCGACATTGTCGACTTTGCGACCGCCAGTGACGCCTTGAAACAGTCTGGCGCGGCGGCGGTCATGCTTGGCCGTGGCGCGCAGGGCCGGCCATGGACAGTCGGCCAGATCGGCGCTCAATTGGTGGGGCAGGAGGCTCAGCCGGCACCGGAGGGCGATGAACTCGCCGCATTGGTGGCAGAGCATTACGAGGCCATCCTGGTCGAATATGGCACGGCCGTGGGCCTGCGGGCGGCGCGCAAGCATCTCGACTGGTATCTCGAAGCGGCCGATATCACGCTCGACAAGCCGACCCGCAATAGTTTTCTCAACAATGAAGCGCCGTCTCACGTGCTCGAGATGATCGGCGAGATTTTTTCGGGCGAATGGAAGGCGGCGGCATGAGCGCGTCTACTACGGCGAACAAGGCGGCCAGCGTGCCTTCGACTGCGGTTCTGCAGGCGCTGCCGCAGCCGATCATCGTTTGCAGTGAAGATCGCCAGATCGTCTTCGTCAATTACGCCGCCGAGGCCTTTTTTGGCGCCTCGCTGAGCGTTCTGACCCGCCAGAGGCTCGATGACCTCATCGCCTTTGGGTCACCCATTATCAGTCTGGTGGAAACGGTGGCGTTGCGCCGCGCGCCCATGACCGAATATCGCGTCCGCGTCGGCTCTTCCCGCTTTGGGGATGAACGCATTGCCGACGTCTTCGCCAGCCCGCTCTCGGATAGCGACGGCCGTGTGGCCCTGCTCATCCAGGAGCGGACCATGGCCGACAAGATCGACCGGCAGATGGTGTCGCGCGGTGCTGCGCGCTCGGTGACGGGCCTTGCCTCCATGTTGGCTCACGAGATCAAGAATCCGCTTTCGGGCATTCGCGGCGCCGCGCAGCTGCTGGAGCAGAGCGTCGCCAGCGACGAAGTTCCACTGGCCCGGCTGATCCGCGAGGAAACCGATCGTATTGTCGGGCTCATCGACCGTGTCGAGGTCTTTGGCGATGAGCGTCCGATGGAGCGGGAGCCGATCAATATTCACGTCATTCTGGACCGGGTGAAGCTGCTGGCGCGCAATGGCGTGGCGCGAGGCATCGCCTTCTCGGAGGAATACGATCCCTCGCTGCCGCCGGTTTTCGGTAATCGCGACCAGCTCATTCAGGTCTTCCTTAATCTCGTCAAAAATGCCTCGGAAGCCCTTGAACGCACACAGAAACCGGAAATTCGTATCACTACGGCTTTCCGCCCTGGTATCCGCATCAGCGTGACCGGCGTTTCCGAGCGCATTTCGCTGCCGCTCGAAATCGTCATCGAGGACAATGGCCCCGGCGTGCCGCCCGATATCCTGCCTTTCCTGTTCGATCCCTTTGTCACCACCAAGCTCAATGGCTCGGGCCTGGGCCTAGCCCTGGTGGCAAAGATCGTGGGCGATCATGGCGGGGTGATCGATTGCGACAGCCGCCCCGGCCGTACGCGCTTCCGCATTCTCCTTCCCGTCGCAAGCGGCGCCTTTAATGCATCCACCGAAGAGGTCTCGGCAAAATGAGTCATGTTGTTCTGCTGGCCGATGATGATGCAGCCATCCGCATGGTGCTCAACCAGGCACTGACGCGAGCCGGCTACGAGGTTCGCCCCACCGGCAATATCTCGACCATGTGGAACTGGGTCAGCCGCGGCGAGGGGGACATCCTCATCACCGATGTGGCCATGCCCGATGGCAATGCCTTCGAGGTCATGCCCAAGATCAAGAAGCTGCGGCCCGACCTGCCCATGATCGTCATGAGCGCGCAGAACACCTTCATGACCGCCATCCGCGCCTCGGAAGTGGGGGCCTACGAATATCTGCCAAAACCCTTCGACATCACCGAAGTGCTCTCTGTGGTGGCGCGGGCGCTGGCCGACGCCAAGAAGCCGACAGCATCCGAACGCAAGGCGGAAGAGCCCGGCGAGACCATGCCGCTGGTTGGTCGCTCGACCGCCATGCAGGACATTTACCGCGCCCTGGCGCGCCTCATGCAGACCGACCTTACGGTGATGATCACCGGCGAGAGCGGCACCGGCAAGGAATTGGTGGCGCGGGCGCTGCATGACTTCGGCAAGCGCCGCAATGGGCCCTTCGTCGCCATCAACATGGCCGCCATTCCGCGCGACCTGATCGAAGCCGAGCTGTTCGGTCACGAGAAGGGGGCCTTTACCGGCGCAAATACAAGATCCTCCGGCCGCTTCGAGCAGGCCGAGGGTGGCACGCTGTTCCTCGACGAAATCGGCGACATGCCGATGGATGCCCAGACCCGCCTGCTGCGCGTGTTGCAGGAGGGCGAATATACGATGGTCGGGGGGCGATCGTCGATCAAGACCAATGTCCGCATCGTCGCGGCCACGCATCGCGACCTCAGCCAGATGATTCGGCAGGGTCTGTTCCGCGAAGACCTTTATTATCGCCTCAATGTGGTGCCGATCCGCCTGCCGCCGCTGCGCGAGCGCATCGACGATATCGGGGATCTGACGACCCATTTCCTCAATGCCGCGCAACGGGAAGGTGAGCCGCTCAAATCCATTGCGCCCGAAGCGATCCGGCTGATGCAGAACTATTCTTGGCCGGGCAATATCCGCGAGCTGGAAAATCTCGTGCGGCGCCTCTCGGCGCTCTATGCCGATGAAAGCATTTCGGCCGAGATCGTTCAGAACGAACTCAACATTGCCGAACGCCCCCAAACCGGCGGCATGGCGGGGCCGGTTGATGTGTCGATGGCGGTGGAAACCCATGTCGGCCAGTTGCTGCGGGAATATGAGCCCAACCTGCCGCCGCCGGGGCTCTATCAGCGCGTTATCGACCGGGTGGAAGCGCCGCTGATCGCCATGGCGCTCAATGCCTGTGGCGGCAATCAGATCAAGGCGGCCGACCTGCTCGGCCTCAATCGCAACACCCTGCGCAAGAAAATCCGCACCCACAGCATCGAGATCGTCAAGCATAGCCGGCGGAACTGATGGGCGGCTCGCAGTTGGTTCATGCGCATGGCTAAAATGCGGCGCTTGATCACACTGTCACATTTTGGCAACAATTATCTTGAAGGGTCGCGCAAATTGGGTCAGGCTCTGCCTTCCTGTGGCAGAGATGGAGTGCCAAGCGGCATTTATGACGGAAACTGCGACGATAGATAACCAGCCTGCGCCGGCACGGCGGAGCGACGCAGCGCACCCTTCTCGTGTGCCGTTTTTTGCTGCCCATACCAATAGGCCCTTGCGTGTGCTGGGCTTTGTCGTGGTTTCGGCCTCGGTGCTGATGTCCTCGATTTCGTTCCTGATCCTGTCGGGCGCGACCAATATCGAGCCTTCCGCCACGGTATGGACGGTCATCTGGATCGTCACCGGCATCCTTGTCCTGCTGATGATCGCGCTGGTCGTCACCGAAGCGGTGCTGCTGATCCAGGCCCGTTCGCAACGCCAGCCTGGCTCCAGCATGCAGGTCCGCATGGTCACGATGTTTGCTATCGTGGCCGCCATTCCCGCCGCCATTGTGGCCGTGGTGGCGACCTTTTCGCTTAACCAAGGGCTCGATCAGTGGTTCTCCGAGCGCACGCGGGCCATGGTGGAAAGCTCGCGTCTCGTAGCGCGCTCCTACATGCTCGAACATGCCCAGGTGCTGCGTGACGACATTATCTGGGTCGCTACCGAGCTTGAGCAGGCGCGCGGCACATATGAAGAGGACCGGGCCCGCTTCGAACGCATCCTGACGGCGCTGGCGGTGACGCGCTCGCTGCCGTTCACCTCGCTCATCCATAGCGATGGCGATACGCTGATGCGCGCGCAGATCAACGTCCAGGGGGCCTATCCGCGACTGCCCGAGGGCATCACGCAGGGCGTGGTCGAAGGCGTGCCGAGCGCGATTGCGCCGGGCAGCACCAATCTGGTCGGCTCGATCGTGAAGCTGCGGGGATATGACGACACGTTCCTGTTTGTCGCGCGTCCGGTCGATGCCGAAGTGCTCGAATATATGCGGCTGACGGACGAGAACATCACCGAATACCGGCAATACGCGTCCAACCGGCTGGTCTTCCAGATCACGTTCACCATCATGTATGTCGGTTTGGCCGTGGTGCTGCTGCTGGCGGCGCTCTGGATCGGCATCGCGCTCGCAAACCGTTTCGTGGACCCGATCCGAAACCTCATGATTGCTTCCAGCCGTGTCAGCCGCGGCGATCTCGATGTGCAGGTTCCGGTCCAAGAGGGCAGGGGCGATTTGCGCGATTTGTCCAATGGCTTCAATCAGATGACCTTGCAGCTTAAGTCACAGCGCGAGGACTTGCTGACCGCCAGCGAGATGAACGAAAAGCGCCGCCAGTTTACCGAAGCCGTGGTGGAAGGCGTGTCGGCCGGCATTATCGGGCTCGACCCGTTCGGCGCCGTCACGCTGGTCAATGCGCGTGCCTGCGAAATGCTGGGGCGCGATGAAATCGGGCTCATGGGCGAGCGGATCGAGGACGCCATGCCCGAACTGGCGCCGATCCTCGAGCGCGCCCGCTCCGCCCGTCGCGGCCAGGTCCGCGACCAGATTCAGCTGGGCAACGAAACGGACCGGCGGACCTACCAGGTGCAGTTGACTCGTGAGGGGTCCATCGCCGAATCCAAGGGCTATGTGCTGACCTTCGATGACATTACCGATCTCGAATCGGCGCAGCGCACCAGCGCCTGGGCTGACGTCGCCCGCCGCATCGCCCACGAAATCAAAAATCCGCTGACGCCAATCCAGCTTTCGGCCGAGCGTCTGCGCCGGCGCTATGGCAGTAAGCTCGAGGACGATCGCGATGTCTTCGACAAATGCATCAACACCATCGTCCGCCAGGTGGGCGATATCGGGCGCATGGTCGACGAGTTTTCCGCCTTCGCGCGCATGCCGGAAGCGGCTCCGGAAACGGCGGACCTGTCAGATACTATCCGGCAGGCGGTGTTCCTCGAAAGCGTCCGGCTGCCGGAAATGGTCATCCATACCGACCTACCGGACGAGCCCATCTATGCCTGGTTCGATAGCCGGCTGATCTCGCAGAGCCTGACCAACCTGATCAAGAACGCTGTCGAGGCTTTTGAAACCGTTGACGTTTCCACCGAATGGATACCCACGATCACCGTCCAGGGGCAGATCGAGGGCAATCATGCGCGGATCAATGTGTCCGACAATGGCAAGGGCTGGCCCAGCGAAAACCGGCAGCGGTTGCTCGAGCCCTATATGACGACACGCGAAAAGGGCACGGGACTGGGTCTCGCTATCGTGGCGAAAATTATCGAACAACATGGTGGCATAGTGGAATTGGTTGACGCCGAACCTGATTCAACCGGACGGGTCGGCGCCTGCGTTACCCTCACCTTGCCCCTGCAATCGCCAACCAAGACTTCCGAGAAGGGCGGTGCCGATGCGGCATCAACCGCCCCCTCGCAACAGGAGGAGCCGCTCATCTCAGCGGCGGTTCACAAGTAATGGCACTCGACATTCTGATTATCGACGACGAAGACGATATCCGCGACCTGATCGCCGGCATCCTGGAGGATGAAGGGTTCGAGACCCGTCAGGCCCATGATGCCGATAGCGGGCTCAACGAAATCGCCCGTCGCCGGCCAAGCCTCGTCTTCCTCGATATCTGGATGCAGGGGTCGCGCCTCGACGGTCTACAGCTGCTCGACGTGTTCCAGAGCCAGCATCCCGATATGCCGGTGGTGATGATCTCGGGCCATGGTAATGTCGAAACAGCGGTCTCGGCCATTCGCCGCGGCGCCTATGACTATATCGAAAAGCCCTTCAAGATCGATCGGCTGCTGCATATCACCCAGCGCGCCATGGAGGCGACGCGCCTGCGCAATGAGGTTGCCGAGCTCAAGGAACGCTCGGCGGGCAAGAGCGCGGATATGGTCGGCACGTCCCCGGCGCTGCAGCAGGTGCGTGGGATCATCGACAAATCCGCGCCGACCAATTCGCGCATATTCGTTTCGGGTCCTTCAGGGGCCGGCAAGGGCCTGGTGGCCCGGTTGATCCATCAGCGCAGCCCGCGCGCCAATGCGCCCTTTGTCGAGATCAACGCCTCGCTCTACGCGCCGGAAGAAGTGCCTGTGGTGCTGTTCGGCCGCGAAGCGCGCGAAAAAACCGGCATTCTCAAGGTGGAGGTCGGGGCCCTCGAGAAGGCGCATGGCGGCACGCTTTATCTCTCGGAGGTAACGACGCTACCGGCCCAGACGCAGGCGGCGCTGCTACGCACCCTGGTTGAAAATCGATTCAACCGCGTTGGCGGCACGCAGGCCGTGCCCATCGACGTGCGGATCATTTCATCCAGTTCGCAGAATGTCGCGGCCCAGATCGAGGCCGGAGAATTCCGCTCCGATCTGTTCCATCGCCTGTCCATCGTGCCGCTGCCGCTGACGCCGCTCAAGGAGCGGCGCGAGGATGTGCCGCCGCTAGTCAATGTCTTCATCGAGCAGGTCTGCCGCATGCATAATCTGCAGCGCATGACGGTGGGCGATGACGCCATTGCGGTGCTGCAGGCGCAGGAATGGCCGGGCAATGCGCGGCAATTGCGCAATTCCATCGAGCGCCTGCTGATTCTGATGAAGGACCAGCAGCCCGAGGGCGGGGTGATTACCGCGGCCATGCTGCCATCCGATATTGGCGAAGTGCTGCCCACCGTGGGCGACACCGATGCTTCGGCCCATCTGATGAGCCTGCCGCTGCGCGACGCCCGCGAAGTGTTCGAGCGGCAATACCTCTTGGCGCAGATCGAGCGTTTTGGCGGCAATATCTCCAAAACGGCCGAATTTGTCGGCATGGAGCGCAGCGCGCTGCATCGGAAAATCAAGTCGCTGGGGCTCTAAAAATTGGCCGGAGCCATGCACGAGGCGCGGGTAGGCAGCCTTGGGCTTCTGTGCCATAGTGTTTAACGTGTGATGAATACACTTTGCGATGGGGGCAGGGCATCGGCCTTCGCACCCAGTCTGGACCAGCCAGCGCAACTATAACAGCGACAACAAATGCCGCGAAAAGAGACCTAAATGGCTAGTGAAAAACAACAAAATCTCCAGGACTCTTTCCTCAACCATGTCCGCAAGCAGAAAGTTCCGGTCACGATTTTCCTCGTGAACGGCGTCAAGCTGCAGGGGGTCATCACCTGGTTTGACAATTTCTGCCTGTTGCTGCGCCGTGACGCCCAGTCCCAACTGGTCTATAAGCACGCCATCTCGACGATCATGCCGGGCGCGCCGATCCAGCTGTTCGATCCAGAACAGAACCACGACGACTAACGAGCTTATATGAGC